>NZ_JBXAHA010000037.1:0-39004 GCF_058794615.1 Cupriavidus sp. GW823-FHT07A04
TCTTTGCCTACTTTCTTGGCAAGACAAGAAAGTAGGTCGCCGCCCCGCAGGGGTGGTGAAACTGCAGTTGCAGTTGCAGTTGCAGTTGCAGTTGCAGTTGCAGTTGCAGTTGCAGTTACTACCAACAACCAACAACACCCCCCTCACTCCCCAAACGCCGCCGCAGCCCTCTGCAACCGATCCCGAACCCCATCCCACTCATGCCCAGCCGGCAAGGCCTCAAACACCAGCCGCGCAAACCCCTCCCCATCCAGCCGGCGCAACAAGCTATAAAGCGCCCGCGCATAACCCTCGGCATCGGCAGGCGCCTCTACCCACACACACCGCGGATCGGCAGCCGCCTGAACACCAACCCACGCCACCAGCGCGTCGGCGGGCAAATCGACCAGTTGCGCAGGCAGATCCGCGGCAGAGCACAAACCCAACGGCGTATGCGGCGCGTAGTGCGCCTTCAGCGTACCTGACGCGCGCGGCGCGGCAGCATCCGGCGGCAACGGCGTGACGCCCAGCACCTTCGCCATCATGGCCGGCGTGATGGCGCCCGGGCGCAGCAGCACCGGGCCAATGCCCTGCTCCAGCCGCGACAGGTCCACGATGGTCGATTCGATGCCCACCTCAACGTCGTCGCCTTCCAGCACGAAGACCGCATCGCCAAACTCGTCGCGCACGTGCTGCGCCGTGGTCGGGCTAACCTGCCCAAACTTGTTCGCGGACGGCGCGGCAATGCCGCCACGGCCACGCTTGAAGCGGCCCAGCAGCGCCTGCGCAACCGGATGCGACGGGCAACGCAGGCCAATGCTGTCCTGGCCGCCGGCAACCGCCGCCGGGATATGCGCCGCGCGCTTGAGGATCAGCGTAAGCGGGCCGGGCCAGAAGGCGTCGATCAGGTCTTGCGCGGCCGGCGGCACATCGTCCACCCAGTAGCTGATGTCGCCGCCATCCACCACGTGCACGATGATCGGGTGATTGGACGGGCGCCCCTTGGCCGCGTAGATACGGGCGATGGCCTCGGGGTTTTCCGCGTCGGCGCCCAGGCCGTAGACCGTCTCGGTCGGGAAGGCGACCAGCTCGCCGGCCTCCAGCAGTTGGACCGCTTGGTCAAGTTCGGCGGACGTGGGCATGCGCGACATCGGGGATCTCTGAGGTAGCGTTACTACGAAGCTTCGAAACTACGGAGCTGCGAAAGCAGGAAAACGGAAAAGCCCGGCGCATGCGCCGGGCATGCCATCAAGGCGCGATGTGCAGCGCCGTCAGGGCCGCATCGAAGGCGCGCTCGGCGTCGGCCGCCGCGCCGCCCACGCAATTCACATGGCCCATCTTGCGCGAGGGGCGCGCATCGCTCTTGCCATACAAGTGCAGCTTGGCGCCGGACTGGGCCACGACTTCGTCCCAGGCCGGCGTGCGTTCCAGGCCGAATTCGAACCACACATCGCCCAGCAGGTTGAGCATCTTGCCGGCCGAATGCTGGCGCGTGCTGCCCAGCGGCAGGCGCGCCATGGCGCGCACCTGCTGCTCGAACTGGCTGGTCTCGCAGGCGTCCATGGTGATGTGGCCGGAGTTGTGCGGGCGCGGCGCCATTTCGTTGGCGACCAGCGAGCCATCTGTCAGCACGAAGAACTCGATGCACAGCACGCCCACATAGCCCATCTCGGTGGTGATGGTGGCGGCCGCGGCGCGGGCACGCGCGGCGATCTCGTCGGAGACGCTGGTGGACGGCATCACGGTGGAGAACAGGATGCCGTCGCGGTGCACGTTTTCGGCCAGCGGCCAGGTCGCCGTGGTGCCGTCGGCAGCGCGCGCGGCCAGTACCGAAACCTCGTAGGCCAGCGGCAACATCTTTTCCAGCACACACGGCACGTGCTGCATGGCGCGCCACGCTGCACGCACGTCTTCGCGGGTCCTGACACGGGCCTGGCCCTTGCCGTCATACCCCATGCGCGCGGTCTTGAGGATGCCGGGCAGCAGGTCCTCGGGCACCTGGTCGACGTCCGCGTCGTGCTGGATCACCCAGTGCGGCGCGGTGGGCACGCCGGTGCGCTCGGCGCAGGAAGCGAAGAATTTCTTCTCGCCGATGCGGTTCTGCGCGATCGACACGCAATAGCCGCGCGGCGCGACGAAGGCGCCGAGTTGCTCCAGCCGGTCGAGCGAGAGCGAGGGCACGTTCTCGAACTCGGTGGTCACCGCCGGGCACAGCTTGGCCATCTCGGCCAGCGCGGCTTCATCCGTATAGGCCGCGCAGATGTGCTTCTCGGCGATGGTGCCGGCCGGGCTGTCCTGGTCCGGATCGAGCACGCAAACCTTGTAGCCCATCGACTGCGCGGCATGGGTGAACATGCGGCCGAGCTGGCCGCCGCCCAGCATGCCTAGCCAGGCGCCGGGCAGCACCGGCGCGCTGGGATTGTCGATGCCGAACTCGGCACGCGACTCCGGCGTGTGGGCTTCGACCAGGTGGGGATGGATATCGGTTGGCATTGCGCGTCTTTCCGGATTCGGGGGCTTGGGGCTAGTCGGTGTGCGTGCGAATGTGCGTATTACACCGGCAGCGTCATGGCGCGGGCAGCTTCGGTCTGCTTGGCGCGGAACGCTTCGAGCGCGGCGGCCAGCGCGTCGTCGGTGGTGGCGAGCGTGGCAATGGCGTGCAGCGCGGCATTGGCGGCGCCCGCTTCGCCGATGGCGAAGGTGGCAACCGGCACGCCCTTGGGCATCTGCACGATCGACAGCAGCGAGTCCTCGCCACGCAGGTAGCGCGACGGCACCGGCACGCCGAACACCGGCACGATGGTCTTGGCGGCGATCATGCCGGGCAGGTGCGCGGCACCGCCGGCACCGGCGATGATGGCGCGCAGGCCACGCGCGCGCGCGGTGGCGGCGTACTCGAACATGTCGTCGGCCATGCGGTGGGCGGAAACCACGCGTGCCTCGAAGGCCACGCCGAAATCCTTCAGCATGGCGACCGCGTTCTGCATCACGTCCCAGTCGGAACTGCTGCCCATCACAACGCCGACCAGCGGCTTGGCTGTATTGCTCACGTTAAGTCCTTAAAAATCTGTCTAGCGCATATGGATTGCGCCAACTTTCGCTTTGCATTTTTCGCTCCCCTCTCCCGCTTGCGGGAGAGGGGTTGGGGGAGAGGGCGGGCGCTCGATGCGCCTGCGAGCCGTGAAAAACCATTGGCTCTGCTTCAGGTGGCGCCTAGCTAAGCCACCCCTCTCCCCGGCCCTCTCCCCCTGAGGGGAGAGGGAGTAAACGCCATTGGGCATTTCAAGCAGCATTGGCGCACCGGCCGGCTTCGGCCAGCGCCAGCGCCGCCCACCATTACTGCAGTTCCTCGCCGGTCAGGCGCGTCAGCGCCTCGCGGTACTTGGCGGCGGTCTTCTCGATCACGTCGGCGGGCAATGCAGGCGCCGGGGCGGTCTTGGGCCAGGGCTTGCCGTCGATGCGCACGGCTTCCAGCCAGTCGCGCACGAACTGCTTGTCGAAGGACGGCGGGTTGGTGCCGACTTCGTACGAATCCGCGGGCCAGAAGCGCGAGGAGTCGGCGGTCAGCACTTCGTCCATCAGCGTCAGCGTGCCGTTCTCGTCCAGGCCGAACTCGAACTTGGTGTCGGCGATGATGATGCCGCGGGTGGCGGCGTAGTCGGCCGCTTCCTTGTACAGGCGGATCGAGATGTCGCGCATCTGGCGGGCCAGGTCGGCGCCGATGCGCTCTTCCGTTTCAGCGAAGGAGATGTTCTCGTCGTGCTCGCCCATCTCGGCCTTGGCGGCCGGGGTGAAGATCGGCTCGGGCAGCTTCTGCGCGTTCTGCAGGCCGGCGGGCAGTTCGATGCCGCACACGCTGCCGGTGGCCTGGTAGTCCTTCCAGCCGCTGCCGGCCAGGTAGCCGCGCACCACGGCTTCCACCAGGATCGGCTTGAGGCGCTTGACCACCACGGCGCGGCCTTGCACCTGCTCGACTTCGGCCGGGCTCACCACGGTCTCGGCGGCAATGCCGGTTTCGTGGTTCGGCACGATGTGAGCCAGCTTCTTGAACCAGAAGTTGGCCATCTGGTTAAGCACGCGGCCCTTGGCCGGGATCGGCTCGCCCAGGATGACGTCGAAGGCCGACAGGCGGTCGGTGGTGACGATCAGCAGCTTGTCGTCGCCGACGGCGTAGTTGTCGCGGACCTTGCCGTGGCCGAGCAGCGGCAGCGAAGTGATGGAGGACTGGTAGAGAGCGTTCGACATGGTATTTCGGTGGTTCGGTGGTTCCGATGGGAGGCACTAACAGAATGATTCTGGCGCCGGGCCAGAACAACTGCTTCGCTTCATTTTGTTAGCGCTTTTCAGCGCCCCGGCGCCGGAGCCTGAAAAGCGTCGTCCCCGCGCCTGCCCCGTTTGACGGGATCGGGGCGGGGACGGCACGCGGTCCTGCTTACTGCACGACCTGGGCGAGTTCGCCCGACTTGTACTTCTGCGCGATGGCGTCGAGCGAGACCGGCTTGATCTTGGCGGCCTGGCCTTCGCAGCCAAAGGCGACATAGCGTGCCTTGCAAACCAGCTTGGCGGCTTCGCGGGCCGGCTTCAGGTATTCGCGCGGGTCGAACTTGCTCGGGTTCTCGGCAAAGAAGCGGCGGATCGCACCGGTCATGGCAAGGCGGATATCGGTGTCGATATTGATCTTGCGCACGCCGTACTTGATGGCTTCCTGGATTTCCTCGACCGGCACGCCGTAGGTTTCCTTCATGTCGCCGCCGAACTGGCGGATTTCCGCGAGCAGTTCCTGCGGGACCGACGACGAGCCGTGCATCACCAGGTGGGTGTTGGGGATGCGGGCGTGGATTTCCTTGATGCGGTTGATCGCCAGGATATCGCCAGTGGGCTTGCGGGTGAACTTGTAAGCGCCGTGCGAGGTACCGATGGCGATCGCCAGGGCGTCCAGCTGGGTGGCCTTGACGAAGTCGGCGGCTTGCTCAGGGTCAGTCAGCAGCATGGAATGGTCCAGCTTGCCTTCGGCGCCGATGCCGTCTTCCTCGCCGGCTTCGCCGGTCTCGAGCGAGCCCAGGCAGCCAAGCTCGCCTTCCACGGTCACGCCGATGGCGTGCGAGAGCTGCACCACCTTGCGGGTCACTTCGATGTTGTACTCGTAGTCGGACGGGGTCTTGCCGTCTTCACGCAGCGAGCCGTCCATCATCACCGAGGAGAAGCCCAGGTCGATCGCGGCCTGGCAGATCGCCGGCGACTGGCCGTGATCCTGGTGCATCACCACCGGGATATGCGGATAGGCTTGCACTGCGGCTTCGATCAGGTGGCGCAGGAAGTGCTCGCCGGCGTACTTGCGCGCGCCTGCGGAGGCTTGCATGATCACCGGCGCATTGACTTCGTCGGCGGCCTGCATGATGGCCTGAACCTGTTCCAGGTTGTTCACGTTGAAGGCGGGCAGCGCGTAGCCGTTTTCGGCGGCGTGGTCGAGCAGCTGGCGCATCGATACGAGTGGCATGTCAAACTCCTAAAGAAAGAATGGGGTGTCTCGTTTAATGATTTAATGATCTGGTCGAGCTGGTCGATCTGGTCGTTCTTTGCTGTTCGCGCAAGACACCGTCTCAACGCGATTTATCCTGGGTGATCCTGTGCGCTCAGGCGCCGGCTGTCTGTCCGGCGCGGCACATATCAGGCGCCAACCCGGACAATCTTCAGCGTATTCGTGCCACCCGGCTGGCCCATCGGCTCGCCAATGGTCAGCACGATAAAGTCGCCGCGCTGCACAACGCCGCGCGACAGCAGCAGTTCCTCGGCCTGTTCCAGCGCGGTGTCGCGGTCGGCGCTGGCTTCCAGCGGCAGCGGCACCACATTGCGATAGAGCTGCATCTTGCGCTGCGAGGCCAGGTTGGGCGTCATCGCGTAGATCGGCACATGGATGCGATGCCGGCTCATCCACAGCGCGGTGGCGCCGGAATCGGTCAGCGCGGCAATGGCCTTTACCTGCAAATGATAGGCGGTGAACAGTGCGCCCATGGCGATCGACTGGTCGATGCGGCCAAAGGTCTGGTTGAGGAAATCGGTGTCGAGCTGGACCACCTCGGACTTCTCCGCCTCGACGCAGACCGCGGCCATGGCTTCCACGGTTTCCACCGGATAGCGGCCGGCGGCGGTCTCGGCCGACAGCATCACGGCATCGGTGCCGTCCAGCACGGCGTTGGCCACGTCCGACACCTCGGCGCGCGTGGGCACCGGGTTGACGATCATGCTCTCCATCATCTGGGTGGCGGTGATGGTCAGCTTGTTGGCCTCGCGCGCCAGCCGGATCATGCGCTTTTGCAGCGCGGGCACGGCCGCGTTGCCCACTTCCACGGCCAGGTCGCCGCGGGCCACCATGATGCCGTCGGAGGCCTGCAGGATCTCTTCCAGCACGCCCGGGCGGATCGCCTCGGCGCGCTCGATCTTGGCGATCATGCGGGCCTTGTGCTGGTGCGGCTGACCGGCCACCGCGGCAAGCTGGCGCGCCATTTCCATATCGGTGGCGTTCTTGGGAAAGCTCACCGCGACATAGTCCGCGCCCAGCGCCATGGCGGTCTTGATGTCTTCCATGTCCTTGGCGGTCAGCGCCGGCGCCGACAGGCCGCCGCCCTGGCGGTTGATGCCCTTGTTGTTGGACAGCTCGCCGCCGATCCGGACCGTGGTGAAAATCTCGTGACCTAGCACGCGGTCCACCACCAGCACGATCAGGCCATCGTTGAGCAGCAGCAGGTCGCCCGGGCCCACGTCGCGCGGCAGGTCCTCGTAATCGAGGCCGGCGCGTTCCTGGTTGCCCAGGGTGCAGGTAGCGTCGAGGATGAAGGGCTCACCCACGTTCAGCGTGATCTTGCCGTGCTCGAACTTGCCGACGCGGATCTTCGGCCCTTGCAGGTCAGCCATGATGGCGACTTCCCTGCCGCAGGCCTTGGCGGCCTCGCGCACCAGGCGGGCGCGCTCGATATGGTCCGCGGCTACGCCGTGGGAGAAATTCAGGCGCACCACGTCGACCCCTGCCGCGATCATGCGCGTGAGCATTTCCAGCGTGCTGGAAGCGGGGCCGATGGTAGCGACGATCTTGGTGGAACGGGTCATGAACTGATTTTCCTTATCGAGGGCCAGCGCCGTCCGGCGACGCCGGCACGGCTTGCTTCCTGCGCGCCACGCGGCGCCGGCGCCAGGCCAGCGCAAACCACAGCAGCGGCACACCAACCAGCAGCCACGGCAGCGCGCCGGCGGCCACGCGGATCAGCATGGCCAGGCTGCCGAGGAACAACTCGGCGATATCGTTAAAAGCGTCGCGCAGCGGCGACACCTTTCGTTGGCTGACAAAGCTCTCGCGCGCAACGAAATCGATACGGACTTCGTTGCGATCTGTTTGCGCCGCCAGCATCTTGCGCAGGCCGTGGATGGTATCCAGCTCGCCCTGCACGCGCGCCAGTTCGCGCTCCAGCTCGATCACGTCGCGCAGCGGGCCGCGCGCATTCTGCAGCATGGCACGCAGGCGGTCGCGCAGCTCGGTGGTGTTCTTGATGCGGGCCTCGGCATCGATCACCTGGTCTGTCTTGTCTTCGCTCGACACGGCGTTGGATACCACCGTGCCGCCTTGCTCCGCCGCTTTCAGCAGATCCGGCAAGGCCTTGGGCGCGATGCGCGCGCGCAGCTCGCCGCGCGGCGGCGCACCATCGCGGCTGCGGGTGAAGGCCGCCTCCAGCAACTCGCAGCCGAGCGCCTGGCAGCGTTGCACCACGCTCTTCCAGCCAGTCTCCAGCGCGTCGGCGGAATTCTCCACCGTCAGCGCGTACTTCAGCGCCAGGTAGCGGCGCTCCGCCTCCTGCTGCTCGCTCTGGCCGCCTCGCGCCAACTCGCCGGCGGCCATCCCGCCGGCCGCGGCGGCGGCCAGGGGACGCCCCTCTGGCGCGCCGCCGCCCGGGCGGCCGCACGCGCTCAGGGCCAGAAGCGAGGCGGCCAGCAGCAACGCCGCCAGTCCACGCTTGCTGGCCATGCCAGTGCCAAACCCTCGCAAACCCGCCACCCTCAGCCCGCGGCGCGCTGTTCCAGCACCTCGAACGCGGGCAGCTTCTTGCCTTCCAGGAATTCCAGGAAGGCGCCGCCGCCGGTGGAGATGTAGCCCACCTGGTCAGCGATGCCGTATTTGGCGATGGCCGCCAGCGTGTCGCCCCCGCCGGCGATCGAGAACGCCTTGGACTCGGCGATGGCTTGGGCCAGCACCTTGGTGCCATTGCTGAACTGGTCGAACTCGAACACGCCGACCGGGCCGTTCCACACGATGGTGCCGGCCAGCTTGAGCTGGTCCGCCAGCATCTGCGCGGTCTTGGGGCCGATGTCGAGGATCATGTCGTCGTCGGCCACGTCCTTCGCGTCCTTGACGGTGGCAACAGCGGTGGCGCTGAACTCCTTGGCGCACACCACGTCCACGGGGATGGGCACCGAGGCGCCGCGCGCGGCCATGAGATCGATGATGGTGCGCGCATCGGCCACCAAGTCAGCCTCGGCCAGCGACTTGCCGATCTTCAGGCCGGCAGCCAGCATGAAGGTATTGGCGATGCCGCCGCCGACGATCAGGTTGTCGACCTTGCCGGCCAGCGTCTTGAGGATGGTCAGCTTGGTGGACACCTTGGAGCCGGCGACGATTGCCACCAGCGGACGCGCCGGCTGGCCCAGGGCCTTGCCCAGCGCATCGATCTCGGCAGCCAGCAGCGGGCCGGCGCAGGCGATGGGGGCGTATTTGGCGATGCCGTGGGTGGTGGCTTCGGCGCGGTGCGCGGTGCCGAAGGCATCGTTCACGTAGACGTCGCACAGCTTGGCCATCTTCTGGGCCAGTTCGTCGCTGTTCTTCTTTTCGCCCTTGTTGACGCGGCAGTTTTCCAGCAGCACCACTTCGCCGGGCTTGACCGTGCTCACTTCGCCGTTGCCGTCGACCCAGTTCTGCACCAGCTTGACCGGCTTGCCGAGCAACTCGGCCAGGCGCGTGGCCACAGGCGCCAGCGAATCCTCGGGCTTGAACTCGCCTTCGGTCGGGCGGCCCAGATGCGACGTCACCATCACGGCGGCGCCTGCCTGCAGGCAGGCTTCGATAGCGGGCACGGAGGCGCGGATGCGGGTATCTTCGGTGATTTGGCCGGCGTCATCCTGCGGCACGTTCAGGTCGGCGCGGATAAAAACCCGCTTGCCGGCAATTTTGCCTTGGGAGATGAGATCGGAAAGACGCAGGACAGAGGTCATGGCGGTGGCTGGAGAGCGAAAATCGGGGAAAATCGGCATTTTACCTGATCGCAAGGGCCATTTTGCGGGATTGCGCCCCGGATGCATCCGCCAGTGGGTGCCCCGTTCGCCACATGCGGCGAGTAGCGTGCCGCATCCTTGCAACGCACCCCCTGAATGAGGGGTGCGACAATTGCACTGCGTCTCGTACGCTGATGCCAAAGCGCGCAATGTATGCACAAGTCGGCACAAGATAAGCACGCAAAAACATAGCCAGAGGCCCGCCTCAGACGGGACCCAAGGCACTGGCGCCGGACGCGCTTACGGTAAGCGGCGTCGGCGCCACGCGGCTAGCGCCGTTGTCGCGAAGGCAGGGGTAACCATGAACGAAGACATGCACGGGGCAATCCGTGGCTTGTACGAAGGGATTCTTGACGCGCAGGCCTGGCAGCGAAGCCTGCACACCTTGAGCAACATCGTAGGCAGCGCGCACGCATCGATGATCGTGCGCGACACCGATCGCGACCTGATGACGGTCAACGAGGTCGTGCGCCCGGTGCAGGAGCTGTTCAGCGCCTACGAGAAGGAGTTCCACACGCTGGATCCGGGCAAGCTGTTTGCCCACAACCTCTCCCCCGGCGAGTGGTACATCGACGCGCGCGATTTCGGCGAAGGCGCGATGCAGCGCAGCCCCTTCTATCGGGAGTTCTTCCACCGCTTCGACCTATGCTCCTACGCAGCCTGCCTGGTCGAGCGAAAGCCCCACTACGAGGTGTATTTCGCGCTGCAGCGCTCGTTCTCGCAAGGCAATTTCACGCCAGCGGATGTCAGCGCGCTGGACTGGGCGCTGCCTCACATGCGCAGCGCCATGGCCATGCGCGACCGCACCATCGGGCTGTCGACGCTGGCGCAACTGTCAGGGCAGATCCTGGAGCGCCTGTCGTTCGGCGTGATCGCCTTCTCGCCCGAGCGGCGCGTGCTGCTGAGCAATGGCATCGGCGAGCGCTGGGTGCGGCGGCTGGCCCCCGCCGGCAAGACTGGCGAGTGGCAGTTGTCGCGCTCGCTGGCCGACATGGTGACGGCCGCCTGCGCGCCGCGCAGCACGGTACCGGCGCAGGCGGCAATCGCCCGCCATGGCAACGGCGCCTGCGCGCAGCTGATCGTGCTGCCGCTGCCGCCCTCCCACATCTTTGCGCTGCCTTGGCAGCAACCCGCCGCGCTGGTGGTGATCCATGAAGACGCGCAGGCACCGGCGGAACTGCCGCAACTGCTGCGCGAAGTCTATGGACTGACGCCCGCCGAGACCCGCCTGGCGAGCCTGCTGGCCACCGGCATGGGCCTGCCCGAAGCCAGCGAGCGCCTGCACGTGCGCCACGAAACCGCGCGCAGCCAGCTCAAGGCGGTATTCCTCAAGACCGGCGCCAGCACGCAGGCCCGCCTGACGCGGCTGCTGACCCAGCTGGGCACGGCGCTCGGCCCCGCGCCGCAAGGGCCGAGCGACGCCAGCGACGCGGCCTAGCGGATCGCGCCTTCTCGCGCCTTCTCGCGCCTTCGGGGCCCGGCGTTCGCCCGGCCCCGGCTCAGCCGAGCAGCCGCATGGCGGTATAGACCGCCATGCCCGCCACGATCATGCCCACCATGCGCCGCGTCACCAGGTAGAACACCAGCGCCACCGCGCCGGCCACCAGCTTGTAGTTGCTGGGAGCCAGCGTGAAATGCCCCTGCCAGGTCATCAGGTCGGGCAGGATGATGGCCGCCAGCGCCGCCGCCGGCGCGTAGCGCAGCGCGCGCTGGATGCGGTCTGGCACCGTCACGCGCTCGCCCGCCATCAGGAACAGCGCACGCGTGACGATGGTCACCAGCGCCATGCCGACCAGCGCGATCCAGATCTCGAGATGGCTCATGCCCGGTCCTCTGCCGCCGCAGCCGCTGACTGGGCCGCTGACCGGGCCGCCGCCTGCGCGGGCGCATGCTCGGCCTTGCGGCGGCGGATGCCCCGCAAGGTCGCGCGCGCCGCCAGTTCGTCGCTGGCCATGCCGGCCGCGATCGCCCCCACCACCGCCGCCACCAGGCCAAGCCGGTAAGGCAGGTCGAAGCACAGCAGCGCCAGCGCGGAAGCCACGGCCACCGCCAGCAGCGTCGAGCGCGAGCGGATGGTCGTGACCATCACGGGAATCAGCGCCAGCGTGCCTGCCAGCCCCAGGCCCCAGCTGTCCGGGAACGCGCTGGCCAGCACGATGCCGATGATCGACGAGACCTGCCACATGGCGAAATTGGTCAGCGCCATGCCCCAGAAGTACCCTTCCTTGCCCGGCTCATGGCCTGGCGTGGCATAGCGCTGCATGAAGTAGACGAAATGCAGGTCGCCGTTGAACGACCCCAGCAGCGTGCGGCGCCACAGCGGCAGGTAGCTGAAATGCGGCTGCAGCCCCGCACTGAAGATCACGAAGCGCAGGTTGACGATGGCGGCGGTCAGCCACACTGTCCACAACGGCAGGCCCGCCGCGAACAGCGGCAGCACGGACAACTGGGCCGAGCCCGCATAGACCAGCAACGACATGCCGATCGCCTCGGGCACGTTCATCACCGACTTGCTCATGGCCACGCCCGTCACCAGTCCCCAGGAGAACACGGCAGGCAGGGAAGGCGCGAAATAACGCGCCCCCTCGATAAAGCCAGCCCGCTCGGCCGGGGCAAAACGATGCCAGGGACGCAGCAGGGCCTGGGGCGGTCGGAAGGTCATAGCTGAAGGATTGGGGGGATGGCAGCCGCCGGGGGCGGGGCTAGCCCTTGGGCTTAGGGGGAATTGGGCATTATAGGGGGAGTGGGAGGGGGTGGTAAGTGGTTGCTTAATTTGCGGGGTTGGTCGCTTTTTTTTTTGAGCGGCGTTGGTTTTTGGACCCAAAAGCCATACGACATCCCCCTGCGGGGGCTGCCGGTCACTCTTCTTTGCGTCGGCAAAGAAGACTAACGAGAAGAAAGCCGACCCTGCCGGGCGCAGAGCAATCGCGGGGGCGCGGGGCGCTGGTTTCGTCGTATGGCCAGTGGTTCTGCTGGTATCTGCCGTTACCGGCTCACAGATCACCGCAATGGCATGACCCATGGGTTTCGTCGTGGGGCCCCTGACCTCGGGCGCGGCGCCCATTCCCGCATCTGCCGTTCGCGGTGCGAAGTGCTGCGCCGTTTCGGGTGTGACTGGTTTCGTGGTTTTGTCTCGGAGGACGAGCGTCGTGGGGGTGAGCGCGGCCCTCGCGGGCGGGCCACGGTGCCCACCACGAAACCAGGGGGGTTGATAGCAAAGTGCCGCTCGCGCCGGTACGGCAGGGCATCAAATGGCCGGGCGGCCACCGTCAGAGACAAAACCACGAAACCACCGAGGCAGGCAGGATCGTGGCGCTACGCACCGCGAACGGCAGATGCCCGAACGCGCACCGAGCAAAGCGATCAGGGGCACCACCACGTGACCATTGGGTCATGCAATTACGATGTCCATCAAGCCGGTATGGCAAAGGCCAGCCAACACTCCGGGCCGTACGACGCAACCACAGCCCCACATAAGCCCGATTGCTCTGCCCCCGGCAGGGTCGGCTTTCTTCTCGTTAGTCTTCTTTGCCGACGCAAAGAAGAGTGACCGGCAGCCCCCGCAGGGGGATGTCGTATGGCTTTTGGGCCCAAAAACCAACGCCGTATCAGATCAAAGCCAAATCAAACAGCAAGATCCAACGGTTCTGCCCTTGCCCCCAACAACCAACGCCATATCAATCAATCGACGCCCCAACACTCCTAACCACCCCCGCCCACTTCTGCCGATCCGCCTTCACCGTAGTCCGGAACTGCTCAACCGTCTCGATCCGCGGCGAATTCCCCGCCTCGATCAGCTTCTGCCGGATCGCCGGCGTTTCCAGCGCGACCTTGACCGCATCGTTGATCTTCTTGCTGATCTTGGGATCCAGCCCCTTGGGGCCGAAGAAGCCAAACCAGATGGTGCTGTTGAAGCCGGGCAATCCGCTCTCGGCGATCGTCGGCACTTCGGGAATCACCGCCACACGGTTCTTGGTGGTCACGCCAAGCAGCCGCACCTTACCGGCGCGATATTGCGGCAACACGCTCTGCACCTGATTAAAAATGCAGCAGACCTCGCCCTTGAGCACGGCTTGCAGCGCATCGGGGCCACCCTTGTATGGCACATGGACCATATCCAGGCCGGCGCGCGCGTTGAATTCGGCGAAGGCCAGGTGCGTGCCGGTGCCGTTGCCGGTCGACGCGTAGTTGTACTTGCCGGGGTTGGCCTTGACCTTCTCGATGAACTCCTTGACCGACTTCACGTCGATCACGGCAGGGTTCACGGTCAGCACGTTGGAGACCTCCACCAGCGGCGCGACGGGCGTGAAATCGGCTTCGGCGTCGAACGGCAGGCTCTTGTACAGGGCGGGGTTGATGCCGTGGGTGGCGGCGGTGCCGAGCAGCAGCGTGTAGCCGTCGGGCTTGGCATGGGCCACCACTTCGGAGGCGACATTGCCACCGGCGCCGGGGCGGTAGTCATAGATGATGGTGGCCTTGAGCGACTTCTGCAGCGATTCCTGCAGCGTGCGTCCCACCATGTCCACGCCGGAACCGGCGGTAAAGCCCATCAGGATGGTGATCGGCTGGGTCGGCCAGGCCGGGTCCTGCGCGCGGGCCGGAGCGGCCAGCGTGCCTAGCGCGGCCAGCAGGCCAAGGCCGGCGGCCAGGCGGGAAGCACGGAACGAACGGGACTGGAAAGCGGACGAGATGCGGCGGGTAGCAGTGCGGAACATGGGGGTACCGTCGAAAAAAGGAATGCGGGTCGGGGCTGCCGGCCGGGGTCTGGCGCCCCGGGCCAAAACAGCAAGATACCAACGATCCGCCGCATTACCAACGATGGAGTTCGCTTGAGGGTATGCCATGTTGGTATAAGCAGACATGGACCGGGGTCCCGCCGCCGCCCGCACAGGCGAAAGGCGAAAGCGCCCCTGCACCCCTAGCTGCGCAACAGCCCCACCAGTTCGTCGATGTCCGGCAGCGCCGCCGCCGTGCCGATGAAGCCGGCCCCGCCGTCCTCGCCCGCCTCCAGGATGCCATCGGCCAGCGCGCGCTTGCCGTGATGCAGCGTGAGGATACGTTCCTCGATGGTGCCCGCGCTGATCAGCCGGTAGACGGTCACCGGGCGCTGCTGCCCGATGCGGTGGGCGCGGCCCATGGCCTGGTCCTCTGCCGCCGGGTTCCACCAGGGGTCGGCGATGATCACGTAGTCGGCTGCCGTCAGGTTGAGGCCGAAGCCGCCGGCCTTCAGGCTGATCAGGAAGACATCGCCCTCGCCGGCCTGGAACGCCGCCACGCGCCGCGTGCGCTCGGCCGCCGGCGTGGCGCCGTCGAGGTACTGCCAGGCCAGGCCGGCCTCGTCCAGCCCCCCGCGCAGCAGTTGCAGGAAGTCGACGAACTGGCTGAAGACCAGCGTCTTGTGCCCGTTGGCGGCCAGCTCGCCGGCCAGTTGCACGAAGGCGCGCACCTTGGCGCCCGCCTGCCCGCGTTCCAGTTGCAGCTCGGGCGTGACCAGGCGCGCGTCGCAGGCGGCGCGCCGCATCCGCATGAGTTGCGCCAGCACATGGATGCGCGCCTCGGCGGCGGGCTGGCCGGCGGCGGTCTTGCGGGCCTTCGGGCCTTTGACCACGGCCTCGGCATCGGCGAGTGCCTGGCGGCGCAGCGCTTCATAGTGGGCCGCCTCGATCGGGTCCTGCTCGATGCGCAACACCAGCTCGGTGCGCGGCGGCAGTTCGTCCAGCACCTGGGCCTTGGTCCGGCGCAGCACGAACGGCGCGATCATGCGGCGCAGCCGCTGGGCCGCCTCGCGCACGCCATTGCGCTCGATCGGCACGGCGAAGTGCTCGTTGAAGCGGACCAGCGAGCCGAGCAGGCCGGGGTTGCAAAAGCGCATGATCGACCACAGTTCGGCCAGCCGGTTTTCCACCGGCGTGCCCGACAGCGCCATGCGGAAATCGGCCCGCAGCTCGAACACCGCCTGCGAGCGTTTGGTGGCGGCATTCTTGAACGCCTGCGCTTCATCGGCCACCACCGTGTGCCACTCGCGCTGGCAGAAGGCGTCGCGCGCCTGCAGCAGCAGCGTGTACGAGACGATCACCACGTCATGCGGGCCGGCCTGTTCCAGCAAGGCCGCGCGCTCGCCCTCGGCATAGATGTGCACGCGCAGCGTCGGCGCGAAGCGCCTTGCCTCTTCGGCCCAGTTGCCGCACACGGAGGTCGGCGCGATCACCAGCGCGGCGCCGCCGTCAGCGCGCGCCAGCATCACGGCGAGCGCCTGCAGCGTCTTGCCCAGCCCCATGTCGTCGGCCAGGCAGGCGCCGAAGCCGGCCTCGGCGAGCGACATGGCCCAGCGGTAGCCGTCTTCCTGGTAGGGCCGCAGTTGCGCGGCCAGGTTGGCCGGCAGCACGGCGTCGCTGTTGCGCGCCCGGCGCAGCCGCGCCACGCGCTGGCGGAAATGCTGGTCGGGGTCGATGCCGGCGCCGGCCAGCACGTCGTCCAGCCAGGGCGCCGCCATCAGCGGCACCTTGATGCCATCGGGCACGTTGTGCGCCACGCTGGCCAGGTCGCGCAGCCTGGCGCGCAGGCTGCGCGTGAGCGCCACATACACGCCCTGCCCCATCGGCATGAAGCGCCCGGCATGGCTGCCGGCCCAGGCCAGCAACTGGCCGAGCTGCAGCACCAGCCCCTCGGCCACGCCCAGTTCGCCGACCAGCTTGAACCATTCGCTCTCGGTTTCGATATGCACCGCCAGTTGCGGGATGTCGGCGCCCACCACGCGGATTTCCTTGCCCCGGGGCCATTCCACCGCCAGCACGGCGGGCAGCCCGGGCAACTGCTCGACCACCGACAACGCTTCCTCCGGGTCGGCCAGGGTCCAGTCGTACTCGCCACTTTCCGACGAGCGCGGCACCAGGAAGGGCAGCGCGTCGAACACTTCAGCCACGCTCGCCAACTCGGCCTTGAGGTCGCGCACCGTGGCCAGGCTCTCCCCCTTGACCGCCGCCATCAGCCGCTCGCGCCCGCTACCCGGGGCCAGCCGTGGCCCGAGGGGGCCCAGCGGCGTCACCACCAAGCGCAGCGAAAGGCCTTCACCCAGCGGGGACAACTCGGCGCGCAGCCGGCTCTCGGTCTCGAGTTCGCGGGCGCTGCCGTCGTGGTCGGAGTGCACCTGGAAATGACCGGACAGCGCGCGCAGCGTGGCGTCAAGCTGCGCATGGGCCTCGGCCGGCACCGCCAGCCCGTCGGCGATCAGTTGCGCCGCGCCCTGCTGCGCCGGCGTGAGGCGGATCACACGCAGGCGCTGCGAGCCTTCGCGCAGCACGGTGATCTGGCGCAAGGCGTCGGCGTCCGCGCGGCTGCCGGCGGGCAGGAAGCTGTCCATCGCCGGGGCCTCGCGCACCGGGGGCGAGACCCGCAAGGTGTAGCGGCCGCCCTGGCGCACCACTTCCAGCGTGGGGGCGCCCTCCACCACTTCCAGCGTCTGCTCGGGCGCCTGCGCCAGCACCACGCCCGGATGCCCGACCAGCGCCAGCATGGCGGCGGCGCGATCGAGCACGTAGCGGCGGTGATAGGACTGGTCGCGGCGCACCGCCCGGGCGACACGGGCGTCCCACGGCTCCAGCCGGTCGTCTTCGGCAAGGCGGGCCAGCGGCACGGGACGCGGCTTGTTCCAGCCGCGCGCTCCGCGCTGCTGCTCCAGCGGCTCGATGGTGCCGACCGCGCCGTCGGCGTCGATGGTCAACGCCCACAACAGGCGGCTGGCGCTGGCGCCGTCGGGCGCACGCGTCTCGCCCGCCAGGGCCTGCAACGCTTCGAGCGCGAGCCGCCAGCTTTCCTGGCGCTGGCCGGCAAAGAAAGTCTGCGGCACCGGCTCGCCCGCCTCCAGCGCCAGCGCGGCGTCCAGTTGCTGCGCGAACCAGTGCAGGCCGCAGCCTTGCAGGCGCGCACGCAGGGCCGCGACGGCCTCGGCGCGGGCGGCCACCGGCTGGCGCCGGCCGCTGGCTTGCTTCACGTCGCCGAGCCAGGCGCGCAGCAGCACGCGCCAGAACTGCGCGAGCGGCGGCACCTCGGGGCGCAATTCGAACGCTGACTCGTCCAGCCGCGCATCCCCCTTGTGCACGGCCAGCACGTGGCACCACAGCCCCCAGCGCTCGGTCGGCACCGGGCTGCGCGTGCCCGCTTCCGCCAGGCAGAACTTGCGGGCTTGTTCGAGGTGGGCCGGCGTGCGCTGGGCCAGCAAGGACAGCGGATAGCAAGGCGCCAGCGACGGCGGCAACAAGCCGGTGCGCTGGCGGCTTTCGGCCCGTAGCCGCTTGAGCGCAGCCTCGAAGCCCGCCTGGGCGGCTGGCCAGTCGCCTTCCTGCAATTGGGTAAAAGCACGCAGGGCGTCGCCATCGCCGCCGCTGGCGTTGCCCGTCGTAGCTAGCAAGGCCAGGGCCGCCGGGCGCTCGCCGGCGTACAGCCGGCCCTCGGCCAGCGCGGTGCGAATGGGGACCGGCAGCGCCTGCGGATCATCGGCGTGGCGGGCCAGTCCGTAATCCAGGTAGGGCTGCAAGCGGGGATCCCAGTCGAAATAGAGACAGTCCAGGATCGCCAGCAAGATGCGCCAGCGCCAGGGTGGCACCACCCGGTCCAGCAACGCGGCGTCGCCGCTGGCCAGCGCCGCTTCCACCAGCATTTCGGCGCGCTCGGCTCCCTGCCCCCAAGGCGCCAGCATTTCGCCGATCGCCGCCTCCGGGGCGCCTGAGAACAGCATCTCGCGCAGCCGCCTGGTGTGCATGCGGCCTGGTGATTCACGATGGGAGGCGGAGGGTCCAAACGGCGGCGGCAGGGTCACGGGCGGCAGTGGCGGCATACACAATGTGATGATTTTAGACCCCGGCGGGCCCGCGCCCGCGTTGGCACAGGGGGTCCCGGGGTTTACAATGTCTCTTTTGCATGGCTGGCGGCGCGCAGGGAGTGAACCATGTCGATGGCGGATCGCGACGGAAAAATCTGGATGGACGGCAAGTTGATCGAATGGCGCGATGCCAAGGTCCATGTGCTGACCCATACCCTGCATTACGGCATGGGCGTGTTTGAAGGCGTACGCGCCTACAAGACGCCGGCCGGCACCGCGATCTTCCGCCTAAAGGAGCACACCCGCCGCCTGTTCAACTCGGCCAAGATCTTCCAGATGCAGATGCCGTTCGACGCGGCCACGCTGGAGGCCGCGCAACGCGAGGTGGTCAAAGCCAACCAGCTCGAGTCCTGCTACATCCGCCCGCTGGTCTGGATCGGCTCGGAAAAAATGGGCGTCTCGGCCAAGGGCAACACCATCCACGTGGCGATTGCCGCGTGGCCGTGGGGCGCCTACCTGGGCGAGGAAGGCCTGGAGCGCGGCATCCGCGTCAAGACGTCTTCCTTCACCCGCCACCATGTCAATGTATCGCTGGTGCGGGCCAAGGCCAGCGGCTATTACATCAACTCGATCCTCGCCAACCAGGAAGCCACCAGCATGGGCTACGACGAAGCCCTGCTGCTGGATACCGAAGGCTACGTCAGCGAAGGCTCGGGCGAAAACGTGTTCGTGGTGCGCGACGGTGTGATCTATACGCCTGACCTGGCCTCGTGCCTGGACGGCATCACCCGCGACGCCATCCTCACCATCGCCCGCGACCTGGGCATCGAGGTGCGCGAGAAACGCATCACGCGCGACGAGGTGTACTGCTCGGACGAAGCCTTCTTCACCGGCACCGCGGCCGAGGTCACGCCGATCCGCGAGCTCGACGACCGCGTGATCGGCGAAGGCCGCCGCGGCCCGGTGACGAGGCGCGTGCAGGACGCCTTCTTCTGCGCGGTCGGCGGCACCAATGAACAATACAGGCACTGGCTGACCGTGGTCTGACGCCACCCCGGGACCCGAAAAGCCGCCAGGCAACCACGAACCGTTTAACCAGTTAACCAGTCATACTTCAGTCCATCCAACAGACTAAAGATTAAAAACGAAAGCCATCCCCGCAACACCATGACGCAAACCGCCTCCCTGATCGAAATCGGCGCGGAAGACCTTCCGCTGCACTGCCCCACCGGCAACACGCCGACCTGGAACTACCATCCGCGCGTCTTCCTCGACGTGACCGATACCGGCGAAGTGAAGTGCCCGTACTGCGGTACCGTCTACAAGCTCAAGCCCGGCACCGTGATCAAGGGTCACCACTGACACGGCCCACGCTTGACCGCACCACCCCGATGCTCCGGCCCGCCCTGTGGCGCGCTGGAGCGTCGGCGTGCGTGGCGCGCGCAGCTTGCGCCACGCCCACCCTTCCGGCAGCGCCCCATTCATGAAAAAAGCCCTCGTCATCGCCCCCAACTGGATCGGCGACGCCCTGATGGCGCAGCCGCTCTTCACCCTCATGAAAGCGCGCCATCCGCGCCTGCAGATCGACGCCCTCGCCCCTAAATGGGTGGCGCCGGTGCTGGCCCGCATGCCCGAGATCCACCAGGTCTTCCCCAGCGAGCTGGCGCACGGCAAGCTGCAGCTCTCGGCCCGCCTGATGTTCGCCCAGCAGCTCAAGAACGAAGGCTACGATGCAGCCTATGTGCTGCCGAATTCGCTCAAGTCCGCGCTGATCCCCTGGCTGGCCGCTATCCCGCTGCGCGTCGGCTATCGCGGCGAAGCCCGCTTCGGCCTGCTCAATATCCGCCACGGCAATCCGCCCCGCGACCAGCGCCCGCCCATGGTGGAGCACTACGCGCGGCTGGCGCTCAAGCCCGGCGCCCGCCTGCCGGAAAACCTGCCCGAGCCGCGCCTGCGGACCGATCCGGTGCGCATGGCCAAGACCGCCGAGCGATTCGGCATTGCGCCGCAGACGCGCCTGATCGCGTTCTGCCCGGGCGCGGAGTTCGGCCCGGCCAAGCGTTGGCCGGCCGCACATTTCGCCGAGCTGGCGCAGATGCTCAAGCGCTCGTTCCCGTATGCGCAAATGGTCACGCTGGGCTCGCCCAAGGACGCCGAGATCGCCGACGAGATCGTCAAGGCCGCGCCCTTCGTGCGCAACCTGTGCGGCCAGACCTCGCTGGACGATGCCGTCGACCTGCTAGCGATGTCGGAAGCCGCCGTGTGCAACGACTCCGGCCTGATGCACGTCACCGCGGCGCTGAACCGGCCACAGGTGGCGGTGTTCGGCTCCAGTGACCCGCGCCATACACCCCCGCTGTCGCAGGCTGCGAGTATCATGTGGCTGCAGCTCGAATGCAGTCCGTGCTTCAAGCGCGAGTGCCCGCTTGGCCACCTGCGCTGCCTGAAGGACATCGAGCCCGAAATGGTGTTTGTGGAGCTGCGCAAGCTCCTGCACCGGGCCTGAAGCGCTGACCCGCCGTTCGTGTTTATCCGGCCAACGAATCCCTGAGCCCAGTCCACCATGCCTCGTTTTGCCCGCCTGTTCGATTCCGCCGAAGACATCGTAGAAGCCTTTCGCGAGGCCATGAAGCTACGCGATGCCGACGGCGCGCTGCGCCTGTGGCTGGATGAGGACTCGGTTACCTGCGTGATGCCGGACGGCCAGCGCCTGATCGGCCATGAGCACCTGCGCCAGGCCTTTGCGCAGTTGCTGGACGTACAGCCAGTGCTGATCGACGTGATCGAGACCAGCAGCCATACCTCGATGGGCGTCGCCATCTTCGACGTGACCGAAGCCCTGCGCTTTGGCGACGACCGCGTCGAAGCCGACCTCTATGTGCACACCACCTATGTGCTGATGCAAAACCACGAGGGCTGGCGCCTGGCGCACATCCATTGCAGCCCGGCCAACGCCGCCCAGGTCGCGACCGTGAGCACGGCGCCAGGCCAGGCCCTCCACTAGGATTGGACGCGCGCGTGACGGGCCGGCCAGCCCGTCACGCCGCGCCGCTTGACCGCCTATCGCCTTGCAGGCATGAGCCAGCTTCCGCCTTCGCACCACCGGCCCGCGCCGGACGACCTCCGCGCCACCGACCCGTTCGGCGGCGGCCGCCGCATGCCCTGGTGGCTCGCCGGCGGCCACGCGCAAACTATCATTCCGGCACGCTTCACGCAGCGCCCGCCGCGCGTGGCCTTCAAGCGCGAGCGCTGGACCGCCCCGGACGATGACTTCGTCGACCTGGACTGGACCACGCACCCGGTCACGCCCGATACCCCGCTGCTGGTGATGTTCCATGGCCTGGAGGGCGACTCCGGCAGCCACTACGCGCAGGCCATGATGCATGCGCTGGCGGCGCGCGGCTGGCAGGGCGTGATCCCGCACTTTCGTGGCTGCTCGGGCGAGCTGAACCTGGCGCCGCGCTTCTATCACTCGGGCGATGCCGAGGAACTCCACTGGATCCTGGAGCGGCTGCACCGGCAGTATTGCGGCCACGGGCGCAAGCTGCTGGTGGTGGGCATTTCGCTCGGCGGCAATGCCCTGCTGCGCTTGCTGGGCGAACAAGGCAGCGCCGCGGGGCATATCAGCGCGGCAGCATCGGTCTCGGCGCCGCTGGACCTGGCCGGTGGCGGCGCGGCGCTGTCGCAAGGCTTCAACATGCTGTACACGCGCATGTTCCTGCAAACCCTGAAACGCAAGTCGCTGGCCAAGCTGAGCCAATATCCCCGGCTGTTCGACCGCGAGGCCATGCTCGCCAGCCGTGACCTGTACGCCTTCGACAATATCGTGACGGCCCCGCTGCATGGCTTTCGCGATACCGATGACTACTGGGCGCGCGCGTCCAGCAAGCCGGTGCTCGGCGAAATCAAAGTGCCCACGCTGGTGCTCAACGCGCGCAACGATCCCTTCCTGCCGGCGCGCCACCTGCCGGGTCCCGCTGATGTCAGCCCGCAGGTCTGGCTGGAGCAGCCCGAGCACGGTGGTCACGTCGGTTTCATGACACCGCGCGAAGATGGGCTGCGCGCGCTGCCGGTGCTGCCCTTTGCGGGGCATATCGAGTGGCTGCCAGCGCGCATCCTGCGGTTTTTCGACGCCGTGGCTTAGCGCTGTGGATTGGCGCCGAGGGTTAGCGCCGTGGAATTGTTTCGGGCCGCACCCGCGGCTCAGCGTCACCAGAACGAATGCGAGCAGGATGCCCGGACACGGGGGGTCCCGCAAGGAGGCACCGAAAATGGATGAGACAGTCAAGCAAGCCATGGCCCGCTGGCCCAACGTCCCCAACTGCTACGGCTGGCTGGCGCTGGACCGGCGCGGGCAATGGCGCCTGCGCAACGAGTACGCCCAGCAACACGGCCTGTCCGGCGATCCGATCCGCCACGAGGCGCTGATCGCCTTTATCGAGCGCAACTACCAGCGCGACGAGCGCGGTGGCTGGTATTTCCAGAACGGCCCGCAGCGCGTGTTCGTGTCGCTGGCCTATGCGCCGTGGATCGTGCGGCTGCACCAGGGCAAGCTGCGCACCACCTCGCAGCGCGCCTTCACGCTGCACGGCTGCCATGCGGACGAGCACGGCAATGTAGTGCTGGTGGGCACGGTGGAGGGTGAAAGCGCTGGCGGCCCGCAAGCCGCGCTGCTGCACGACCACGACCTGGATGGCTTTAGCAGCGCCTGCACCTGGCACGGCGAGGCCTGCGGCGGCAATCTCGGCGTGTTTCATTTCAACGGCGCCGACGTGCAGATCGAGCCGATCGCCGAGGACGAAGTGCCGGCGCGCTACGCCTTTATGCGCCAGCCGCAACCGCCTGCGGGAGAACAGGCGGCCTGAGCAGGCGGCCTGAGCCTGGGCGTCAGTTAGGCATGCCCTTGTTGTCCTGCTTTTCCTCGCGGTACTGGCGCTCCAGCTGGTGCAGCCGCGCATCGACTTCCGACAGCGTGTAGAAATCGCCGTCGCCTGCCTTGCGTGCGATCTGCAACTGCTCGATGGCGGCCTGGTAGGCACCATCCACGGCGTATTTCTCCGCCAGCGCCTGGTGCTGCTGCACGCGCCGGCCCTGCGCGGCATAGGCCCGCGCCAGCATGTCCCACCACTCGGAGCGGGCGATTTCCTCGCGCGTGCGCTCGCGCAGGAAGGTCACCGCCTGGTCCGTGCGGCCTGCGCCAAGCAAGGTCGCGGCATAGCTCAACGCCACCGCGTGCGACAACGGGAACGCTCTCATCGACGCCACCACCTGGTTCAGCGCGTCCTGCTGCCGGCCCTGGGCACGCGCCAGCTCGATCGCCATCACATCCAGCATGGGGCTGCCCGAGGTAGCGCCCGGGATCGTGCCGTACAAGCGGCGGGCTTCGGCCAGCGACTGCTCAGCCGCGGCATTGCGGCCCAGCCGCTGCTCGGCAAACGCGATGCCGTAGTGGAGCGCAGGCAGGCGCGCCGGCGAGGCCGACGCCAGTTGCGTCTGCAGCGCCGCGCGCGCGTTCTGCAGATCGCCAGGCGAGGTTTCCTGCAGGATGCGGGCGCGCATCCGCGCGAACTCATACTCCGGCGTGCTCGCCACGTGGCGCACCGCCACATGGCTCACGCGGTCCTGCATGTCGGCGATCCGCTCCGAGGTGAGCGGGTGGGTGCGCACGTACGATGGCACCGAGCTTTCCGAAATCCCCATCACGCGCTGCAGCCGCTTGAAGAAGTCGGGCATGCCCTGCGGGTCAAACCCGGCAGCGGTCATGATCTGGAAGCCAACCCGGTCGGCCTCGCGCTCGGCGCCGCGCGAGAAGGACAGCTGGTTGGACACCGCCGCCGCCTGCCCGCCCATGGCCAGCGCCGCGGCCGCGTCCCCGCTCTTGGTGGCGGCCAGCCCGGCCAGCACCATCGAGGCCAGCGCGATCCACATCGACTGGTCCTGCGTGGTGATGCCGCGCGCGATATGCCGCTGCATCACGTGGCCGATTTCGTGGCCCAGCACCGAGGCCAGCTCGGACTCGGTGTCGGACTGCACCAGCAGGCCGGTGTGCACGCCGATATACCCGCCGGGCAGCGCAAAGGCGTTGATGGTGCGGTCGCGCACCGCGAACAGCTCGAACCCCGTGGCAAAGGTGCCAGCGCCGGTGGAGCCGGAGATGTTCTGCCGGCGCGCCGCCTGCACCAGGCGATAGCCAAGCGCGTTCAGGTAATCGGCCAGCAGCGGATCGGACACGTAGTCCGGATCGCGCCGGATGTCGCGCATGATGCGGTCGCCCAGGCGCCGCTCCATGTCGGGCGTGAGCGACGCGGTGGACGGATCGCCCAGGTCGGGCAGCTGCACGCCGGAGGTCTCCACCACGGTGTTGTTGCTGCGCAGGCCAAAATCGGACTTCTGCCCCGCCTTCACGCTACGGTTCAGGTTGTCATAGACTTGGTCGCTGCCGTCGCGGCTATCGCTCCCCGCTGCGGCGGCGGCCGCTGCGGTACGCGTGGGGTCGTTGAGCAACGGGCGCTGCTGGGGCCAGGCGGGCAGCGCGATGGTCAGCGCCACCAGCGCCGCCAGCGAGCGGCGGGCAACGCCCACGGGCGTCCTGGAAGGCATGAGGCGCGCCTGGCGGACAGGCGAGGAGAGCGCTCCGGCGAGCGTTTGATTCTTGCGCATGTTGCTATGATAGCGGCCTCCGGAAGCCATTCCCATCGGGCGTCGCCCGGTCTTGCCACGCCCTGCCCCGGCATGCGCGGCAAACGCATCCGTCACGCATTCATTGCCCCGCATCCGCCAGGTCCACGCCATGAGCCAGCTCACCCATTTCGATTCCGCCGGACTAGCCCATATGGTCGACGTCGGCGCCAAGGCGCACAGCCACCGCGTGGCCGTCGCCACCGGCACCATCACCATGCTGCCCGCCACCTTTGCGCTGGTGCGCGACGGCACGGCCAAGAAGGGCGACGTGCTAGGCATTGCACGCGTGGCCGCCATCATGGCCACCAAGCGCACCTCCGACCTGATCCCGCTCTGCCACCCGATCTCGCTCACCAAGGTGGCGGTGGACTACGCCATGGACGAGGCCAGCGCCACCATCCGCTGCACCGTGCGCACCGAGACCCACGGCCAGACCGGCGTGGAAATGGAAGCGCTGACCGGCGTGCAGGTGGCGCTGCTGACCATCTACGACATGTGCAAGGCGGTGGATCGCGGCATGGTGATGGGGGATGTGAAGCTGCTGGAGAAGCATGGCGGGAAGTCGGGGGATTGGGTGGCGGAAAAGACCTAAGTATTTGATTTCGTTAGGTCATCTTCAGCCCACCCTTACTCCCCCTACTGCTTTCCACGCGGGCTCTCGATAGGTTCATTCCAGCCTTTCTGGGTGCACTAACAGTCGCAAATTCTTCGGTTTGTCCAACGTTTGACCAAGCGAGGCAAGCGATGGCATCAATAAGACGTAGGGGGAACACGTGGCAAGCCCGTGTTTCGCAGAAGGGATTCCCAGCGGGAGTCCGAACCTTTGACAGCAAAGCCGAGGCTGAGCGCTGAGCACGTGCCGTAGCGTCCGAGATGGACCGAGGTGTGCACGTTAGCCAACAGGAGGCCGAGAGGACCACCTTGGCGGAAGTCACTGGGCAATACATTGAGTAGGTCTCCCCGCTACCAAGGCCTTCCCCGCCTCGGCGAGAACCCGAGTTCTCAGTACCCTTGAGGAACAGGCATTGCTCGAAGCGGCCCAGCCAGTAGGTCGGCATAATCCTTGGCTATCCCCAGCTATCACGCTCGCAGTGGAAACCTGCAACCCATTGATTTTTATGAGCACCCCGCAGCTTGTCTGGGAACAACAAGCCAGCGGCCGACTGATGGTTGTTGACAGAGATTCACATTTTTTCGGATTCGTCTGATTTCATAAAACTAGTCTTTTCTGTATATCTGGCTAACCGCACAGATTGCCGTGCAACAACAGAGGGAGATGGATTGGACAGACCATCTTTATCCTCGCGTGCGCGTGGGCATGTCCCGCAGACCAAGCCAGACGATGAATAGGGAGATTGAACGATGAACGATATGCGAAACGCACTGCGTAACGGTGACCGGACTAGCACAAACGGCGTGTTAGTGGGCACCGGCACGATGTCCCATCACGGCGTCAACGTGGCGATCGAAGGCGACTTCGCAACCTGCCCGGCGTGCAAAAGTCGCGGCATGGTGATCAATGATTGCTTTCCGTCGTTCGACCTTATGGGGCAGCAAATTCTTGTGGAAGGTGCCCGCGTCAATTGCAAATGCCCGGTGAAACCAATCGTCATCGCCTCACAGAACGACTTCACCATCGAGGTAACCCGCGGCAACGGTATTCGCATGCCTGCCGATACCACCAGCACGCTGCCATCTGAGGCACGGAACAAGCTTGTGGAAAACGTACAAGGCAGTAAGCTTGCTGACGATCCGACCCGGATTTGCCCGAACATGACAAACGAGGAATTTGCTCGGCTCATGATAGAGCGGCGCAACAAAGCCGTATCCCTAGTCGATAAGCGACTAACGGAACTAAAGAGATGGTCGTCAGCCGACAGATTCCGGGTCTCGGAATGGTTCGGGTCTGATGATCCTTCTACCCGAACAAGCTTGACGGCGGGACTTGGTCGCCTACGCGGTGTTCTAGCTATGCTAACGCCCGACAATTTCGTCCGATACTCCGAAAGCGCGATGGCGCATGTCGGCTGCACCTCAAATTCCAAGAAGAAATTCGGAGTCGTAGCCGAAGTTTGCGCGCCGGACACGCGAACCCACACTATCGCGATCCATCTGGAATTCTGTGAGTTGCGGGATTATTCCTATACTGCGGATTCTCAGGTTTCAACGCTGATTCACGAAGTCTCGCACTTTGCCGATACCTTTGGTGCGCGAGATATTGAGTATTTCATGAGCGAGTGTTTGAAGTTCGCAAAAACTCGGCCCGAACTGACACTTCAGAACGCTGACAGCATTGCGGGGTATGTGATCTATGAGCGCGGCTAACATCGTTCTTGCGCTGTCTGCATTCTTGTCGATGCAGTGCGCGCATGCGTGCATGCCGGGCAAGAACATCGACGTTTACTTCACGTCCAACTCAAGTGTCGTGACCGCATCCGAAATGCTCCGCCTGGCGAACTGGATGGTCGATCAGCGCATCAAGTACCCGAGGCAAAAGGCCATCACGGTCGGGGGCTATGCCGAGGAAGGCGAGAGTAGCCCCAAATCTCTGGCGGCGGAACGTCTCCACGCGGTCGCGCGTACCTTGAAAGAGACGAACTTCAATCAGGTGCCTGTGCAAGAACACTTTGGCGTGTACAGGCCGGGCGATGTGAGCAACGGGAGGCGTGTCGAAATCTCCCTGCTTCCGGCCTGCCCTAACGAATGTTGCGGGCCAAGCGGAAAGTAGAAGAATCCACAGCGATGAGCAATGCAGTTCGCGGCATCGCTTCCGAAGTCGACGTGCTGGGCATTGCCCGCGTGGCCGCCATCATGGCCACCAAGCGCACCGCTGACCTGATCCCGCTATGCCACCCGATCTCGCTCACCAAGGTGGCGGTGGATTACGCCATGGACGAGGCCAGCGCCACCCGCCGCATGTGCCTGATCCGCATCGCCGATATGAGCCACCTTTCTTGTCAATCCTGACACAGTCCCGCGCCGGCGCCGCTTCCGCTGTAACAAGCGTAACGCCGCATTTCGCCAGAGGGCGGCGCGTCGCGGCTTGCGGCAAATTGGTATTCAATGCAGTTTAGGGGGCGCAAGCTGCGCTGCCGGCGGAACCACGTTCCGCGTCGATCCAAGGTGGGCAACATGAACGGGCGTAGGGTTGGCCAGCTTTTGCTGGTGTTGGCGGCGCTGGGCGCGAGCGGTACCGCGCTGGCGGGAAGAGGTGGCGGTGGAGGCTGGCACGGTGGTGGCGGATGGCACGGCGGCGGTGGCTGGCATGGCGGCTGGCACGGCGGCGTAGGCGTCTATATCGGCCCCGGGTTCGGCTACGGCTATGGCTGGGGCTACCCCTACCCGTACTACTACCCGCCCGGCTACGCCTATGGCCCCGCGGTCGTCGGGGTACCTGCATCGCCGCCGCAGTACATCGAGCAGGGCGAGGACGGCGCGATAGACATGGACAGCGGCGGTGTCGCGGCACCCGCGCCCCAGCAGCAGGCGTTTTGGTATCGCTGCGCCCGGCCGGATGGCTACTACCCGTACATCAAGGCTTGCCCCGGCGGCTGGCATAAGGTGCCGGCACAGCCACCCGCCTAGCGCCTGCTGCTTGCCTGATGCCCACCTGATCCCTGACAGGCAGGCAAGCTGAATGCTTGGAGCGCTCAAGGCGCGCTGCGCCGACGCGCGCGGACCATAATCGATGACCGAGGTACCGAGGTGCCGAGATGAAAGTCCTTAACCACTTCAACCGCCCCAGCCTGCCAATCCTGCTGAGCCTTCCGCTCGCGGCGATGGTGCTGGCCGGGTGCGCGGTGATGCCCAGCGGGCCAAGCGTGATGGTGCTGCCGGGCACCGGCAAGAACTTCGACCAGTTCCGGGCCGACGACAACAACTGCCGCCAGTTCGCCTTTGGACAGGTGGGTGGCGTCACCGCCAACCAGGCGGCCGCCAATAGCGCGGTAGGCAGCGCCGTGGTGGGCACCGCGCTGGGCGCGGCGGCCGGCGCGGCCTTCAATGGCGGCACGGGCGCGGCGGTGGGCGCGGGTGTCGGCCTGCTTACCGGCGCGGCGGTAGGGGCAGGCAGCGCCCAATATGCCGGCTATGGCAGCCAGCGCCAGTACGACGCTGCGTATGTGCAATGCATGTACGCAAGCGGCAACCGGGTGCCGGTCTACGGGCGCATGGCCTCGGCCCCGCGTCCGGCTGCTGCGCCAACGTATTACTATCCGCCTCCGCCGCCCCCGGGCTACGCCCCGCAATAAGCTGGCGCGGCGCAGCTTAGGAAGGCTCACCCCGGTTTGCGTTTAGCGCGCAGCTGCACCCAGTCGCAGAAATCCCGCGGCCGCGCCGCCGCGTCGACTTCGGCGCAGGCGCGGGCAAGTTCCGCGAACTGGTTAGCCTCATCCCCCGCAAAGTAAAAGCGCAGGCGCTCCAGCCACGCCCGGGCCTGCACCGGGTCGCCGGTCAGCGCCATCAGCCAGGCGGTGCGCGAGATCAGCGTCGGGGTCGGCAACAGGTGCACCGCGGCGATATGGGCGCCAAGCAACTGCGCCGCGTTCTCCGGCGTGATCTTGGCCTCCTCGATCGCATCCGAAGCGGCAGCCTGCCGGAACCAGAAGTTCGGCATCGGCAATGCGGCCCGGCGCTCGGCACGGGCGTACTCGCGTGCCTCCGCACGGCGGTAGTCCTGCCACATGGTCGTCAGGATGGCTGCCGCCACGCTGGCGAATGCCAGGCCCGCCAGCACGGCAAATCCGCGCGGCACGCGCAGCCGGCCAAACCCCGATGGCTCCAGCCAGCCCAGCATGAAGCAGAACGGCAATACAAAGTACAAGTAGTGCAGCGGGTACTCCAGCATCGAATGCGCGCACAGCATCGCCAGCCAGGTCAGCACCAGCCCCGTCTGCGCGCGCTCGCGCGCATCCCCGTGCCACAAGCGCTGGCGCGCCACGCGCCATAGCCACGCCAGCAGGCTCAGGAACACACCTGCCGCGCCGATCATGCCCATCTTGGCCAGCATATCCAGCACGGCATTGTGCGCATGCAGCGACATCTCGACTTTCACGCCCACCTGCGCGAGCTGCTGGAACTGCGCCCAGCCATACTCACCCCAGCCCACCCCAAGCCATGGGTGGGCGCGGAACATCGCCCACGCGTGCGTCCACATCGCGGCGCGCCACGAGAGCTGATCGCCCCCCTGCATCTGCGCCACGGTATCGAAGAGGCGCCAGTCCATCGCCTGTCCAGCGCTCTTGATCGCCGGCTGCAAGACCAGCAGCAAGACCACCATGGCCACCGCGGCAAACGCCAGCCCGGCGGGACGCCGCATGGGATTGCGCCCGGCGTGGCCGGCGCGCTGCATGCTGCCGGCGAACCCGCCCAGGTCGCCCGGACCGCCAAACGCCGCCCCGCCCCGCGCCATCCAGGCAGCCACCAGCGCATACACCGCGGCCAGCCCCACATGCAACACACCCGTGCGCGAGCCGGACAGCACGATGCCGCTCACCAGCAGCAACGCCGCCGCCAGCCACGCCGGCACCCGCAGCCACCCGCGCGCCGCCAGCCAGACCGCCGCCGCCAGCGCGATGCCCGCCACAGTCGCCTGGTGGTTAGGCTGGTTCAGGTTGCCCCACAAGCGGCGGTTGTCATCGTAAAAGTAAGTGGACACCATCCCCAGCGTGTCCAGCTCCAGGCCAAATACCTGCACCCATTGCGCCAGCGTGCCAAGCAACCCGGCCACCAGCCAGGCGATGGCCAGCACATCCACCATCGCCTGTCGCTCCACGGACGACGCGGCACGGCCCTGGCGCCAGGCGGCCCACATCGCCGCGGCGCCCAGCGCCAGCGAGAGCTCGGTCAGCAAGCGGCTGCCCGACACGTCGGCCATGCCGGTCAGCGTCTGCGTGATGCCGGTGGCGATCAGCCAGAGGGGAAAGAGGACGATCCAGGGGAACTGGGCGGGAGCGGCCTGGTAGGCCGTGCTCCTGCCTTGCCGCTGTGCCAAGGCGCCCAGCACGATGACGGCGAGCGCAAACAGCAATGCCGAAGTCCATTCGCCATAGAACGTGGCAAGCGGAAGCGTGTGCCGGGAGACCAGCAGCGGTAGCGTGACCGCTACGGCGAGGAAGCTGAGAGGGATGGCTGACCGGGAGGGCAGCATGCGGGGTGCCTTGTTATGCCTTGTGGGCAGAAGGCGGATGATAGCTTGGGGAGTGGGGAAAAAAAAAGCGCCCGAAGGCGCTTTTTCTGAATTTGCCGTTCGGTTAAATCCCGGTCTGTCCCTTAGTACAACCAGCGGCCGTAGCTGAAGCCCAGGTCACGGCGGAAGCAGTGATGGAAGGCGTAAACGTTACTACGCAGCCGCCAACTTGAGCCGAGCCAGTAAGCGTGATCACCCCCGCAGCGTATGCCACGGGAGTAGCTGCTGCCTCATACTTGGGAGCAGGCAGCGCAGTGAAGCCGACTCCAGTATTAGCAGCGCTCAGCGCAGCAAACGAGTCGCACGGTGCGCCGATCACCGCTGCGGGAGCCATTGCATTTTGCTGAACGCACTCTGCAATAGCCTGCTTCATCCCTGCAATTGACGTAACATTTTCAGTCCAGCGAGCACGCGTCACATAATCCTGATACTGCGGAATAGCAATCGCCGCCAAGATACCGATAATCGCAACCACGATCATCAGTTCGATCAGCGTGAAGCCCTTCTGGACTCGGCGGCCCAGTTTTTTCATTTGTTGCACCCGTTGCTGCATGATTGACCCCTCGAAGGAATTTTGGATACAAATCGAAACATCTTGTTTCATGTGATGCTGTACGTTCTTAGCACTTAGCGTGCCAGCGCCGCCAAGTCTTGATGTCTCGTCGGCGAGTGACAATTTTCGCCACTTCGGGCCCTTCCGGGTGTTGATCCCGCGCAAATTTTGTCACTAAGTATGACGCGGCGGGTCAGTAAACCCGCGCTTTGGCTTAAGTCAGTCTGAAACCGCACTGAAATCACCGCCACGTCTGCTACGTCGGCTGTGCTACGGCCCAAAAACAAAACGGGCGGCTCCCGGGCCACCCGTCTTTCCGGCAGCGCCCCAACGGGGCACCACCTCATCTACAAAGTCCGTCAGGCCGTCTGTGGCGCTCGCCTGCTCAGCAGCTTGCCAACCACCACCACCAGCGCGGCGCCGATCACGCCGAACACCAGGTGGGCATGCGGCACGTGCATCTCGAACCATGCTGCGTCCACCGGGTCGCTGACCAGCATTTCACCGGCCAGGTAGCCCAGCAGCGCGGCGCCCAGCACGATGATGATGGGGAAGCGGTCCATGACCTTGAGCAGGATGGTACTGCCGAACACGATCAGGGGGATCGACAGGCCCAGGCCCAGGATCAGCAGCATCAGCTGGCTGCCTTCCGGCCCCTTCTGCGCTGCGGCGGCCACGGCCACCACGTTGTCGAGCGACATCACCAGGTCGGCGATCAGGATGGTGCGGATCGCGGCCCAGATGTTGTCCTTGGCCGAGTGGCCTTCTTCGTCGTCATCGCCGGTGAGCAGTTGCACGCCGATGTAGACCAGCAGGATGGCGCCGACGATCTTCAGGTACGGCAGGCTCAGCAGCTTGACCGCGGCAACCGTGAGCACCACCCGCATGATGATGGCGGCGGCGCTGCCCCAGAAGATGGCCTTCTTCTGCTGGGCGGGCGGGAGGTTGCGGGAGGCCAGCGCGATCACCACGGCGTTGTCGCCGGATAGCACGATGTTGGTCAGGATGATGGATCCCAACGCAATCCAGAAAGCGGTGGAGGACAGCAGTTCCACGGTAAAGCTCCTCGAGTTTCTTAAATTATGATTCGAACGCCACATTGCGTCACCAACAACTGTGCCGCATGCGGAATTTCGGATGTCTGAGTCTTCAGACATGAAGATTTACCGTATCAAGCTTTCGATTCGGTTTCAATCGGCATGTCGCGCACCTTGGGAGATACCCTAGGTAACGGTACTCCAGAATGACATGCCCCCGCACGGAGGCGGGGGCATGGAGAGCTGGTGTGCGGTCGCAGTCACGCGAGCGCTCCGGCTCCGGCAAGCTTTCCCGCCCGGAGGCGGGAGGCTGCAGATCGGTATTTACAGGATCGACTTGAGCAGGCGAGCCATTTCCGACGGGTTCTTGGTGACCTTGATACCGCAGGCTTCCATGATTTCCAGCTTGGCTTGCGCCGTGTCGGCACCGCCCGAGATCAGCGCGCCGGCGTGGCCCATGCGCTTGCCCGGAGGCGCGGTCACGCCAGCGATGAAGCCAACCACCGGCTTCTTCATGTTTTCCTTGATCCAGTAAGCCGCGTTGGCTTCGTCCGGACCACCGATTTCGCCGATCATGACCACGGCGTCCGTTTCGGGATCGTCGTTGAACATCTTCATGATGTCGATGTGCTTCAGGCCGTTGATGGGGTCGCCACCAATGCCGACTGCCGACGACTGGCCCATGCCCAGCGCGGTCAGCTGACCGACTGCTTCATAGGTCAGCGTGCCCGAGCGCGACACCACGCCGATGCGGCCCTTGCGGTGGATGTGGCCCGGCATGATGCCGATCTTGATTTCGTCAGGCGTGATCAGGCCCGGGCAGTTCGGTCCCAGCAACAGGGTCTTCTTGTTGCCCTTGGCCATCTTGTCCTTGAGCTCCATCATGTCGCGCACGGGGATGCCTTCGGTGATGCAGACCACCAGGTCCAGGTCAGCGTCAACGGCTTCCCAGATGGCGGCAGCGGCGCCTGCGGGCGGCACGTAGATCACGGACACGGTGGCGCCGGTCGATGCCTTGGCATCCTTGACGCTTGCGTAGATGGGAATGCCTTCGAAGTCTTCGCCCGCCTTCTTCGGGTTCACGCCGGCAACGAAGCAGTTCTTGCCGTTGGCATAGTCGCGGCAGCCACGGGTGTGGAACTGGCCGGTCTTGCCGGTGATGCCCTGGGTGATGACCTTGGTGTCTTTATTAATCAGAATCGACATGCTGTAATCCTTTGCTTGGCTCAAAGCAGCGCGCGAAGGCCTGGCCCCGGCGCGCTGCTGGCGTTCGTGTTCGCGTCTGGCTTACTTGCCCGCGGCAGCAGCCACGACCTTCTGGGCAGCTTCTTCCATGGTATCGGCGGCGATGATGGGCAGGCCCGAGTCGGCCAGCATCTTCTTGCCGATCTCTTCGTTGGTGCCCTTCATGCGCACGACCAGCGGCACGGACAGCGACACGGCCTTGGATGCAGCGATCACGCCTTCGGCGATCACGTCGCAACGCATGATGCCGCCGAAGATGTTGACCAGGATGGCCTTCAGGTTCGGGTTCTTCAGCATCAGCTTGAAGGCTTCGGTCACCTTCTCGGTGGTGGCACCGCCGCCCACGTCCAGGAAGTTGGCCGGCTCGCCGCCGAACAGCTTGATGGTGTCCATGGTGGCCATGGCCAGGCCAGCGCCGTTCACCAGGCAGCCGATGTTGCCGTCCAGCGAGATGTAGGCCAGGTCGAACTTCGACGCTTCGATTTCAGCCGGATCTTCTTCGTCCAGGTCGCGGTAAGCGACGATTTCCGGGTGGCGGAACAGGGCGTTGGAGTCGAAGTTGAACTTGGCGTCGAGCGCGATCACCTTGCCGTCGCCGGTCAGGATCAGCGGGTTGATTTCAGCCAGCGAGGCGTCGGTGTCCCAGAATGCCTTGTACAGGCCTTGCAGGGCCTGGCGGGCTTGCGCCACGCTTGCGTCGGGCACGCCGATCTTGCGAGCGATGTCGTCAGCGTCCGCGTCGAGCAGGCCGGCCGACGGATCGATGATCAGCGTGTGGATCTTTTCCGGGCTGTGGGCAGCGACTTCTTCGATGTCCATGCCGCCTTCGCTGGAGGCCATCAGGGCGACCTTTTGCGAAACGCGGTCAACCACCAGGCTGACGTACAGTTCCTTCTTGATGTCAGCGCCTTCTTCGATCAGCAGGCGGTTGACCTTCTTGCCTTCCGGGCCGGTCTGGTGCGTGACCAGGGTCATGCCGAGGATGTTGGTGGCGTAGGTCTTGACCTCGTCGATGCTCTTGGCCACCTTCACGCCGCCGCCCTTGCCGCGGCCGCCCGCGTGGATCTGCGCCTTGACGACCCATACCGGGCCGCCCAGTTGTTCAGCAGCCTTCAGGGCCTCTTCGACCGAGAACGCGGGGATGCCGCGCGGAACCGGCACATTGTATTTGCGCAGGATTTCCTTGCCTTGGTACTCATGGATATTCATGCGTGTTTCCTTTCGGGTAGGCGTAAAAGTGTGGAGATGGAATCTCGGCGGACTGCAGGCCGGCCTGGCTTAGCCAGAAGTGCCGGTTGACCTGCGCGACATGGCGCCGTCGGCGGGGGCGGCGAGCGCCTCCGCTGGCTGCGCCGCCGGGGTCGATGACCCTTCGGTCTTGATCCTCGGTTTTGGCTGGTGACCATACCAGCGGGGGTAAAACTGGCGTACGACCTCGCCTTCGAAATGCAGGGCATGGCAGCCGTGCAACTGGTAAGGCGGTTCGGTACTGGTGTCTTCGGCACCGCCGTCGCGAATGTTGAACACATCGCCGGCGAATGCCTGGATCGCGGTGGTCGGCAACACGCCGGCCAGCTCGGTCAAATGCGTGCATCCGGCCACGCCCGACAGGCGCTCTTTCACCGACTTGCGGAAACCCTTCATCAGGTTCAGGCCGATCAGCTTGTGGTAGGCCGGGCCGATGGTGTCGCACTGGCCGGGATAAGGCACCCAGTCGGAACAGGCATCGGCGTCCACGACGTTCATGCGCAGGTCAATGGTGACGCGCAACCACAAATCGTGCAGCGGCTCACCCACCGGGCGCACACCGCCGCCGGCCAGCGGAATCTCGCGCGGCTTGGTGTCAGTCAGGCGCGCTTCGATGTCCCATAGGCCGTCGTCCCTAAGATAAGCCTCCGCCGTGATGGCACGACGGTGACGCAGGGCGCGATTGACGGGCGGGGAAAGCGGCATAACACCAGGCAGGAGCGGGAGAAATGGACGGCTGGGCCGGAAAACCGCAGGATTTTAACATGCCGGACAACGTTGGCCGGGAACAAACTGCGCGCGGCGCTGTTGTCGGGGATTGTCGAGCGACGGGCAAGCCCCGCGCATGCGGAAAAATCACGGCATTGCGGCGGAAACGGCCTAAGGCACAAGGCATGAGCAAGGCGTGAGCAAGGCGCGAAGATTCGGAATACGCCTACTCGCAAAGCAGGTATGCGCCCGAAACCGGTGCAGGACATGGCAGTAACATCACCGCGACATCACTGCGGCATCACTTGAACTTGAGGCTGCCACGTCGGCGGACGTCAATCACTGCCATCCAGCCACTCATCTGCCCCTTTTATCACCTGGCTCACCACCGAGCGGGAAAAGCCGCGGGCGACCATAAAGCGGATCTGCTTGGCCTTGTCTTCCGGCGTGGCGGGCGGCGTGCCAAAACGCTTTTGCCAGACCGCGCGGCCGCGCTCCAGCTCCGACCCGCGCAGGCGATCCTGCAGGTCGGCGAGTTGATCTCCGCCGAGCTGATGGGTGCGGGCTTCCTGCATCACGCGGGCGGCGCCATAGCGGGCCGCGCGCCGGTGCACCAGGCTGTCGACAAAGCGCGCGTTGGATAGCCAGTTCTCGCGCTCCAGCGCATCCAGCAATTGCTCGAGTGCCTCGGGAGACTCGGCATGCGGGGCCAGCTTGCGCGCCAGCTCCGCCCGGCTGTGCTCGCGCCGCGACAGGTAGCCGACAGCGCGGGCTTTCAGGGAGAGAGGAGGACGGGTAGCCATGGGGAAGGCGCGCTTGAACACTGCGCATTATCAATGCGTACTATCAATGCGCTTTATCAATGCGTTATATGGATGCGCTTTGAAAATGCAAACCGGGGCGGCGCGCGTCGCTGCGCGTGCCGCCCCGGGATGGGGATCGCGGCCGGGAATGCCCCGGCCAGCGAAGCTCAGTCTTCGGCGGTGGCCACGGCGCCGGCGGTGGCCGGCGTGCCGTTCATCAGGACCACGCCCAGCGACTCGCGCACCTTGTTCTCGATCTCGTCGGCGATGTCCGGATTTTCGCGCAGGTATTCACGCGCGTTGTCCTTGCCCTGGCCGATCTTCTCGCCCTTGTAGCTGTACCACGCGCCCGACTTCTCGACGACCTTGGCGTCCACGCCGAGGTCGATGATTTCGCCCTGGCGCGAGATGCCCTGGCCGTAGAGGATGTCGAAGAAGGCTTCGCGGAACGGCGGCGATACCTTGTTCTTGACCACCTTGACCTTGGTTTCGTTGCCGATCACCTCATCGCCCTTCTTGATCGAGCCGATGCGGCGGATGTCCAGGCGCACCGAGGCGTAGAACTTCAGCGCATTGCCGCCGGTGGTGGTTTCGGGCGAGCCGAACATCACGCCGATCTTCATGCGGATCTGGTTGATGAAGATCACCAGGCAGTTGGTGCGCTTGATGGTGCCGGTCAGCTTGCGCAGTGCCTGGCTCATCAGGCGGGCCTGCAGGCCCGGCAGCGAATCGCCCATCTCGCCTTCGATTTCGGCCTTGGGCACCAGGGCCGCCACCGAGTCGATCACGATCAGGTCGACCGAGCCCGAGCGCACCAGCGCGTCGGTGATTTCCAGTGCCTGCTCGCCGGTATCGGGCTGGGAGATCAGCAGGTCGCCGACAGACACGCCGAGCTTGCCGGCATAGTTGACGTCGAGCGCGTGCTCGGCATCGATAAAGGCGCAGGTGCCGCCCAGTTTTTGCATCTCGGCCACGACCTGCAGCGTCAGCGTGGTCTTGCCCGAGGATTCCGGACCGTAGATTTCCACCACGCGGCCGCGCGGCAGCCCGCCGACGCCCAGCGCGATGTCCAGGCCCAGCGAGCCGGTGGACACGACCTGGATATCCTGGTCGATGTCGGCTTCGCCCAGTTTCATGATCGAGCCCTTGCCGAACTGCTTCTCGATCTGGGCCAGCGCGGCCGCCAGCGCCTTCTGCTTTTCGGCGCTTACGCCAGCACCCGCCTTCTTGCCGTCATCCATGGTCGTCCTTCCGTCAATGGTGTATAAATAGGCCGCATGTGGCGCGCTGCCTGCTTTTGCGGGTAACCGCCCGACCCGCGCCGCGCTGCGAACTCCTGATGACAATGAACCTGGCAGCAGGGGCAAACATTGGGCAAACGCCGGTAATACGTTCGTTACTAAATTCAGTACGATCCGGCCCGCTCACTGCGCGACCGGATCAAGCGAGTACTGTATAAAAAAACAGTATGCTTGGCAAGTCCCGCACGCGTCATTTGATGTAAAGCGACGACTAAGCCGGGCCAGGGTGGAGACAACCATGCGTATTCTGATCGCCGAAGATGACGATGTGCTGGCAGACGGCCTGACGCGCTCATTACGTCACTCCGGCTATGCCGTCGACCATGTCGCCAGTGGGGTTGAAGCCGACTCGGCGCTCTCGACCCAGACCTTCGACCTCCTGATCCTCGATCTCGGCCTGCCCCGCATGCCCGGGCTGGAAGTGCTCAAGCGCCTGCGCACGCGCGGCGCCATGCTGCCGGTACTGATCCTGACCGCGGCCGACGGCGTCGATGAGCGCGTCAAGGGCCTGGACCTGGGCGCCGATGACTACATGGCCAAGCCCTTCGCCCTGTCCGAGCTGGAAGCCCGCGTGCGCGCGCTGGTGCGGCGCGGCGCCGGCGGCGGCGCCACGCTCACGCACCACGGCCCGCTGGCCTTCGACCAGGTTGGCCGCATCGCTTACCTGAACGAGCAGATGCTGGATCTCTCCGCGCGCGAAGTCGGGCTGTTGGAGATCCTGCTCACCCGCACCGGGCGGCTGGTATCGAAGGAGCAGTTGGTCGACCACCTGTGCGAATGGGGCGAAGAGGTCAGCAACAATGCCATCGAAGTCTACGTGCACCGGCTGCGCAAGAAGATCGAGGTGGGCGGGATCCGCATTGCCACGGTACGCGGGCTGGGCTACTGCCTGGAGAAATTCCAGGCCGCCGTGGCGCACGACTAGAAAGCGCCATTAAAATCAAAATCAGAATCGGCATCAGCGCCGTTTCCCTTTGACGGCATGCCGGCGACGCCGCCAAGACCTGCCCGACCACCTCCTCCCCATGAGCCTGCTGCGACTGCCCCGGCGGCGGGGGGGGGGGGGGGGGGGGGGGGGGGGGGGGGGGGGGGGGGGGGGGGGGGGGGGGGGGGGGGGGGGGGGGGGGGG
>NZ_JBXAHA010000038.1:0-37599 GCF_058794615.1 Cupriavidus sp. GW823-FHT07A04
TGCTTTGCAGCGGTGTTTCGTGTTGCGAGGGGGCGAATCATAGGGGACCCCCTCGGCCTTGGCAAGCGTTTTCTTGAATTTGTTCAGAACGGTCTGTGACACGGTGATGAAGCAGGCTTCCATGCCCCGGCGCAGGGTCGCGCAGTTGCTATCTCTATCTATTAGAATCGACGGATGCCTGACCTTCCTATCTACCAGCCATCGCACCAGCCGGCGGATATGCCCCGGTATCTGGACGCGCAAGCGCTGGCAGCAGCACTTTCACGCCCGATTGTCTTTGTCGACCTGGAAACGACGGGCGCCGACGGCACCCGCGACCGTATTACCGAGATTGGCGTCGTGGAAGTGGGACCGGACGGTATTGTCGAATGGGACACCCTGATAGACCCGGGCATTGGCATCCCGCCCTTTATCCAGCAACTGACCGGAATCACTGACGACATGGTGCGCGGTCGGCCAAGCTTTGAGTCACTAGCGGAAACGCTCGCGGAGCGGCTGCAAGGCAAGCTCTTCGTGGCGCACAATGCACGTTTCGACTATGGCTTCCTCAAGAATGAGTTCCGCCGTGTCGGCGTCACCTTTCGCGCCGATGTCCTGTGCACGTTACGGCTCTCGCGCTCGCTGTTTCCCTCGGCCGCGCGCCACGGGCTGGATGCGCTGATCGCCCGGTTCGAGTTGCAACCCAAGGGCCGGCACCGGGCTCTCGCCGATGCCGAACTGTTGTGGCAATTCTGGCAGAAGGTCCACGAGCTCTACACGATGGACCTGGTCGAATCCGCAGTGCAGTCGCTGATCAAGCGGGCGAGCCTGCCCGCCGGGCTCGAAGAAACCGCACTGGACGACGTTCCCGACACCCCTGGCGTCTATCTCTTTTATGGCGACCAGGACATGCCTCTCTATATAGGGAAGAGCATCCACCTGCGCCAACGCATTGGCGCGCATTTCTCCGGCGATCATCGTGCCGCCCTGGAAATGCGGCTGGCGCGCGCGGTGCGCCACGTCGAATGGCGCGAGACTGGCGGTGAGGCTGGCGCACTGCTGCTGGAAGCGCACCTGATCAAGACGATGCAGCCGCTGCACAACCAGATGCTGCGCCAGAATGCAGGACTCTACGCGTGGGAACTGCCCCCCGGGCTGAGCGCGCCGATACTGCGCTCGGATCGCCACACCGATTTCAGCCGGCACCCTAATCTATATGGCGCCTTTCCCAGCCGGGCCAGCGCCCAGGCCCGGCTGGCAGAACTGGCCCAAACCCATCAGCTCTGCCAGGTCGCCCTCGCCCTGGAAAAAACCGCGCGGCGCGGCCTGCCCTGCTTCGCGCGTCAACTGCACCGCTGCCTGGGCGCGTGCACCGGCGACGAGTCCCTCGCAGCTCACCGCGAACGGGCGGTCACCGCATTGGCCAACCTGGCGATCCAGCCCTGGCCGTTCGCGGGTGCAGTGGCATGGCGCGAGCAGCACGGCGCCAAGGCGTGGTGGCATGTCCTGGAAGACTGGTGCTACCTGGGCTCGGTACCCACGCTGGAGGAGGCGCCAAGCTTGCTGTCCTCGCCCGCGCGCTTTGACCTGGACACCTATCAGATCCTGGCGCCACGGCTGCCGGCCTTGCTCGCCGCTGCCGTTCCGCTGGAAGCGGTGCGGCGATTCGAGCTGCAACCACCGGACGCGCCCCGGTCGAAAGCACAGCCGCAGACTGCATCGCCCACCCCGGCGCCCCACCGGCGCAAGCCACCAAGCCCAGACCAACAGACCTTGTCTTTCTTCGACCGCTAGGCGAGGCGACTGCTGACCAGCTAGCCCACAGATCACAAACGGTATACCAAATACCTCACAACTCGCGCACCGCCAAGGTGCGCGACGTCTAGCAATCCCTTCCCATGAGCCGCGAGTTTGTGCCGAAACCTGCTGCATTGCACCAGAACACGGCGAATTGCGGGCGCTCGAACATTTGCCTTGCTCTCGGCAATTCAATGAATATAGTATACCGATTCTAACGAAAAGCCCGATTCACCCCCAACCCTGGCGCCATAGCAACGGCCCCCACAATACGGAGCGAATGCGTGACGCGGCAAGACACAGCAAGCACCGACACCCAGCCGCCAGAGACGTGCTTCCTGCCAGTGTGGGAAGCCGCGGCGCTATTGGCCAAAGGCGACGCCAGCGCGCAGAACCTGGTGAACTGGTGCGAGGCAGCCTATGCCGCCTCGCATCGGGAGATCAACGCCCTCATCCTGGCGGATTTCACCGCCGCGCGCGCAGCAGCCGAGGCCAGCGACCAACGCCGGCGCCGCGGGGAGCCGCTTGGCTTGCTGGACGGTATTCCCTTCTCCATCAAGGAATCCTTCGACGTGGCAGGCTGGCCCACCACGTGCGGCAACCCGGCGCAGCGCCACAACATTGCCGCCAGCGACTCGGCCGTGGTCGAGCGCCTGCGCGCGGCCGGCGCGGTCCTGCTTGGCAAGACCAACGTGCCGATCGGGCTGCGCGACTGGCAAAGCTACAACGCCATCTACGGCACCACCCGCAACCCGCGCGACCTCAGCCGCACCCCGGGCGGTTCGTCCGGCGGCAGCGCCGCAGCGGTCTGCGCGGGCATGAGCTTCTTTGACGTGGGCTCCGACATCGGCTCGTCGCTGCGCAACCCGGCGCACTACTGCGGCGTGTTCTCGCACAAGAGCAGCCACGGACTGGTGCCGCTGCGCGGCCATGGCATCGGCCACGGCTACGGCGAGCAGGACATCAACGTGGCGGGGCCGCTGGCGCGCAGCGCGCACGACCTGGAACTGCTGCTGCGAGCGCTGGCTGGCCCGGACGGCATTGAAGCGCAGGCCTATCGCCTGACGCTGCCGCCCTGCGACAAGCGCGCGCTTGCCGACTTCCGCGTCGCCGTGCTGCCGAGCCATCCGCTGTGCGAGGCGGACGGGGAAGTCAGCGACGAAATCGAAAAGCTCGGCAGCTGGCTGGAGGGACAAGGCGCCCAGGTACGCTGGAACGCGCGCCCGGACTTCGATGCCTCGGCTCTCTGGCACACCTACGTGCTGATGCTGCGGGCTACCACGTCGATCCATATGGATGACGCTGGCTTCGATGCCGTGCTGGCCCGCGCCGCAGGCGCCGCGCCCGACGACCACGGCTACGCCACGCTGCAATTCACCGGCGCCGCCATCCGGCACCGGCAATGGCTGCAGTTGCAGCAAGCCCGGGCCACCTTCGCGCAGGCTTGGCAGCGCTTTTTTGGCGAGGTTGACGTGTTGCTGTGCCCGGCAGCCGCGACCACCGCCTTTGTGCTGGATGAAGCCGGCGAGCCGTGGCAGCGCATGCTCCAGGTCAATGGCCGGGCGCAACCGCTCACCAGCCAGTTGTTCTGGGCCGGGCACTCCGGCCTGTGCGGCCTGCCCTCGACGGTAGCGCCGATCGGCCCGGGCCGCAGTGGCCTGCCGGTGGGCGTGCAGATCGTCGCCGGAAGGTTCGAGGACCTGACCGCATTGCGCTTTGCCCAGTTGCTGGAAGCCGCGGGTTTTGCCTTCCGGCCACCGCCGGCCTCGGCTCAGTCCCAATCCCAATCCCGGTCCGACCCGGTGTAACGCGCACCGGCGCCAAAAAAACCAGCGCACCGCCCCCGAAGCAAAGACACGAAGGAGAGATCATGTTCACCTGGTTCAAGGATTTATCGACAATGGAGCGCAAGGGGTTTTACGGCGCGTTCCTCGGTCATGCGGTCGACGTGTTCGACTTCATGATCTATTCCTTCCTGATTTCAACGTTGCTCACCCAGTGGGGCATGAGCAAATCGGCCGCCGGCGCCATTGTCACCTGGACCTTGGTGTCCTCACTGGTGGGCGCCATCGGTGCGGGCGTCCTGGCTGACCGCTATGGCCGGGTGCGCGTGTTGCGCTGGACCATCGTGGTGTTCGCCGTTGCCTGCTTCCTGTGCGGGCTGGCCAACACCCCCGAGCAACTGCTGGCCTTTCGCATGCTCCAGGGCCTGGGCTTCGGCGGCGAATCCTCGCTGTGCATGGTGCTGGTGACGGAAATGATCCGCAACCCGGCGCACCGCGGCAAATACTCCGGCTTCACCGCCAGCAGCTACTCCTTCGGCTGGGGCGCGGCGGCCATTGCCTACGCCATCACCTTCAGCATCTTCCCGGCCGAAACCGCCTGGCGCGTCTGCTTCTTCATGGGCATCCTGCCGGCGCTGGTGGTGATCTACCTGCGCCGCAACCTGGAGGAGCCGGAAGTTTTCACCAAGAGCCAGGCCGAACGCGCCGCCGGTGGCGCCGGCAGCGGGCCCACCGCCTGGCAGCAGCTGGCGCGGCTCGGCCGCAGGCCGCTGCTGGGCAAGACCGTGCTGTGCAGCCTGCTGTCGGGCGGCATGCTGGGCGCCTACTATGCGATTGCCACCTGGCTGCCGACGTTCCTCAAGACCGAGCGCGGGCTGTCGGTGTTCGGCACCAGCTCCTATCTGGCGATGACGATCGTTGGCTCGCTGGTGGGCTATGTGGCCGGCGCCTATGCCACCGACCGTTGGGGCCGCCGCCTGACCTATATCGCCTTTGCCGCCGGCGCCTTTGTCATGGCGCTGGTCTATATGGTGATCCCGGTATCGAACACGTCGATGCTGTTCCTGGGCTTCCCGCTGGGCGTGCTGATGCAGGGCGTCTTCGCCGGCATCGGCGCCACCATCTCGGAGTCTTACCCCAATGACATCCGCGCCACGGGTTATGGCGTCTCGTACAACGTCGGGCGCGTGATCGGCTCGCTCTTTCCGCTGACGGTAGGCTGGCTCAGCACCGGCCGCACCTCGCTGCCACTGGCGATCGCCATCGTGGCCGGCGTCGGCTACATGATGGTGATGGGCGCCGCCTTGCTGCTGCCGGAAACCAAGGGCATGGACCTGGGCCAGGCCGGCGGCGATGACGACGGCGCGCACGAGCTGTCCCGGGATGCCAACAAGGCCGTGCTGGCGCCGACTGTGGGCAAGCCCGCATAAGGCGCCTGCGGCCGCTTGCGGCGAGGCCGGCGGCTAGGCTAGGCTGCACGGAGGGAGCATGCCTGCTCCCCCTGGAGTCGCCATGTCTGTCGTTCGCCGTCTCTCCATCTCCCCTCGCCTTTGGTTGACCCCACTCGCCGCCATCGCCCTGGGCGGCTGCGCAAGCGTCGAGCAATCCGCCATGCAGCGCATCCTGGATTCGTGGCAAGCCGCCCCGATCGAACAAGCCAAGGCACAGTGGGGCCCGCCGCAATCCGTGCAGGCCGTGCCGGGCGGCACCGCCTACTTGTGGACCGAGGAGGTGCCACCAGCGCGTGCGCCGGGCGGCGGCCCGCGCGATGCGCGCGCGCCCACGTCACCGGAGCCCCTGCTGGTGCCCGGCCTGTGCCATCGCCGCCTGATCGCTGGTCCCACTGGCCTGGTGATCGGTGGCGACTGGTCCGGCAACGCGTGCTGTGTCACCACCGCGCTAGGCCGCTGCAGCGGGCTGGTCAGGACCAGCACCAGCCCCTGATCGCACCGGCCACCGCGCCACTCACCGAATTGGTGCACATCGCGCGTCGAAGCAGGGGATCATGCACCAGTGCCACTCAGGGGCTTGCCACGATCCGGCGCATTTGGGGCGCGGCGTTCACCGCTGCCGTTGGCACACCTCTTGCTGAACAAACTATCGAGTAGAAGCGGTTAGCGCCGATGCGCCTCCCCCAGTGGGCAGGCGCATGCCGGCGCGGGACATTGCTCTCGCGACCATCCGGTCGCACGCCTGGCTGACTCGCATCGCGAGGCATCCGGGCGTTTGGATCCGGCCACCAGGCCGGGCACGAGAGAAAAGAGAGCGCCCACGATGTCCCCCATCTTCACGCCCTTATTCCATTTCGCGGACACATCTGCCGGCCATGGCGCCGCTTGCGTCCCGCGTCGTCGCCCGCCTGTCGCCGTGCCCATCCTGGTTTCCCCCGCAAACATCCGCACAGGAGCCCCCATGAAGACGCCTTCCCCATTGCGCCGCCTGTTGATTACCGGCGCCTGCGCCGCGCTGACGCTCGCCGCCATCCCCGCCCCCGCGCTAGCTGCCGATAAGGTGACGTTCCTCACCTCCTGGTATGCCCAGGCGGAGCATGGCGGCTTTTATCAGGCGGTAGCGAAAGGCATCTACAAGAAGTACGACCTCGATGTCACCGTGCGCATGGGCGGCCCGCAGGTCAATGGCATGCAGATCCTCACCAGCGGCCAGGCCGATTTCCTGATGGGCTATGACCTGCAGGTGCTCAAGAGCGTGGAGCAAGGCGTGCCGGTGACCACCGTGGCAACCTCCTTCCAGACCGACCTGCAAGGCATGATGACCCACGAGGACGTCAAGAGCCTGGCCGACCTGAAGAGCCGCACGGTGCTGGTCTCCACCTCGGGACGCACCACCTGGTGGCCGTGGCTCAAGGGCAAGTACAAGCTGGAGGAATCGCAGTCGCGCGTCTACACCTTCAACCTGCAGCCCTTCTTTGCCGATCCGCAATCGGCCCAGCAGGCGTATGCCTCTTCCGAAGTGTTCTCGGCCAGCAAGGCCGGTGCCAAGACGCGCTTCTTCCTGTTCGCCGACGATGGCTATCCGCCCTACGGCACCACCATCGTCGCCATGCAAAAGATGGTCAAGGAGAAGCCGGACGTGGTCGCGCGCTTCGTCAAGGCGAGCATGGAAGGCTGGAAGAGCTACCTGGCGGACCCCGCCCCGGCCAATGCGCTGATCAAGCAGGAAAACCCCAACATGAAGGACGACCAGCTCGCCTGGGGCGTGGACAAACTCAAGGAGTACCACATGGTCGGCGGTGGCGATGCGGCCCGCTACGGCATCGGCGTGATGACCGATGCACGCTGGCAGAAGACGCGCGACTTCATGGTGGGGGCCGGGCTGCTCAAGGCCGATACCGACTGGAAACAAGCCTACACCACGCAGTTCGTGAAAGACCTGAAGGTCATGCCCTGAAGCGCGCAGCTTCACCGTTCAAGCTCAACCCCATACAAGGATATTTGACATGCTGGTCACCCAACAGCCCGTATTGCGCCGTTTCTGGTATGCCCTGATGCCGATCTCGATGCTCGACGACGGCCCCAAGCCCTTTACCCTGCTGGGGGAGAACCTGGTGCTTTGGAAAGGCATCGACGGCAAGCCCGCGGCGCTGCAGGACCGCTGCTGCCACCGCACCGCACGCCTGTCCAAGGGCTGGGTCAACGAGCGCGGCGACATCGTTTGCGGCTACCACGGCTGGGAATACAACTGCTCGGGCAGCTGCGTGCGGATTCCGCAGGCGCCGGACAACGCCATTCCTTCTGGCGCGAAGGTGCAGGCCTATCACGTGCAAGAGAAATACGGCTACGTGTGGGTGGCGCTGGACGATCCGCTGCAGCCCATCCCCGATTTCCCTGAGGATGGCGACCCCACCTACCGCCGCATCTTCCAGTTCTACGAGAAGTGGAACACCAGCTCGCTGCGCGTGATGGAGAACGCCTTCGACAACTCGCACTTCAGCTTCGTGCACCGCGCCAACTTTGGTTTGTCCGAGCAGCCCAAGCCGCAGAAGTACGAGCTGCAGCAGCGCGAGTGGGGCTTCGAGGCGGAGACGCTGGTGCCGATCCGCAATATCGAGGCGGGCCACCGTGTTACCGGCACCACCGAGCCGATCACGCATCGCCATATGTTCAACCGCTGGGACCTGCCGTTCACGCGCCGCTTCGGCTGCACCTATCCGGCCAGCGGGCGCCATCACATCATCTACAACTGCGCCACGCCGATCGACGACAAGAGCGTGATGCTGTCGCAATGGCTGTACCGCAATGACAGCGAGGAAGACTGCTCGACCCAGGAGCTGATCGACTGGGACGCGCCCATCGTCGCCGAGGACCGCGACATCCTGGAAGCCACCGACTACGACGCCTGCGTGGACACGCGCCGCCGCGCTGAATTCCATATGGAATCCGACAAACCCGGCTTGCTGATGCGCAAGATGCTGATGGAACTGTTCACCCGGCATGGCGAGAAGGAGACCTTCCGCATTCCCGTGGTTCGCGCTTAGGCCGGACTTCGGATAGTCCCCGAACCATTCCATACGGAGACAGCCATGAGCGTCCTCTTTCGCAGTGCCACGCAAGCCCGCGCTGCAGCCCCGAGCCCCGGCGGCCTTGCGCCCAACGCCGGCGGCGAGCCCGCTGGCACCAGCCGGCGCGATGCCGACGCGCCACTGCTGTTCGCCAACCAGATCGAGAAGACCTATCCCAACGGCACCGTGGCGCTGGAGCGCGTCAAGCTGGCGATCAAGCCCGGCGAGTTCGTCTCGCTGCTGGGGCCGTCCGGCTGCGGCAAGAGCACCTTGCTCAAGCTGTTTGCCGGATTGGAGGCGCCGTCGGCGGGCCATATGCGCTGGTGGGGCAACCCCGCCCTTCCGAGCGGAACGAACGCCGGAACGAACGGCGCCACCAACAGCGCAGGCCGCACGCTGGCGATGGTGTTCCAGGAGGCCACGCTGATGCCGTGGGCACGCGTGGCCGACAACGTGCGGCTGCCGCTGGACCTCGCCCGCATGCCGCGCGCCGACGCCGACGAACGCGTGCGGCGCGCGCTGGCGCTGGTGGGGCTGGGCCGCTTCGCCGCGGTCTATCCGCGTGAGCTGTCGGGTGGCATGCAGATGCGCGTGTCGATCGCGCGGGCGCTGGCGACCAACCCGGACCTGCTGCTGATGGACGAGCCCTTCGGCGCGCTCGACGAGTTCACCCGCAACAAGCTCGACGCCGACCTGCGCGCGCTCTGGGCCGAGCGCGGCCTGACAGTGGTCTTCGTCACCCACAGCATCTATGAGGCGGTCTACCTGTCGAGCCGCGTGGTGGTAATGGCGGCGCGGCCGGGCCGCGTAATTGCCGACGTGGCCATCGAGGGCCCCGAAGTCCGCGATGAGGCCTTCCGTGTTTCGCCCGCCTTCATGCAGTACTGCGCGCAGTTGTCGGCGCTGCTCGCGCAGGCCAACACCGGCGTCGACCCCAACGAGCACTGAGCCCGGCAGCAGCATCGATCCCACAAACAACAAGGAGCCCCCATGAATCCCCCGCTACTGTCGCGCCCCGCCGTACAGCGCGTGGCCGCCCCGCTTGCCGTCGGCGTGCTGCTGTTGCTCGCCTGGCAGGCGACATGCACTGTGCTCGCCGTGCCCGCGTACCTGGTGCCCACGCCCACCGCCATCGGCCATGCGCTGGTGGAAGACTGGAGCCTGCTATGCGGCTCGCTATGGGTGACGCTGCGCATCACCATGCTGGCCTTTGCGCTGGCCGTGGTAGTTGGCACCGCCGCGGCGTTCATCTTCGTGCAGAGCCGCCTGATCGAAGCCAGCCTGTTTCCCTACGCGATCCTGCTGCAGGTCACGCCGGTGGTAGCGATCGCGCCGCTGATCATCATCTGGGTCAAGCAGCCGACGCTGGCGCTAGTGATCTGCGCCACCATGGTGGCCGTGTTCCCGATCATCTCCAACACGGTGCTGGGCCTGCGCAGCGTCAACCCCGGCTTGCTCAACCTGTTCCGCATCAACCGCGCGAGCCGCTGGGATACCTTGCGCCGCCTGCGCATTCCCAGCGCGCTGCCGTATTTTTTCGGTGGCCTGCGGATATCTTGCGGCCTCGCGCTGATCGGCGCGGTGGTAGCGGAATTCGTGGCGGGCACCGGCGGCACGGGCGCGGGGCTGGCTTACCAGATCCTGCAGGCGGGCTTCGCCCTCAATATCCCGCGCCTGTTCGCCGCGCTGTTCCTGATCACGCTGACCGGCGTCGCATTGTTCGGCGCCATGGTGGTGGTATCACGCATGGCACTGTCCCATTGGCACGAAAGCGAGCTGGCATGACGACCAACACCATCCTGATCCGCAATGCCACCGCCATCCTGACCGGCCTTCCTGGTAACGATAAGGGTGGGGGCGAGGGTGAAGGCGAACGCCATGCCGGCCCGGACCTGCGCGTGGCCGGCGGCACCATCGAGGCCATCGGCAAGCTGGCGCCGCGCCCCGGCGAACAAGTCATCGATGCCACCGACTGCGTGGTCTACCCGGCCTGGGTCAACACCCATCATCACCTGTTCCAGTCACTGCTCAAGGGCGATCCGCCGGGGCTGAACCTGACGCTCACGCCGTGGCTTGGAGCGACGCCTTACCGCTTCCGCGCCGCCTTTGACGAAAGCACCTTCCGGCTTGCCGCCCGCATCGGCCTGATCGAACTGGTGCGCAGCGGCTGCGGCACGGTGGCTGACCACAACTATCTCTACTATCCCGGCATGCCCTACGACAGCTCGGCCATCCTGTTCGAGGAAGCCGAGGCGCTGGGGCTGCGCTTTGTGCTGTGCCGCGGCGGCGCCACCCGCACGCGCCAGCTGGAGAGCGAACTGCCGCAGGCGTTGCGCCCCGAAACGCTCGACCAGTTCCTGAGTGATTGCGAACGGCTCACTGCGCGCTACCACCAGCCCGCGCCGGATGCGATGCGCCGCGTGGTGATGGCGCCCACCACGCCGCTCTACTCCATGTCGCCCGAGGAGTTGCGCACCTGCGCGCGCACCGCGCGCCGGCTTGGCATCCGGCTGCACAGCCATTTGTCGGAGACCGTGGAATACCAGAACGCCGCGCGAGACAAATACCAGACGACACCCGTGGCCTTCTGCGGCGAGCACGAGTGGCTGGGCCGCGACGTTTGGTTCGCCCATCTGGTAAAACTGGGCACGGACGAAATCCGCCAGCTCGGCGCAACCGGCACAGGTATCGCGCACTGCCCGCAGAGCAACGGCAGGCTGGGCAGCGGCATTGCGAACATCCCGGCGCTGGAAGCCGCTGGCGTGCCGGTGTCGATCGGGGTGGACGGCGCCGCCTCCAACGAAGCGGCCGACATGATTTCCGAAACGCATGCGGCGTGGCTGCTGCAGCGCGCGCGGCGAGGCCATGGCGCCCGCCCACGCGCCGAGGGTGGCGACCATGAGGGCGGCGCCGACGCCGCGCGTGTGGAAGACGTCGTGCGCTGGGGCACGGCGGGCGGCGCGGCGGTGCTTGGCCTGGATGCGGTGGGCACGTTGCAGCCGGGCAAGGCGGCCGACCTCGCCATCTACCGGCTCGACGACCCGCGCTGCTTTGGCCTGCACGATCCGGCCATCGCCCCCGTGGCCAGCGGTGGGCGGCCGGCTCTGCGCGCGCTGCTGGTGGCTGGCCGCGTGGTGGTGGAGCATGATGCGATTCCGGGGCTGGACCTTGGCGAGCTTGGCGCTGCCGCGCGCGACGCAGTGCTGCGCTTGCAGCAGCGCGCCGCATAGCCCGCGGCGCCACGTCGTTGATGCAGGAAGGCGCGAACCGGCAGCGGATTTTTTCTTGAGCCTGGCGCTCGTGGGGCTGATCGGCCTGCGGTTCGCCGAAACTGAGGCTTGATCCAGGCTAGCCGGGGCGCGGGCCGACGTACGCGGCACGCGGGCGGATCAGCTCGGCATCGGCACGCTGCTCCAGCGCGTGCGCGATCCAGCCGATGGAGCGGCCAAGCGCGAACATGCCGAAGGCCGCGCCGGGCGGCAGCCGCAGATGCCGGCGCAGCGCCACCAGTGCAAAATCGATCGATGGCCGCTGCCCCAGCAGCGCGAAAGCGTCGTCGATGATCGCTTGCCATTGCGGGTGATGCGGGAGTATCCGCGCCAGCAGGCCGGCGGCGCGGATGTCGCCGGCGGGGTAGAGATGATGGCCAAACCCCGGCAGGTTCTCGCCGCGGGCAAGCCGCTCGCGCAGCTTCGATGCGGGCGGCGCCTCGCCGAGCTCGTCCCAGAGAGCCTCCACGCGGGCGGTGGTCCCGCCATGCAGCCCACCGGTCAGCGCGGCCAGGCCCGCGACCACGGATGCGCGCAGGCTGGCGCCGGTGGACGCCACGCAGCGGGCCGTGAAGCTCGACGCGTTCAGCTCATGGTCCGCGCAGAGCACCAGCGCCATGCGGATCAGGTCCGCGCCTTCTTCGCCCACCTGCCAGGCGCTGGCGCATTGTCGATGGACCGGCGCGCTGGCGGGCGCCGTGTGCAGCAGGCAGGCCGCCAGCAGACGCACCAGCACGCCGCAGCCTTCGGCAAGGCGTTGCGGTGACCTTTGCCACTGCGCCGTGGGGTCGTCTTCGCTGGCGATGGTAAACAGCGGCAGCAGCGCCGCCTCGCTGCGGCGCCCGGAGAAGGCCGCCTGCATTGCCGCGAGGTGCGCCGGCGCAAGCGGCGCTGCGCCAAACGCCGCGTCCTGGGGGCACTGCCACAGCAATGCGGCCACCGCTTCCACGGTGTCCGACGCGGCCAACGCAACGGCATCCATGCCCCGGTAGTAGAGCCGCCCGTCCTCAATCAAGGTGATCCCCGATTCCAGCACCGGCAGACCCCAGCTCAGCGTGGCCTTGGCCACCTCGCGAGGCTTGCGGCCGCGCGTGCGCTGGCCAGCCAGGCGCGCAACGTCGTCGGCGAGATAGCGGCTTTCGCGGTGGGTTTCGCTATCGTGCGCGTGCAGCAAGCCACGGCTGACATAGGCATAGAGCGTCTGGCGGGACACGCCAAGCTGGGCGGCGGCTTCGGAGGAAGTCAGGTAGCGGGGCACGGGCGACGAAATCGATCAATAGGTTGATTAAGTTAATCAATATTGACTATTAAAACAAGGAGCCTATGCTGCAAAGCACGAATTCCCGACCCACCCCAACGGAGAACGCACCATGCCCGGCCCCGGAGAATCCATGCTTTCAGCCACGAGTCCCACGACAGCCGTCACCCCTTTCCTTGGTGAGATCTGGCGCAGCGTGCACGGGGACGCCGCGTGGCTCGAGCACATTGCCGTGGCCGGCACCGGTCACTTGCCCGCGGTCTTCCCCGTCACCGCCCTGGCCACCGCCGCCGTCGGCGCAGCCGCCCTGGCCATTGCCGAGTTGATCCACCGGGCCTGCGGGCATGCGCCGCATGTCCAGGCAGATCAACGTCTCGCTTCGCTATGGTTCGGCACTTCGCTGCGGCCACAGGGCTGGGAATTGCCGCCGCAATGGGATCCCGTTGCCGGCGACTACCGGGCCAAGGACGGCTGGATCCGTCTTCACACCAACGCCCCACATCACCGCGACGCTGCCCTCGCCGTGCTTGGCGTGGCGGCGCAAGCGGACAAGGCCGCCGTTGCCCGGGCCGTATCCGGATGGGAAGCCAGCGCGCTGGAAGCCGCCATCGTCGAGAACGGCGGCTGCTCGGCGGCCATGCGCACCGAGGCCGAATGGGCAGTCCATCCGCAGGGGATCGCCGTCAACAGCGAACCGCTGATGCACTGGACGACGTGCGCTGCTGGGCTTCGGCCAGCCTGGGCCATCACCCCGGATCGCCCGTTGCGCGGCATCCGCGTGCTGGACCTGACCCGGATCCTGGCGGGTCCGGTGGCCACCCGCTTCCTGGCCGGCTTCGGCGCCGATGTGCTCCGCATCGACCCACCCGGCTGGGAAGAGCCAGGCACAGTGCCGGAAGTGGTGCTCGGCAAGCGCTGCGCCCGGCTCGACCTGAAGAGCGCGGCGGACCGGCAGGTGCTGGAGCAGTTGCTGAGCCAGGCCGACGTGATGGTGCACGGCTACCGTCCCGAAGCCCTGGCGCGGCTTGGACTGGACGCGCGGCGGCGCCGCGAGATCAATCCCGCGCTGGTGGATGTGTCGCTCGATGCCTATGGCTGGAGCGGGCCGTGGAAGGGCCGGCGCGGCTTCGACAGCCTGATCCAGATGAGCACCGGCATTGCCGATGCGGGCATGCGCGCCGCAGGCCTGGACCATCCCAAGCCGCTGCCGGTGCAGGCCATCGACCACGCGACCGGCTACCTGATGGCAACAGCGGCCATCCGCGGGCTGGCGCAGCGCCTGGCGACCGGCGCCGGCTGCGAGGTGCGGGCCTCGCTGGCGCGCACGGCGCATCTTTTGGTGACGGGCGCGCAAGACGAAGCATCCCTGTTCCCGCCTGAAGCCCCGGCGGACCTGGCAGAAACGATTGAAGCGACTGCCTGGGGACCTGCGCGACGGCTCAGGTCCCCAGCAACTGTGCAGGGTGCGCCAATGGTGTGGGACCGTCCAGCGGACAGGCTGGGCGCGTCGCTTGCGCAGTGGTCCCTAAACTAACTGCTGGCCTGTGGCCGACCTTGATAGGGGCGTTGCCTTGCCTTGTCGGCCAGACTATACTTAGCCAACTGAATTAGCTAAGTCAGGATGACCACATGCTCACGATCAACATGCACGAGGCCAAAAGCCAATTGTCACGGCTAGTGGAGTCGCTGGAAAGCGGGGCGCAAGATGTCATTGTCATTGCGCGCAATGGCAAGGCCGCCGCCAAGCTGGTGCCCATCGGCGAGCCGGACGTTTCCAGGAGAATCGGCGGCGGGCTTGCGCTGCTCGGCCAGTTTCCGTCTGTCAGCCTGGAAGAATGGAATGCACTCGATGCAGACGTGGCATCGCTCTTTGAGAACGGGACAGAGAGTGACCACTCGTGAAGGTGCTGCTCGACTCGCATATCGCTATCTGGGCGAGCCTGAACGATCCACGTCTGTCGGCCAAAGCCCGGTCGATGATCGCGGAGCCTTCCAATGAGATTTATGTGAGCGCTGCCAGCGTGTGGGAGATATCCATCAAGGCAGGGTTGGGAAAGCTGGACATGTTCAACGGTGGCCAAGCCGCCGCTGTTTTCCGCTTGTGCGGCTACAAACTCCTCGACGTCACTGCCGCCCACGCGGGTGCGGTGGACAATCTGCCGGCCTTTGCCAACCACAAGGACCCATTCGATCGCATGCTGGTTGCACAAGCGCTGCAGGAGGCCATGGTGCTGCTCACCGACGATGCCAGGCTGCCGCAATACCACCCGATCCTGATCGTCGCCGCCTGAGCCCAGCCGCGCATCGGCCTTTTGCCACACCGGCCGATGCGTCAGGGCGCGCTTAGTCGATCTTCGCGCCCGAAGCCTTGATCACCTGTCCCCAGCGCTTCTGCTCGGCGGCAATGGTCTGGCCGAAGGCCTCCGGGCCCTGCCAGGCTGCCTCGGCGCCTTGCTGCTCCAGCTTGGCGCGGGTATCGGCCTCGCCCAGCACGGCCTGCAGCGCGCCAGACAACTTGGCCACCACCTCCTTGGGCGTGCCCGCGGGCGCCAGCATGCCGTAGAAGCCGACCACCTCGAAGTTCTTCAGCCCGGCCTCTTCCATGGTCGGCACGTCAGGCAAGGCGGGCGAGCGATGCTTGGATGTCACCGCCAGCGCGCGCACCTTGCCGGCCTTGATGTATTGCGTGAACAGCGGGATCGAGTCGGCCATCATCTGCGCCTGGCCGCCCATCACATCGGTCAGAGCCGGGGCGCTGCCCTTGTAGGGAATGTGGACGATAAACGTGCCGCTGGCCTGCTTGAACATCTCCGGCATCAGGTGGGAAATGCCGCCGTTGCCGCCCGAGGCAAAATTCAGCTTGCCGGGATTGGCGCGCGCATAGCCAATGAATTCCTTGAGGTTGCGGGCCGGCACGTTGTTATTGACCACCATGACCAGCGGAATCAGCGCGGTGCGGGCCACCGGCGCAAAATCCCGCGGCATCACGTACGGCAGCTTGGGATAAAGCGCGCCATTGATGGCCATCTGGCCGGTATTGGCCAGCAGCAGCGTGTAGCCGTCCGGCGCGGCTTTGGCGACGGAATCCGAGCCGATGTTGCCGGCCGCGCCAGCCTTATAGTCCAGCACCACTGACTGCCCCAGGATCGGCTGCAGCTTCTCGGCGAGGAGGCGGGCGTGAGTGTCGACCGGGCCACCCGGCGGGAAGCCCACCACCAGGCGGATCGGCTTTTCCGGCCACGCGGCGGTGGCTGGGGCTGCGCCCAGTGCCAGCGGCAGCGTGGCGCAGGCCAGCAGCACCGGCAAGCCGGGCAGGAATCGGTTATTTAATGTGTACTTCGCCATCAGGTCTTTTCTCCTCGTTTATATTGCGGCCTTGCGTTGCCGGCGTGCGCCGGGGCGAGTCCTGGCCGGACTCGTGGCCGGACACCCGCGAACACCCTTAATTGTGACGATTTTATTACATGGCGCCATGCTAGAAATCCCTGTGCAGGCTTATGATGCCCCTGCCCGGCCGCGCCATTGCGTCAGCCGCTTGCCGGCCTGGCGCGTTCAGATAACGGCTGGCCGCTGCGCGCCGGCCTCGCATCCGTGCCCGGGCATCAGCCAAGGAAAGCCAACGTGAAACCAACCAACCGAGCCGTCGTCCTGTTTTTGTGGGCGGCACTGTACTTCTGCTCCGGCTACATCTCGCACAAGCTGAACGGCCCGTTCTCCGCCACTGGCTATATCTGGCTGCCGGCCGGCGTGACCGTGGCCGCGTTCATGCTGACGCCGATGCCGCGCTGGCTGCCAGTAGGGCTGGCGTTCTTCGCCGCGCAGATGCTGCTGGGCTGGGTGGAGGGACGCGACACGCTGCGTCTGATGCTGTTCTCGCTCGACGAGATCGGCTTTGCGGCAGTAGGCGTGGCGCTGGTCAGGCGCACGCACTTTTCGCTCGAAGGGCTGGCCTTCGTGCGCGGCTTGCTGATCGCCGGGGTGGTCAGCAGCGCAGCCAGCGCCGCGGTGGGCGCGGGCTGGTTCACGATCATGCAGGACGTGCCGTTTTGGCGCACCGCGCGCGTCTGGGCCGCGGCCGACCTGGTGGGCGTGCTGATCGTCACGCCGGTGCTGGCGGGCTGGTCGCGCTTTCGCGCCATGCGCTCAGGCGGCATGAGCGGCGGCGATTTCCTGTTCGGCCTGGGCGCGTTCGCCGCGCTGGTGCTGACCACCTTCTTTATCTTTGACAACAAGAGCCTGGGCCCGCTGCCTGCCGGCGTGGTGTTTGCGCTGACCTATATCCCCCTGTTCTTCGCCGCTGTGGTGACGCTGCTGTGGGGGGGCCGGGGCGGCTCCGTGGCGGTGGCGATCCTGGCGCTGTTCGTGCTGGTCAATACCGGCCAGGGCGATGGCCCGTTCGCCGAAAGCGCGGCCCACCATGGCCGCTCGCTGATGGAGGCCCAGCTATACCTGGCCGTGGCCGCCTTGCTGACGCTGCTGATCAGCACGCTGCGCACCAGCCGCGAGCAACTGCACCTGCAGTCGGCGCAGCGCCAGAACGATGTCAAGCTGGCGCTCGCGGCCAGCGGCCAGCTGGTCTATTGCCTGGACCCGCGCAGTGGCACGCTGCGCTGGAGCGGCGACGTGGAGCGCTCGCTGGGGGTGCGAGAAGATACCTTCGGCAATCTCGACAATGTACTGGCGCACGTGCATGCCGACGACCGGTCCCGGGTGCGCGACCGCTGGCTGCGCGAAAGCGACGGCGACGGGGGTGGCGACGGGGGTAGCGCAGCCCGTACCGACCTGCTCTTTCGCCTGATGCTGCCCGCGGGCGACTGCACCATGGTGCTGGATATGAGCAGCCCGCTGCTGGACGGCGACGAGACCGTGGCGGTCATTGCCGGCGCATGGCGCCTGCAAGGCGCGGCTGTGATCGAGGAGCGCGACGCAGCATGACGGCTCTCAAGGGCAGCGGCACGGGGGCCCTGCTCATCCATGGCTTGGGCGGCACGCAGTTCGACCTCGGCCCGATGCACAAGGCCCTGCGGCGCGCCGGGGTGGAGACCCACGCGGTGACGCTGCCAGGACACGCAGGCACGCCCGAGGACCTGGTGCCCGTGCGGGCCGAGCAATGGCTCGACACCGTCACGCAGGCATACGATGAGCTGGCCGGGCAGTACGAAACCTTTCACATCATGGGCATGTGCCTGGGCGGGCTTCTGGCCCTGGCGCTGGCCGAGCGCCGCCAGCACACCAAGGGCCGGCTGATCGCGCTGGCGGCCCCGGTCTACATCGACGGCTGGTCCACGCCCTGGTACCGCGCGCTGCGGCACCTGGTCTATCACATCCCCACGCTGCCAGCGCGCATGCGGGTGGAGGAAGACGAGCCATTCGGCATCAAGAATGACCTGGTGCGCGCCATCGTCAAAGCCAAGTTCGAACGCGGCGACAACTTCCACTACCGCTGGGTGCCGCTGGCCTGCATCCGCCAGGTGGACCGGCTGCGCGGCTGGGTGCTCAACGGCGCCCACCGCATCGCCTGCCCCACGCTGGTGGTGAACGCGCGCGAGGACGAGTTGACCAGCCTGCGTTCGGCCGACTTCCTGGAAGCCACGGTCCCCGACGTGCGCAAGGTGGTGGTGGAAAACAGCTATCACATGATCTGCGTGGACAACGACCGCGAGCAGGTGGTCAGCAACGTGCTCGAGTTCCTCGGCTTCGACCCCGCGCAGGCGCGCCGCCCGGCGCGGGCCAGGGTGGAGGTGCCGATGACCGAGGAAGCCGTCGCCACCGTGGTGAACGAATACCTGCAAGCCCTCACCAGCGGACAGTTCGAAGCGCTGTTCCCGCTGCTGGAGCCCGGCGTGCGCTGGCGCCACCAGGGCGAGCATCCGCTGGCGGGAAGCTATGACGACCGCGACGCCGTCATCGACATGTTTGCCAAGCTGGAAGCAATCGCCGGCAAGACGGTACGCATCGCCGTCACCGCACCGCCGCGCATCGAGGGCGCCACGGCGCAGATCGACGTCGCGGCCTCCTCCGTCATGCATGGCGAGGCCCGGCACAGCCAGGGCACGCAAACCCTGCGCATGCGCAACGGGCGCATCTCCGCAGTGACCTTCCGGCCGGCCGACAGCGCTGATAACGCGGTGAGCGCCACCGAGCCCCTGCCGGCGCCCGCGGGCTAGAACACGCGGCCTAGCTGCAGGTACAGGTTCCACACCCCGTTCGGCGCTGCGGCAAAGCCGAAGTACAGCGGGCCAATGGCGCTGTTGCCGCCGATGAACAAGCTGGCGCTGGTCTTGAACGGCCCGTTGCCGAAGTTCTTGCGCCGCAGCCAGACGTCGCCAGCCTCCAGGCTGGCGCCCACCACGGTGGTGCGCAGCCCGGGCAGGATGAACTCGCGCAGGTCGTTCAGGTATGTCATGCGCCCGTACAGCAGGTAGTTGCCGGAGAACTGGTCCTGCGCGTAAGCGGAAAGATGCTGGAAGCCGCCCAGCGTGAAGCCAAGCCCGCCGCTGACGCTGTTGTCGCTGCGGTGATCGCCATAGGTGGCCGCGGCCTCCGCCGCCAGGTTCAGCGTGTGGCGGCCGTAGCTGGTGGCCCAGAGCGCCTTGGCGTGGGCATCGTTGAAGCGATTGTCGGTGCCACCGAAGGCCAGCTCGTTGGTCGCCAGCAGATAGTAGCCGGTGCGCGGGAAGAGCGGATCGTCGAGCTGGTCGATGGTGAGCTGGGCACGCATGGTGGGCTGGCGCACACGGGCCTGGGAGAATAGCCGGCCGGTACCGATGGGCAGGTTATAGACGGCCGAGTAGTTGACCTGCTGGTAGTTCACGCCCGCCCGGAACTCGCCCAGCCGGCCCAGCGGCACACCCAGGTCCAGGCCCGCGACGGCCGTGTCGATCCGAAAGGCGGTGATCGGGTCGGTATTGCGGTTGGGCGCGGTGTCGCCATAGAGATCGACGCGCTTGCGCCCGTATTCCACATAGGGCGCGACATAGAAGCCAAGCCGGTCGAATACCGGCTGGCGCAGCTCGGTGTGCCACTTGGCCTGGGTGCTGCCCAGCACGATGTCATTGCGCCACTCCAGCCCGCCGGGCGTGATCCACGGATACCGATGCCCCAGTTGCAGGTTGAACCCGCCCTGGCCATTGAAGGTGTTGGACACGCCGAAGCCGAACAGCAGGAACTGCGGGCCCCAGGATTTCTGCTGCGCCTCGACCTTCAGCACATTGCGCCCGTCCTCCGTGACCATCTCCTGCGTCACGCTCTCGAAATCGCCCGAGGTGGAGAGCTGCGCCATCTCGCGGTTAAGCGTGACCGCGTCGTAGGTGTCGCCTTCATTTACGCCCAGGTACTTGCGCACGAAGCTGGCCGGAATGCGGCCGTGCGACCGGATCTGGATGGCATCGATGCGCACCGGGCCCGCCACCGCCTGGCTGCCCTTGCGCGCCGCCAGGTAGCTTTGCCAGGCGTCCGCCGGCAGCGTCAGCGACGCGAGCTTGGGCTCGGCCGCCAGCACGGCGTTCCAGCCGCCCTGGATGCCGTCGTTGGCGCGCGAGAAGTCGGTGAAGGACAAGTCACCCAGCTGGGGCTCGATCAGCACGTCGCCCGGCTTGAGCAGCGCCTTTTGCGTGGCCACGTTCTGGTTGGTCAGGATGGTGACCATCTGCTGCGTCACCGCCGCCGGCGAGTCCAGGCTCTCGGGGTCATCCAGCGGCGAGGCAATATTGACGGCGATGATCACGTCGGCACCCATGTCGCGTGCAAGCTGCACCGGCAGGTTGCTGACCAGCCCGCCATCGACCAGCACGCGCCCGTTCACCTTGATCGGCGCGAACAAGCCCGGCACGGCCACGCTGGCGCGGATGGCGCGCGGCAGCGAGCCGTGGTCCAGCACGACGGGGGCCCCGGTGCCCAGGTCAGTGGCAATGGTGCGAAACGGCGTCGGCAGCTTGTCGAAGGCGCCGTCGGCCGGCAGATGCGGGGTCAGGTTCTGTAGCAGCGCCAGCAGGCGGTTGCCCTGTACCAGGCCGGTGGGCAGCTTGATCTTGCCGTCACCGTAGCCGGCCGAAATGCCGATTGGATATTGGAGGTCATCCTCGCGCTGCGCCTGCGGCAGTTCGGCGCGTTCGTTGCGGTCGAAGGCGATATCGCTCAGGTTGGTATGCGACAGCTTGGCCTCCAGCTCGCCCGCCGACAAACCGCTGGCGTATAAGCCACCCACCACGGCACCCATGCTGGTGGCCGCGATGCAGTCGATCGGCACGTGCATTTTCTCCAGCGCCCGGATCACGCCGATATGCGCGTAGCCGCGCGCGCCGCCACCGGACAGCACCAGGCACACGCGCGCTCGCTTGCCCGGGACGGCTGGGGGGGCGGCTTCCTCGGCAACTTCGGTGGCAACGTCGGTGGCAGCGTCGGCGGCGGATTGCCTGGCCGGCTGCGCAGGGTGATCCGCGGCCCTGGCGGGCTGCGGCGCCAAGGCTAGCGCCGCCAATGCAAGCAGCATCGGCAGCACCTGACAACCGGACACCAGCGTGCGCAAGCGGCGCGCGATGCATGATAGAGAGCGGGACATGGACAAACCTGGACAATCCGCGGCAAGACGGGACAAGACGGTGAAATCGCCGCGCAGAGTTGGCGGGGAAGGTCGTCACGATAGGGCAATTGCCCGTCCTTGAACAGCGGCGCATGCACCGGCGGAGTGCCGGTTGCCTAACCTGCGGGGCCGTCGCTGCCCCGTGCGCCAAGCGGCCGCGCGGGTTATCCGTGCAAACCCTCGGCGCAGAGCAGTTTGATCCACAATTTGCCAGGGTGGGTAAACGTATGCTGAATACAACAAAGGGAACGTGGCGGACTGAAACGCCACGGCCGCCGTCCGTCCTAGCCCTCGTTCTGCCAACCCAGTCCCAGTGCCTTTTGCAACGACACGAAGTCCTTGATCAGGTTGGCATCGCCGGCGATCCGATCCTGCTGCGCACGTACCCGGGTGCGTTCGACATCCAGCCAGTCAAGCATGCTGGCCGTACCGGCGCGGTAGCGCTGCTGGGTCAGCACGGCGGCGCGCTCGGCGGACGCCTCCACCCGGCGCAGCAGGACCACGTTCTCGCGCTGGTGCCCGTAGCGGGACAAGGCCACATCGGCATCGCGCAGCGCCTTCAGGACCACGCTCTCGTACCTTGCCTCGGCATTGTCGCGTCCTGCCTGCGCACCGTCCACGCTGGCGGCAACCCGGCCGAAATCCAGCGCGTTCCACTGCAGCCGCGGCAAGGCGAGCCAGGTGGCGTTGTCCTTGCGGACCAGGTGACCGGGGTCCATCGCGCTGTAGCCCAGGGAGCCGAACAGCGACAGCTTGGGGAACCAGTCAGCCTTGCTAGCGCCGATCTGCGCGTTCTGCGAGGCCAGGGTACGCTCCGCCGCGCGGATGTCCGGCCGCGCCTTGAGCAGTGCGGCTGGGTTACCGACGGACACCGTAGCCGGCAACGTGGGCAATGGCCGTTGCGGGCCGAGTTCGCCATCCAGTGCGCCGGGGGCGCGCCCCGTGAGTACGGCGAGTTCATCGAACGACTCCGTGATCTGCGCCTCGATGGGCGCGATCTGCGAGCGGGTGCCCTCCACCTGGGTCAGGAGCCGCTCCACTTCCAGCGCCGATGCCACCCCGCGTTCGCGCCGTTGCTGCGTCAGCTCCAGCATGTCGGCTTCGAGCTTTTCCGAGGCGCGCAGGTGTGTCAGGCGCGCCTGCTGCTCGCGCAGGCCGATGTAGGCTTGGGCGACCTCGGCTGCCAGTTGCACGTGGGCGTCCGCGAGCTGTTCGGCGGAAGCGTCCGCCTGCGCCGCGGCCGCCTCGATGGCACGCCGCGTCCCGCCAAACAGATCGATCTCCCAGCTGGCATCGAAGTTGGCAAGATAGAGCGCCAATGGTCCGCGGCCGCCAGACGTCGCGCCACCGGAAAACGACGACAAATTCGGCGAGCGCGTGCGCAGCGTGGCGGCGGTTGCCCCCACCTTGGGGAGTGCATCGGCTTGCTGCCCGCGCAGGCCGGCACGCGCCTGCCGCACGCTGGCCTGCGCTGCACGAATGTCCGGGCTATGCGCCAATGCGGTTTCTATCAGTGCATCCAGTTGGGGATCGCCCAGCGCGCGCCACCAGGTTGCGACGCGCGGCGCGGCCGGCTCGGTACTGTGCGGGGCATGGGGAAATGCCGTGGCGCGCATGGCGTCGGCCGCGACTTCAGGCGCGCCGTGATAGTCAGGCCCGACCGCGCAGCCACTCATGGCAAACGCCAGCGCGGCACTGAGGGAGACCGTGCGCAGCCGGCCAGGGCCCGGCAGCGTATTTGATTTGATGTCGTGCATGATCGATCAATGACCGGAGGACACCGGCGTGCCGGCACCCGGTTGCTTGAGAAGGAAGGCCAGCGGCACGCATAGTAGCAGCGCGATGCCCAGCACAAAGAAGGTCTCGGAGAAGGTGATGACGGCCGCCTGCCTGGCGATCTCCCCGGCCATCTGTGCCATGGCCTGGAGCTTCGCATGCGCCATATCGCCGTGCTGCGCGAAAAAGCCCGCCGCGCTGGACGAGATGTGTTCCTGCCCGATCGCGCTGTTGGCGCTGACCGATTCACGGATCACGGCGTCGTGATACGTATTGCGGCGGTCGATCAGCGTGCCGAGCAGCGCGAGCCCGACCGAGCCGCCCAGGTTGCGGGCCATGTTGTACAGGCCAGCCGCGTCGCCCGCCTCATGGGTGGCGACAGCCGCCATCGATGCCTGGTTGAGCGGCATCATCGCCAGGATCTGCCCGAAGCCGCGCAGGATCTGCGAGCCGATGAAGTCGTGCCCGACGCTTTGCGTGGTGAGCGAGATATCCAGCATGCAGCTGCCGAAGAAACACAACAGCCCGGTGATGACGAGCCAACGGCTATCGAACTTGCCAAGCATGCGGGGCAGGATCGGCATCATCAGGAATGCCGGAAGACCGGAGAGCAGCATGATCGAGCCCGCCTGCTCCGCGTTGTATCCGGCGATGGTGGCGAGGAACTGCGGCAACAGGTAAGACACGCCATAGAGCCCGGCGCCAACCGTCGAGACAATCAGGATGACGCTGGCGTAGTTTTTGTTGAGCAGCAGCCGCAGCCGCACGATCGGCGTGTTCGCCGTGAACTGGCCAACGACCATCATCAGGATGCCGGCCGCGGAAAGCAGCGATAGCCATGCGATCGTCGGCGATTCAAACCAGCGCTCGCGCTGCCCCTCCTCCAGCACCACCGTGAGCGAGCTCAGGCCGATGGCCAGCCCCGCGATGCCGAGCCAGTCCGCCTTGACGAACGCCTGCAGGTTCGCGCGCTCCGGCTTCAGGCCAAGATAGAGCAGCGTCACCAGCGCCACCGAGATCGGCAGGTTCAGGAAAAAACACCAGCGCCAGTCGGCGTTCTCGGTCAGCCAGCCGCCAGCCACCGGGCCGAGCAATGGGCCGAGCAGGACGATCAGGCCGAACGCCGACATGCCGATCGGCATCTGGTGCCGGGGCAAGCGCGTGCGAATGATGGTCTGCGCGGTCGGGATCATGGCGCCGCCGGCGAAGCCTTGGCCGATGCGGCCGATGACCATCGCGGCCAGGCTGTGGGATAGCCCGCACATCATCGAGAACGCGGTGAAGAGGATCGCGTTCCACATCAGGAAGCGCCGCAGCCCGAACACGCGCGTGAGCCACGCGGCGAGCGGGATGATCACGATCTCCGACATCAGGTAGCCCGTGGAGATCCACGTGCCCTCCGTGCCCGCGGCGCCGATCTGCCCCTGGATCTGCGGCAACGCCGAGTTGGTGATCGAGATATCGAGCGTGGCGAGCAGCGCGCCGAGCGCGCCGGCCGCAACCGCGATCCAGTCAGCGGTGGAAGCGTTGGGCACTGCGGGCGCGGATGCCGGGTTGCCCCCGGACACGCCGGCACCGGACCGCGGCGCCTTAGCCACGCGCGCCCCCGGCCGCAGCGTGCGCTTGCGTGGGCGCCGCGTGGCGCGTGTCGACCTCCACCGTTACAGACAGCCCCGGCACCAGCGCCCTGCGCGCCTCGCCAGACACATCCAGGTGAATGCGCACCGGCACGCGCTGCACGATCTTGGTGAAATTGCCGGTGGCGTTCTGCGCGGGCAGCAGGGCGAACTGGGAGCCCGTGCCGGGCGACAGGCTTTCGACGGTGCCGTGCAGATCGGCATCCGGCAGCGCGTCGACATGGATTGTCACGGGCTGGCCCGGCACCATGTGGCCGACCTGCGTTTCCTTGAAGTTGGCGCTCAGGTAGAGATCCTGCAGCGGCACGATCGTCAGCAGGCGCGTGCCCGGCTGCGCGAACTGCCCGACGCGCACGGCGCGATCCGCGACGCGGCCGGCCAGGGTGCTGCGCACCAACGTATCCTGCAGGTCGAGCTGGGCGCGGCGCGCGCTCGCCTCGGCCACAGCCAGTTGCGCGCGTGCCTGCTGCAGCTTTGCCTGCAGCGTGAGCGTCTGGCTCTGGGCCGCGCGCAAGGCGGCCTCGTTCGCTTGCTGCGTCGTGGCGGCACGTGTCTGCGCGTTGCGCAACTCCGCGCTCCGCTCCTCCGTCTCGGCGCCCGACTTGACCAGCGGCGCATAACGATCCACCTGCGATGCCGCGTAGCGCACATTGGCTCGCGCTCCGTCGAGTTCGGCCCGGGCCTGCGCGATAGTGGCCTGCTGCTGCGCAAGGTCCGCCTCGCTACGCGCCACGTCGGCCTGGCGCGAGGCAACGGTCGCCGTGGCCTCGTCCAGCGCTGCCTGGTACTGACGGCTGTCGAGCCGTGCCAATGCCTGCCCAACGACGACCGCCTGGTTATCGCGTACCAGGACTTCAGCCACATAGCCGCTCACCTTCGGCGCCACCGTCACGCTGTCGGCCTGCAGATAGGCGTCGTCGGTGGTTTCCATAAAGCGGCCCACCGTCCACCAGTGCCCGCCCCAGGTTGCTGCCCCCACCAACGCGCTGCCAGCCAGGAAAAGCAGCACCGTGCGGCGGCGATGGCGCACCGCAGGCTTCGCTGGGGTTGACGTGGCTTCGCCTCGCAACAGAGGGTCGGCGGGCGAATCGGCGGGCGCGGCGGTAGACATGGGGGCTCCAAATTATTCCAAACGGCACAATTATTCCAGTCGGACAAATTGTGTCAAGTGATATATTTCTCTCCTGGCACGATCTCAAGGATGGCGACGAATCCCATGGCACGACACCGACCGGCCGCCGAAGGCGGCTACCAGCGAGGCGAGGAAACGCGCCTGCGCATCGTCGAGGCGGCGCTGCGACTCTTCGGGGAACGGGGATTCGAGGGAGCGTCGACGCGCGACATCGCGAAAGAGGCTGGCGTCAATGCGCCTGCGCTGCAGTACTACTTCGACAACAAGGAAGGGGTCTACATTGCCTGCGTGGAGCACTTCGTCGCGCGCGTCTGGGAGTACCTGGCCGCGCCGGTGAGCGCGGCGCAAGCGACTTTGGCCAACCCCGACGCCGATGACTCGGACTTGATCGAGGCCTACATGGGACTCCAGGGCTGCTTCGTCTCGTTCCTGAGCGACTCACCCGAGGCGCGCGACTGGCAACTCTTCATGGCGCGCGAACGCGCGGGCCTCGGTCCGCCGGCGGCCTTCGCGGTGATCGACGAACGCCTCAACCGCCGCTTGTTCCCCGTGACCGCGTCGATCATCGGCCGGCTGACCGGACGCAAGCCGACCGATGATGTCACCAAGATCCGGACCATCGCGATAGACAGCCAGGTTGCCGTGTTCCGCATGTTTCGCCGGAACGTGCTCAGCGCCCTCGAATGGGAAACGATTGGCCCTAAAGAGATGGCCCAGCTTGGAGACGTGATTTTCGAGCAGACGAGGGTGCTGCTGCTGGCCTTTGTCGCGGCGCGCGACGCACAGCAAGGCGCCGTCCGCGGCTAAAGCCAGCAGGCAGCGAGCGGGCCGTTGCGCGAAAGCCGGTAGCGAACGCCGGGAACGAACGCCGCGCGCTACCCTGTTTATTCCAGCTTGATCCCCGCCGACTTGATCAATGGCCCCCACTTGGCCACCTCGGCGTCGACGAAGCGCGCGAACGATGCACTGTCGCCCGCCTCCGGCTGCAGCCCGAGGCCGATCAGCTTGCTGCGCGTCTGCGCATCGGCCAGCACCGCGTTGGCGTCCCGGTTGAGTTGCTGCACGATGGCCGGCGGCGTGCCCGCCGGCGCCATCAGCCCGAACCAGCCGTAACCCACCACGCCGGGATACCCTTGCTCGCCGAACGTGGGCGCGTCCGGATACACCGGCGTGCGCTGCTCGGCGGACACCGCGATCACGCGTAGCTTGCCGGCCTTGATAAATGGCAGCGCGGTGGTGATGGCGGTCAACGTCGCGTCGACCCGCCCAGCGAGCAACTCAGTGTAGGCCGTGGAGTCGCCGCGGTAATGCACGTTGAGGCCCTTGAATTTCGCCTGGGCGGCGAATAGCTCGGCGGTCAGGTGCGGCCCCGAGCCGATGCCCGGCGAGGCGAAAGTCACGCCGTCCTTCTTATCACGCGCCATGCGCACGAAATCCGCCACCGTGCGCACCGGCGAATCGGCGTTGACGATCAGGAATATCGGCCCGAGCACGCGTGGTCCTACTGCCACGAAGTCCTTGTGGATGTCGTAATGCTGGGACAGCCCTGCCGCCGCGTTGATGGCAAACGGCGCCGCCGCCCACAACAGGGTGTAGCCGTCCGGCGTGGCGCGCGCGATCTGCTCGTTGGCCACGCGCGTGCCAGCGCCGGGCTTGTTCTCCACCACGAACTGCTGCTTGTACTTGCGGCTGAGCCCCTCGCTGAGCAGGCGCGCCGAGATGTCGTTGGAGCCGCCCGGGCCGTAGGGCGATACCAGGCGCACCGGATGCGACGGAAATTCCTCGGCCTGCACCGGCGCCAGCGCACCGCAGCCCGCGGCCAACAGCACGGCGTTGCCGGCCAGGCGCAGCACTTGCCTGCGCTTGCGTGAATTCGGTGTCATGACGGCTCCTTGACCGAAGCAGCCGCACCCGCCAGCGGGCGGATCGGCGGATAGACAAAGGTCTTGTCGAGATGCGCGGGCTGGGGCACGTAGAGCCGCAGCGTCACGTAGAACGGGCCTGCGGGCGCGGGCAGCCAGTTGCCTTCGTCCGCCGGGTCGGCCGGCGGCGTGGCCGACAGGCGCAGCCGCAGGCTGCCGTCCGGCCCGTAGCGCAGGCTCGGCGAGCGGTCGCCCAGCGAGTAGCGCCCCAGCACGTTATCGACCAGCATGCAGTCGGCCTTGCCATACATGGTGAGCGACCAGAACGCACCCACCTGTGGCAGCCCATCGGCCGGGAAGACCAGCTCGTAGCCGGCGCGGCCATCGAGCGGCGCCCCTTCGCTGTCGCGGTCGGCCATCACGTACATCGCCTCTTGCACGCCGAGCGCGCCGATATAGTTGCGCGCCACCAGCGCGCGCTCGGCGAAACGCGTGCCGAACGATTCGCGGATTTCCACCGGCAGGGTCCAGCCGCCGCCGAGGTCGGACGGCAGCGGCGTCGCCAGTTCGGCAAGCACCGCCTGGATGGCGTCGCCCAGGCGGGCAAGCGCATCGTCGCCAAGCGCGGCCGCATCGCAATCCGCGCCAATGCCAAAAGGCGCAAAGCCTGCCACCAGCCCTGCCTCAGCCGGCGGCGGCGGGTTCTCGCGCAGCGCCTGGTTGACCACCTCGGCATAGCGGCGCGGATCGCCCAGATGCTCGCCAGGCTGCATGCGCACATCGAACGCCCGCGCGGCGCTCGCCCCGGCCAGCGTGCTCAGGCGGAACTGGTCCTGCAGCGCGTGCACGGCCGGCAGGTCGGCTTCGCCATCCACCAGCACGCGGCCGAGCAGCCACACCGCGTCCGTGGGGCAGGCGATGGCGGTAGCACCAGCCGGCACGTCGCCCTGCCAGCGCGGGCCATGCAGCAAGAAGCGGCCGCGCCCGTTGCCCGTGGTGCGGGTGCCGATATAGCCAAAGGGATTGGTATAGAAATCGAGCAGGCCGAGCACGTAGTAGCGGCCCAAGCTGTCGGGCACGTCCAGCAGCAGCGGCCCTTGCGACAGGTCCATCCAGGCGTTGCTGTAGAGCGTGTCGTTATTGGGCGTGACCACCTGGCGATGCTGCGGGCCAAGCAGCTGGCGCGTGTGAATGAAATGATTGATCCAGCGCACCGGGGCATCGGGCTGCTGCGCGGCAAACACACCGGCGCTGTTGCGGCGCGGGCAGGTGGCGGCGCGCATGCGCGCCATTTCGTAGAGGGGCAGCGTGTAACGGATGGCGTCGAGGGCGGGCGCGGCGGGCACGGCGGGCACGGCGGGCACGGCGGATATGGTCTGGTACATGGTGGCTTCCATAATTTGGTTGACTCAATCGACGCGGCGCACGGCCGGGATGGTGTACTGGCCTTGCAGGAAAGACGGCGCGGGATGGTAGAGCCGCAGGATCAGGTAGAACGAGCCAGCAGGCGCGGGCAGCCAGTTCTCCTGCTGCTGCGCTCGCGCGTGCGAGATGGGGATCACCAGGCTGCCATCGGCCTCCATGCGCAAGCCCGGCGTGCGGTCGCCCACGGCGTAGCGGCCGATCTCGTTGGCGCTGAAGTAACGATCCTCGCCGTATAGCGACACCGACCAGAACGCTTGCGCGGGCGGCAGCATGCCGGGCGCGAAGCGCAGCTCATAACGGCGACGGCCATCAAGCGGCGCGCCGTCGGCATCGAAATCGGCCATGGCGTAGATCGCCTCGTCCGCGCGCAGGGCGCCCAGGCCCTTCATCGCGGTGCAGGCGCGCTGCAGCCAGTCGTCGCCGTACATGCCCAGCTTCAGGCTGTAGCCCCAGCTCTTGCGGCCCTGGCTGCGGGTATGGGCCTCGATCACCGCCATGCCTTGCGCGTAAGCGCTTTCCAGCCCGGCCACGATGGCCGGGCGCAGCGCCGCGAAATCGGTCTCGTCTTCCAGCCGGATGCCGGCCTTGCGCAACAGCGTCAGGATCCCCAGTTCCTCGGCCGCCGGCGGGAACTCGCGCAGCGCGTTGAAGAGGTTGTGGAAGAAGTCCAGCGCGGGCCGGCCGCTGTCGTGCCACTGGTCCACGCAGCGCGGACGCGCCGCGCCCGGCGTGCGGGTCAGCGCGAAGCCCTGCTCAAAGGCACGCGCCACCGCCAGGTCATCCGGCCCCTGCACCAGCACGCGGCCGAGCAGCCAGACCAGTGAGCTCGGGCATGACACCGCATGCGCGCCGCTGGCCTTCTGGCCCGGGCCGACCAGCTCGATCTCGCCGCCTTCGGCAGCGACATTGCGTGGTCCCAGGTTCTCGAAGTTGTTGGTGTGCACGTCGAGCAGCTCGATCACGTAGTAGCGGCCCGCGTCGGGCAGCGGCGGAATGCGCAGCGTCACCGGGCCATCGGCCAGGTTGACCCAGCCGCAGAAGTACAGCAGGTCGTTGGCCGGGGTGACGATGTCGCGGTCCTTATGCGTCCACTGACGCTCGCTCGCCGACAACGTGTTCATCGGCGCGCGGCCATAGCCGGTGGCAGCGGCAACCGAGGTCTGCAGGCGGCAGGTGCGCAGCGTCTCGATGAGCGCATAGCCGTAGATCACCAGCGGCAGCGCTGCGCCGGCGACCAGCGCCTGCTGGGGGCTGGCGTGCGTGACGGGGGCGGCGGGAGGGTTCATGTTCATATGTGTTGGCTCCTGGCGGGATTATTCGAGGGCGGCGCCGCTCGACTTGACGAGGGCGGCCCAGGCACGGACGTCGTCCTGCATCTGGGCGGCAAAGACGGCGCGCGGCTGTGGGGTGAAGCGCATGCCCAGCGTGGCGGCCTGCGCCTGCATGGCGGGCTCGGCCATGATGGCGTCGACAGCGCGCTCAAGGCGATCGAGGATGGGGGCCGGCGTGCGGGCCGGCGCGAACAGCGCGTACCAGCTGTCGATGCGCAACGGCACGCCGGACTCGGCGAAGGTGGGCACATCGGGCAACGCCACCGAGCGCTCCGAGCCGGTCACCGCCAGCGCCCGGACCTTGCCGCTGCGGATCAACGGCAAGGTGCCGGCCAGGTCGGACATGGCCACCGGCAGCGTGCCGCCCATCACATCGGTCAGCATCGGGCTCACGCCTTTGTAGGGAATGTGGCGCAGATGGATGCCGCTGCTGACATTGAGGCTCTCGCCGGCCAGGTGGCCGCCCGAGCCGGGGCCCCAGGAACCGTAGGTGAGGTCAGCGCCTGGACGCTTGGCGGCTGCAATCAGCGCCGGCAGGTCCTTGCCCGTGAACTCCGGGCCTGCCACCAGCACGTTGCCGCCGTAGGCCAGCCGGCCCACCGGCACGAAATCGCGCACGGGATCGTAGGGCAGGCGGGGGAAGATCGCCGGCGCGATGGCATGCGTGGCGGAGATGCCGAGCAACAGCGTGTAGCCGTCCGGCGCGGCGCGCGCCACCTGGGCCGAGCCGATGGTGCCGGTGGCACCCGCCACGTTTTCCACCAGCACGGTGCCGCCCAGCGCGGTCGACAGCTTGGCGGCCACCAGCCGCCCGATGACGTCGGTGCCGCCGCCTGGCGGAAAGGGCACCACCAGGCGGATCGGCTTGTCAGGATATTTCGTGGCTTGCGGTGGTGCGGCGTGCGCCGGTGTGGCGGCCAGCGCCGTCAGCATGACGACGGCGAGAGCGCCTGCCGCCGGCGCGCGCGCGGTCCTTGCAGCTTGTAAATGCATGATGGTTGTCTCCAGTTGTGGTTCCCCATCCGCGCGTCCGGTCTGTGCCGGTATCGGATTGCGCGGTGGGGTCAAGCTTCGTTACTACGCCATCGCGGTCATGCCCTCGGCCCGCCCGCCGGCAGCAAGGTGATCACGGCGTCCGCAGCCACCGCGCCATCGGCGCCGATGATGAACGGGTTGATCTCCAGTGTGTCGAGCCGGGGACCCAGCGCCGCGGCCACCTTCGACACGCGCACCAGCAGGTCGGCTGCCTGTGCCAGCGGCAGCACCGGGTTGCCGCGATGGCCGGCGAACAGCACCGCCGCGCGGCTGCGCTCGAGCATGGCGCGGGCGCGCTCGGGCGACAACGGCGCCAGGCCGAAGGCCATCTGCCGGAAGATCTCCACCGCGGTGCCACCGATGCCGGCCAGCACCACCAGCCCGAAGACCGGATCGCGCCGCACGCCTACCATCAGCTCGCCCCAGCCGCGCACCATGCGGGCCACCAGCACGCCCTCGAAGGGCAGGCTGGCGTCGGCCCGGGCCAGCGCCGCCTGCATCGCGGCAAAGGCCTTGCGCACCGCGGCGTCGTCCGTCAGGTTGAGCGCCACGCCGCCTACGTCGCTCTTGTGCAACACCTGTGCCGAGCACAGCTTTACCGCCACCGGGTAGCCGATGCGCTGCGCCAGCGCCACGGCTTCATCGGCGTCGCGTGCCAGGCCGTGCGCGGCCACTGGCACGCCGGCGTCCGCCAGCAGGCGCATGGCGTCGAACTCGGACAGCGCGCTGGCATCGTCCGGCACATCGCGCAGGAGCGCGGCGACCGGCGCCGCGGCCTCGGCCTCGGCAACTGGCACGCTCGCGGCGGCTTCCCACGCTGCCGCGCGGGCCAGCGCGGCCACGGCCTCGATGGCGTGGGCAGGTTCGCGGAACACCAGGCAGCCATGCGCCTCCAGCCACGCCCGCTTGTCGTCGTCGACCACGCCGGAAAGCAGCAGCGGCGCGGCGCGCTTGTCCTCATGCAGCGCGCCGATGGTGCGCTGCAGTTCTTCCCACAAGCGCGGCGCGTTGGCGCCACCGGCGAGGAAGGCCACCACGCTGCCGTACTCGCCGCAGGTGGCCACGCCCGCCATCGCGTCGAGCAGCACGGCGGGCTGGGCCACCACCTGCCCCGTCACATCGATCGGGTTGGCGGTGCTGGCAAAGGGGATGCTCGTGCGCAGCGCCTTGGCGGCTGCCGCGGGCATGGGCGGCATGGGCATGCCAAGTTCTTCGGCGCGATCGGCCATCATGATGCCGACGCCGCCGGACACGGTGACAATGGCCACCGGCGCCACCGCGTCGGCCATCAACCCGCTCGGGCTGTCCCAGCGCGCCGGCCGGCGCCCGCGCGACAGCGTGTAGCCGAGGCGGAAGAAGTCCTCGAGCGTATGGGCACGATGCACACCGTACTCGTCGAACACCGCCTGATACACCGCGTCTTCTCCTGCCAGGCTGGCCGTGTGCGACTGCGCCGAACGCGCGCCCGCCTCGGTGGTGCCCACCTTGGTGATCACCACCGGCTTGCCGGCGGCACGCGCGGCGGCCAGCGCCTGGCGCAAGCGCGCGCCATCGCGGCAGCCTTCCATATACGCCAGGATCACGCGGGTATCTTTGTCCTGCGCCATCCACTCGATCACATCGGCCACCTGCAGGCCGGCCTCGTTGCCAGTGGTCACCCAATGGCTCAGGCCCAGCCCGGCCTCGCGCGCCAGCGCAAAGGCGTAGGCGCCAAACGCGCCGCTCTGGCTGACCAGTCCCACGTCGCCCGCAGGCGGCACGCCAGTCAGCGGGATCGGCGAGAAAGTGGCAAACATGCGCTCGCGCAGATTCATCACGCCCAGGCAATTGGGGCCGAGCAGGGCCACGCCGTGGCGGCGCGCGCTCTCGGCCAGCGCCACTTGCATGGCCAGGCCCTCATCGCCCACTTCGGCAAAGCCCGAGGTGAAGAAGATCGCGGCGCGCGTGCCGTTTCGCGCCAGTTGCGCCATCACGGATTCCGTCGCCACCGCCGGCACCGCCACGATGGCCAGGTCGACGGGCTGGCCAATCGCGGCCAGCGTCGCGTAAGCGGGCAAGCCCTGGATCTCGCTGGCGGTGGGATGCACGGGAAATATTCGCCCGGCGTAGCCGAGCTCGCGCAGCAGGCGAATCGGCATGCCGCCGACCTTCTCGGGCTGCGTGGATGCGCCGATGACCGCGACCGAACGCGGTTTCAGCAGGAAATCTAGACTAGGCATGGCGTTGTCTCCGGATGGCCTTGAATGGCTTGTCTTGTTTGCGCCTGTACCGGCGCTGTGTGTGGCTTCGTATGCGTTCGTGTAGCTTCGTGTTTCTTGCTCTGCCGGCCCGGCTATTGCCGCAGGCCCGTCATGGATTCGATGGTGCGGGTCATCTCCATCAGCAGCGGTGCGATCTTCTTTTCCAGCATGCCGCGCCGCATTTGCGAGCCGGCGATCGCGCAGTTGAACAGCAGCGGGCGGTTCAGGTAGACGATGCGCGAGTACACGCCCACGCCATGCACGCCGCTGCCGGCGTCGCCTTCATTGATGGCAAAGCCGCGCTTGGGGTAATGCGCCACGTTGTGGCAAATGGTGTCGTAGCAGGCGGCGTACTCCTCGGCGCGTTCGTGGCGAGCGGCCTGCATCAGTTGCTCGAACTCGCTCTTGGAAAGCGTGCACAGGAAAGCACGGCCCATCGCGGTGCTGAGCACCGAGCGCACCGCGCCCACGCCGGGGCGTGCCGCCGTGCCCTCGTGATGCGTGCAGCTCTGCAGGTAGGTCACGTCCAGCCGATGTGCCACGCCCATCGATACGGCACCCTCGATACGATCCGCCAGCGCCTGCATCAGCGGGCGTGCCACGTGACGCACCGGCAGCCCGGCCAGGTAGGGATAACCCAGGGCCAGCACCTGGGCGCCGACGAAGTACTTGTCGAGCTTGGGATCCCAATCCAGGTAGCCCAGCTCGAACAGCGTGCGGCAGATGCGCGACACCGTGGCGCGTGGCATCTGCAGGCGCTCGGCGAGCTCGCCGTTGCCAAGCGGACGCGGCTCGTCGATGAAGCAGCGCAGCAAGGCAAAGCCCTTGGCCAGCAAGCCACCGAAGGACGGGTCCTCTTTCCTGCGCTCGGCTATGAACTGTTCGACCGACGTGTTCATCTTGTCTCCTTGCACCGCAGTGTGGGCGGCGTCATTTTCTGTGTCAAAGAACGGAATGTATTTCCACATATTGGAAATGTAGACCGTTTCTTGACGAAACGCCGTGGTAACCATATGGTTCACAAAACCGAATCAGAATTCGCATACGGAATTAACATGCCCCTCTCGTCCTCTGCCGCGTCCCCCGCCAAGCCGTCCAAGGGGACTTCCGCATTCCCTACCGTAGCGACCCCGTCGATCCTGCAGCCACCGCGCCAGCGCCGTGCGCGCGAGACCGAGCAGGCTCTGCTGGACGCCGGCCGCGAACTGCTGGCGCAGCGGGATTTCTCCGCGGTGTCGGTTGCGCAGATCGCCTCCGCCTGCGAAGTGTCGGTCGGGGCCTTCTACGGCCGCTTCCGCGACAAGCAGGCGTTCTTCGAATCCCTGCGCGCGCTGGTGATGCAGGAAACCGGCGATTCCGTGGCGCGCTACCTACGCGTGGAACGCTGGGAAGACGTGCCCACCGATGTGATGCTGGAAAAAATCATGCGCTACGTGGTGGTCGGCTGCCACGCCAACCGCGGCGTGATCAAGGCATCGCTCAAGCACGCCTCCGTCCGCCCGGAAGAGTGGCTGCCGCATCGCGAAAGCGGGCAAGACGTGGTGGAACGCATGGTGGCGCTGCTGGTGCCGCGCATGCCGGTGCCGCCGGAGCAGGCGGAGATGCGCGTGCGCTTTGCCATGCAAGCCGTGTTCAGCATCGTGGTCAATGCCATCCTCAACGACGCGGGCCCGCTGCCGCTCGACGACGAACGGCTGCCCGGCGAGATGACCCGGCTGGTGGCCGGCTACCTCGCGCTGCCGGCCTGACGCCGTAACATCACAACACACAACGCGCGGTCCCGCGCGTGGTTTCCCGCCGTCATCAAGCCTTGCCCAATATCGGCGCGCGCATTTTGCTCGGAGCGCGCGCCGAATTCTATAAAACCCCGAGGAGACAAAACATGACAATACGCAGCCCGTTCTGCGGGAAGGCGGCCGTCCTGCTGGCCTGCGCCTGCGCGGCACTACTGCCGCTGGCAGCCCAGGCGCAAGCCAGCTATCCCACCAAGCCCCTGCACCTGATCGTGCCCTACCCGGCCGGCGGCCTCACCGACACGCTCTCGCGCACGCTGGCCGAAGGCCTGGGCAAACGGCTGGGACAAACCGTGGTGGTGGAGAACAAAGGCGGCGCCGGCGGCATCATCGGCACCGACTACGTGGCCAAGTCGGCGCCCGATGGCTACACGCTGCTGCTGACCATCCCCGGTCCCATCACCGCCAATCTCGCCCTCTACAAGAAGCTGCCCTACGACCCGCGCACCGACCTGCGCCAGGTGTCCGACATCGCCATGGCGCGCACGGTGCTAGCCGTCAACGGCACGCTGCCGGTGAAGACCGTGGCGGAACTGATCGCTTATGCCAAGAAGGAACCCGGCAAGCTGCGCATGGGCTCCTGGGGCCCGGGCACGCAGCCGCACACCATCCAGGCCTACCTCGACAAAACCTACGGCGTCGATATCCTGCACGTGCCGTATCGCGGCGAAGGCCCGATGGTGAGCGACCTGCTCGCCGGCCAGGTCAACATGACGGTTGGCTCGGTAACCTCGCTCAAGCAGCACTTCGCCAGCGGCAAGCTGCGAGCGCTGGCCGTCACCGGCACCCGGCGCGCCAAGGCCTTGCCCGACGTGCCAACCTTTGCCGAAGCCGGCTATCCCGACGAGCCGTACAAGCTGACCGGACCCATCACGCTGCTGGTCCCGGCACGCACGCCCAGCGACATCGTCGAGCGCCTGGGCCGCGAGGTGAGCGCACTGGTGAAGACGCCGGAGATCAGCCAGCGCATCGAGGACATGGGTGCGGAGCCGATTGGCAACCTGCCGGCAGAAGCCGTGGCTGCCTACAAGGCCTACCTGCCGGGCGTGCTCAAGCTGACCGCGGACACCGGCGTCACGCTGGACTAAGGGCGGACTAAGGCTGGACTGACCCTGCCGCTGTGCAGCGGGATAATGCAGCGCGGCAATGACCGCTATGAATCCGGCGCGGCTTAGCTTGGCCGCCGCGCCCGGCACTCATACAATGGCTGCACCCCGCGCGGCGCCCCTGCGTTCGCGTGCCGATTTCCCTTTTACCGCTTCCCGGGTGCCCACCGGCGCCGACATCACGCATGGCAACGCTCTTCCTGGTACGGCACGGTCAAGCCTCGTTCGGCGCCGCCAACTACGACTGCCTCTCCGACACCGGCCGGCAACAGGCCCGCTGGCTGGGCGAATATTTCCGCGAGCGCGGCGTCGCGTTCAAGCGGGTGGTGGCTGGCTCGCTAGTGCGCCAGCAGGACACCGCGCTGGAAATCCTGGCCGGCATGGGGGCCGGCGATGTGCCGGTCCAGACGAACATCGAAACCCACCTCGGCCTTAACGAATACGATGGCGAAGCGCTGTACCGCAGCCATACCGGCGGGGCGGATCATCGCGCGCACCAGAACGCTGACTACAACGACTACTGGCGCACATTCCGCGCGGCGTATCAGGCCTGGACGCTGGATCAGCTGGTGGGCATGCCGGAGTCGTGGGCGGAGTTTGGGGGACGGATCCGCGATGGTTTGCTGCATGCCACGGAAGGGGCTTCGCGAGAGGATGCGGTGTTGGTTGTCAGTTCTGGCGGGGCGATCGGACGGGCTACCGCGGATTTGCTGGATGCGCCGGCGCAGACTGCGATCGAGTTGAATTTGCAGTTTCGGAATACGGCGTTTTGCGAGATTATTTCTGGGCGTGGGATGCAGAGGTTGCTTAGTTTTAATAGTTTGCCGCATTTGGATCGGGTTGATCGGCGGGATGCTATTACGTTTGCTTGAGGGGTGCCGGGCTGGGGTTGGCTAGCGTTTTCTGGTCGTTTTTGCAGCGGCGTTGGCTTTTGCACCCAAAAGCTGTACGACATTGCCCTGCGGGGTTGGTTGCTGTTTCTTTAAGCGGCGTTGGCTCTTGCACCCAAAAGCCATACGACATCCCCCTGCGGGGGCTGCCGGTCACTCTTCTTTGCGTCGGCAAAGAAGACTAA
>NZ_JBXAHA010000039.1:0-33498 GCF_058794615.1 Cupriavidus sp. GW823-FHT07A04
TCTCGTTAGTCTTCTTTGCCGACGCAAAGAAGAGTGACCGGCAGCCCCCGCAGGGGGATGTCGTATGGCCCTTGGGTGCAAAAACCAACGCCGCTAAAAGAATCAGCAAAAGAAACAGCAGACCGGAAACTTCAAAAAAATAAGAGGAGCCCCCAATGGCAGGACCCACCATCGACTTCTGGCAAACCCGCTTCGAATCCGGGCAAACCCCTTGGGAACGCGAATCCGCCAGCCCGCAACTCCAAGCCTGGCTGGCGCAAGGCGTCATCCAGGCCGGGGAACGTGTGGTCGTGCCCGGCTGTGGCGGTGGCTGGGAAGTCGCCGCGCTGGCCGCGCATGGCGCGCGGGTCAGCGGTATCGACTACGCGCCCGGGGCGCTGGCCCGCACGCTTGCCCGGCTGGAGCGCAGCGGACTGCAAGCGGACCTGGAACAGGCGGACGTGTTGCATTGGCAGCCGGCCACGCCGGTGGATGCCATCTATGAGCAGACCTGCCTGTGCGCGCTGCATCCCGACCACTGGACCCGTTACGCCGCTCAGCTTCATGCCTGGCTGCGTCCCGGCGGACGCCTGCTAGCGCTGGTCATGCAGATGCGCCGCGACAGCGCTGGCCAGGGCGTGGTGGAAGGGCCGCCGTATCACTGCGACATCAACGCCATGCGCGCGCTGTTCCCCGCCCAGCAATGGGAATGGCCCAAGCCGCCGTTCGGCGCTGTCACGCATCCGAGCGGCGCATTCGAGCTTGCGGTGGTGCTGGTGCGCCGCTGACCCCCTGGCGGCGCACAGCGCCAGCCGCGCTATCCATGGGTAATCCCCAATCCATATACAGCCAGTCCACACAAGAGCCACACCGGTAGTTTTGTTACGGTGGCACCAGTCACAGCAGCCGCAAGACGGCACGCGTCGCACCCGGTGCCATCGGGCGCGCTTGACCCACCCAATTCCGAGATCGGCCCCTTGCCGCCCGCAGACCGCGCGCGGCAAGGGGCGGCCGGCACAGGAGACAAGATTGGAGATCCTGCAATTGACGATCTCAGGGATTGCGCTGGGCTGCATCTATGCGCTGATCGCCCTGGGTTTTGTGCTGATCTACAAGGCGACCGAGACGGTGAATTTCGCGCAAGGCGAGTTCATGATGCTGGGCGCCTTCGCTGGCGTGGTGCTGACCATGCTCGGGTTGCCACTGGTGCTTGCCGTGCCGTTGACGGTGGCGGGCATGGCAGGCTTTGGCATGCTGGTCGAGCGCCTGGCGATTCGCCCCATCCTGGGCCAGCCGCAGTTCGCCGTGGTGATGCTGACCATCGGCATGGGCTACGTGATGCGCGGCCTGATCACCATGGTGCCGGGCATCGGCGCCGGCACGCATACCTTGCCGGTGCCTTACCAGGGCATGGTGTGGCGCACCGGCGCGCTGGTGCTGAGCGTGGAGCAGGTGGCGGTGATCGGCGTCACCGCGGCGCTTTGCGTGGTGCTTTACCTGGTGTTCCGCTACAGCCGCATCGGCGTGGCGATGCAGGCCAGCTCGCAGAACCAGCTTGCCGCTTACTACATGGGCATTCCGGTGCGGCGGCTCAACGGGCTGGTCTGGGGCTTGTCGGCGTCGGTGGCCGCGATCGCCGGCCTGCTGCTGGCGCCCATCACCTTTGTCCACGCCAGCATGGGCATGCTCGGCCTCAAGGCCTTCCCCGCAGCGGTGGTGGGCGGCTTCGGCAGCCTGCCGGGCGCGATCGTGGGCGGGCTGGTGATTGGCGTGGTGGAGTCGCTGGCGGGCTTTTACTTGCCCGAGGGCTTCAAGGACGTCGCGGCCTATGTCGTGGTGCTGATCATGCTGGTGGTCAAGCCGAACGGCCTGTTCGGCGAGAACCTGCGCAAAAAGGTGTAGAGACGCGATGCGATTCCTCTTCAAGACCGACTATCGCCAGGACCTGCGCCTGGCCAGGCACCCGGGCCATGTGTTCTGGTACGGCTTACTGATGGCTTGCCTGCTGATCGCGCCGGGCTGGGCCAGCAGCTACTGGATCGCGCAGCTTGGCTTTGTGCTGATCTACGCCATTGCGGGCCTGGGCCTGATGGTGCTGTCCGGCTACACGGGGCTGCTGTCGATCGGCCATGCGGCCTTCCTTGGCGTGGGCGCCTATACACAGGCCTGGCTGACCAGCCACGGCGTGCCCTTCGTGCCGGCCTTGCTGGCCGCGGCTGCGCTGTCGGCACTGACGGGCGTGGTGGTGGGCCTGCCGGCGTTGCGCGTCAAGGGCATCTACCTGGCGATCGCCACGCTGGCCTTCGGCCTGATCGTCGAGGAGGTCCTGGCGCGCTGGGAGAGCGTGACCGGCGGCAATGCCGGCCTGCCGGTGGCCGCGCCGCAGCTGTGGGGCTATGTGCTTGACGGGCCTGTGGCGTTCTACTACCTGTCGCTCGCGGTTTGCCTGCTGGCCACGCTGGCCGTGCTAAACCTGCTGCGCAGTGCCACGGGGCGGGCCTTCATCGCCATCCGGGACTCGGAGATCTCGGCGCAGAGCATGGGCATTCACCTGGCGCGCTACAAGACCTTGTCGTTTGCGTTGTCCGCCGCGCTGGTTGGCATCGCGGGGGCGTTGTATGCCCACAAGCTGCGCTATATCTCGCCCGAGCAATTCGGCATTGCCCAGTCGATCGACTTGCTGCTGCTGGTTGTGGTGGGCGGGCTGGGCTCTGTGCATGGCGCGTTTCTTGGCGCGATCTTCCTGATCGTCATGCCGCAGATGATCGTGCTGGCGAAGGATCTCCTGCCGCCTGCCATCGGGCAAGCCAGCGGCCTGCAGGCGCTGGTGTACGGGCTGGTGCTGATGGCTTTCGTGCTGTTCGAGCCGATGGGGCTGTACGGGCGCTGGTGCAAGATCCGCACGTACCTGGAGCTGTTTCCCTTCTATCGCCAGGGTATGTTCCGGCGCCAGAAGGCCTTCCAGCGCTCCGAGCGCCTGAAATAAGGAGGCCCGCACATGACAGACACTCTTCTCAGCGTGCGCGACCTGTCGGTGCGCTTTGGCGGCGTGCTGGCGCTTGGCGGCGTGAGCTTCGATGTGCGGCGCGGCGAGGTCTTTACGCTGATCGGGCCCAACGGGGCCGGCAAGACCACGGTGTTCAACCTGATCAGCCGCATCTATCCGCCCACCGGCGGCGAGATCCTGTGGCAGGGCAGCAGCCTGACGCAGTTGCCGCCCCACGCGATCGCCGCGCAGGGCATCGCGCGCACTTTCCAGAATATCGAGCTGTTCGAGCACGCCACGGTGCTGCAGAACCTGCTGATCGGCCACCACACGCATCGCGCCAGCGGCTTCTGGGCTGACCTGCTGTTTACCCCCGCCGCGCGCCGCTCGGAGCTGGCCGCGCGCCACAAGGCCGAGGAAATGATCGAGCTGCTGGACCTGCAGGCGCACCGCGACGCGCTGGTGGCGGGCCTGCCTTATGGCGTGCGCAAGGTGGTGGAGCTGGCGCGGGCCTTGTGCAGCAGCCCGCGGCTGTTGCTGCTGGACGAACCGTCTTCCGGGCTGAATGTGGAAGAGACCGAGGACATGGCCTGGTGGATCCGCGATATCCAGAGCGAGCTGGGCATCACCGTGCTGATGGTGGAGCACGACATGAGCCTGGTGTCGCGCGTGTCGGACCGGGTGCTGGCGATGAACCAGGGCCAGGTGCTGGCGCAGGGCACGCCGGCCGAGGTCCAGGCGCACCCCGGCGTGATCGAAGCCTACCTGGGCTCCGTAGACGACGTAGCCTCACTGCGGAGGGCCGCATGAACCTGATGGAAGGCGCTGACAAGATGCGCGAAATCCACGGCACGCCCGTGCTGGCGCTGGCCAACGTGGAAAGCGCCTACGGCCCGGTCAAGGCGATCCGGGGCGTGAGCCTTGCCGTGCAGCGCGGCTGCATCGCCACCGTGCTGGGCGCCAATGGCGCCGGCAAGACCACCATCCTCAAGACCATTTCCGGCGTGCTGGACCCGACGCGCGGCAGCATCGCCTTCAAGGGCGAGAGCATCGCTGCAATGGATCCGGCCCAGATCGTGCGGCGTGGCCTGAGCCACGTGCCCGAGGGGAGGGAGGTGTTCCCGCTGCTGTCTGTGCGCGACAACCTGCTGATGGGTGCCTATACGCGGCGCGACCGCGACGGCGTGGCGCGCGACATGGAAATGGTCTACGACTACTTCCCGGTGCTGTGCGAGCGTGCCGCGCAGGATGCCGGCCTGCTCTCGGGCGGCCAGCAGCAGATGCTGGCGATCTCGCGCGCGCTGATGGCCGCGCCGGAGCTGATCCTGCTCGACGAGCCCAGCCTGGGCCTGTCGCCAAAGCTCACCAAGGACATCTTCGAGATCGTGGTGCGCATCAACCGCGAGCGCGGCACCACCATCTTGCTGGTGGAGCAGAACGCCAATATGGCGCTCAACGCGGCGGACTATGGCTATGTGCTGGAGAACGGCCGCATCGTGGCCGAGGACACCTGCGCCGTGCTGCGCGAGAAGGACGACATCAAGGAGTTCTACCTCGGCATGAAGGACAACGGCGTGCGCGGCGAGCGCCGCTGGAAAAAGCGCAAGACCTGGCGGTAGCGCGCTAAACGATCACCAAGTTGAGAGCAATCAATGGCAATGGCAACGGCAATGGCGACGGCGCACACCATGCGGCCCCTTTCCGAAGCGGCATTCGAGACCCTGCCGCAGATGTTCTGGCACGCCGTGGCCCAGCGCGCCGACGCCGTGATGATGCGGCAGAAGGACCTCGGCGTCTGGCGCAGCTATCGCTGGCGCGAAGTGGGCGAGATCGTGGCCGATGTCGCCGCCGGCCTTGCCGAGCTGGGCCTGCAGGCAGGCGAGGTGGTGTCGGTGCTGTCCAGCACCAACCGCGAATGGGTGTGGAGCGACCTTGGCGCACTCACCGCCGGTGCGGTGGTCAGCGGCATCTATCCCACCGACTCGCCTTCGCAGGTGGAGTATCTTTGCCACGACTCGGGCAGCGTCATGCTCTTCGCCGAGAACGAGGAGCAGCTGGACAAGTACCTGGAGGTGCGCGAGCGCCTGCCACGGCTGCGCAAGGCGATCGTGTACGACATGGAAGGGCTGGCCGGCTTCGATGACCCCGGCGTGCTCAGCTTTGACGCGCTGCTGACACTCGGCAGGCAAGCGCGGGCGCGGCAACCGGGGCTGGTGGCGGCGCGGCTGGCCGCCGGCAGCGCCGACGCGCTGGCGGTGCTGGTCTATACATCCGGCACCACGGGACGGCCCAAGGGCGCGATGCTGTCGCACCGCAATGTGCTGCGCAGCTGCCTGACGCTGCGCGAGTTCCTCCCCGCCACCACCATCGGCGAGCGCATGGCCTTCCTGCCGCTGTGCCACGTCTCGGAGCGGATCTTTGGCGAGTACTACTCGATCCTGTCCGGTGCCGTCGTCAATTTTGTCGAGAACCCCGACACCATCTTCGACAACATTCGCGAGATCCAGCCCGACGCCTTCCTGGCGGTGCCGCGCGTGTGGGAGAAGCTGTATTCCAGCGTGACCATCGCGGTCCGGGAAGCGACCCGCCTGCAGCGCTGGGCCTATGACTGGGCGCTGGCCGCCGGGCAGGCCCGCGTGCACGAGGACGGGCAGGCAACGGTGTTGCCTCTGGCCGCGCGCCTGAAGCTCTGGCTGGCCGATACGCTGGTGCTGGGCAATGTGCGCCGCACGATGGGCCTGAACCGCGTGCAACTGGCGGTGACCGGCGCGGCGCCGATCTCGCCCGACCTGATCCGCTGGTATATGGCGCTGGGCATCGTGCTGCACGAGCTTTGGGGCATGACCGAGATCACCGGCGCGGCTACCTGCAACCCGCCGGGCCGGACACGCCCGGGCAGCATCGGCATTGCCTTGCCGCATACCGAGGTGAAGGTCTCGCAGGAAGGCGAGCTGCTGGTGCGGGGCCCGCAGGTCTTCATGGGCTACCTGAACCTGCCCGCCAAGACCGCCGAGACCATGGCCGACGGCTGGCTGCGCACGGGCGACGTGGGCCGGGTGGACGAGCAGGGCTACTTCTATATCACCGACCGCATGAAGGACCTGATCATCACCGCTGGCGGCAAGAACGTCACGCCGTCCGAGTGGGAGAACCAGCTCAAGTTCAGCCCCTATGTGACCGACGCCGTGGTGATCGGAGACCGCCGGCCCTACCTGAGCTGCCTGGTGATGATCGACCAGGACAACGTGGAGCAGTGGGCGCAGGAGCACGACGTGCATTTCTCCGACTACGGCTCGCTGTGCCGCAGCAAGGAGGTGATCGCGCTGGTGGGCCAGGAGATCGACCGTGTCAACAAGCAGTTCGCGCGGGTCGAGCAGATCAAGGCATTCCGGCTGATCGAGACCCGCCTTGGCGCCGAGGACGAGGAACTGACGCCCACCATGAAGCTCAAGCGCAAGCTGGTCAACGACAAATACAGCGCGCTGATCGAGTCGATGTACCTGGCCAAGGTGGCCTGAACGCAAGCGGCCCCAACAGGAGACAGGAGGCGCCATGAGCGATGCAGACAAAGCGGTTCCCGTCAGCCTGGTGCGGCATGGCCGCATCGGCCTGCTGTGCATCGACCATCCACCGGTGAACGCGCTCTCGGTGGCGACGGTGGCGGGGCTGGATGCCAAGGTGGCCGCCTTCGAGGCCGATTCCTCCCTCGATGGCTTGCTGATCTGGTGCGCGGGCCGGACCTTCGTGGCGGGCGGCGACATCGCGCAGTTCGATGCGCCGGATTTCACGGCTGCGCCTTACAACCGTATCCTGGCCCGGATCGAAGCGTGCGAACGGCTGGTGGTGGCCGTGCTGCACGGCACCGCGCTGGGCGGCGGGCTGGAACTGGCGCTGGCCTGCCATTACCGCGTGGCCGCGCCCGGCACGCGGGTCGGGCTGCCCGAGATCAAGCTGGGGCTGCTGCCCGGCTCGCTGGGCTCCCAGCGGCTGCCGCGCGCCTGCGGGGCGGCCCTGGCGCTGGACCTGATGCTGAGCGGGCGCATGCTCGACGCCGAGGCGGCGCTGGCCGCCGGCATCGTCGATGCGCTGGTGCCGGGCGAGCCGTTGGCCGCTGGCCTTCATTTTCTGGAAGACCTGCTGGCGAAGCGAGCGCCGCCGCGCCGGCTGTCGAGGCTGTCCGTGCCTGTTGCCGGGCTCCCGCCGGACTTCTTCGCGCAGGCCTTGCAGCGCGCCACGCAGGAGCGTGCGCGCTATCCCGCGGCAGCGGCAATTGTGCAAGCGGTGGAGGCGGCAGCGACGCTGCCGTTCGCCGGGGGCGAGGCGGTGGAGGCCGCCTTGCTTGCCGCCTGCGTGGCGTCGCCGGAATCGCGGGCGCTGCGCCATCTGTTCTTTGCCGAGCGCCAGGCGGCCCGCGTGCCCGGGGTGCCCTCGGGCATCACGCCGCGCGCGCTGCATACCGCTGGAGTGGTGGGCGCCGGCACCATGGGCAGGCGCATCGCCATGAGCCTGGCGGACGCCGGCTTGCCGGTAACGCTGGTTGAGGCCAGCGGCGCGGCGTTGGCCAAGGGCCTGGCATCCGTGCGCGCCCAGTACGAGGCCAGTGCCGCGGCCGGGCGGCTGCAGCCCGATCAGGTGGCCAGGCGCATGGGCCTGATTGCCGGCACGCTGGACTACGACGCACTGGCCGGCTGCGAACTGGTGATCGAAGCGGTGGTGGAGGATATGGCGCTCAAGCAGCAGGTGTGCGCCCGTCTTGGCCAGATCTGCAAGCCCGGCGCAATCATTGCCACCAATACCTCCACGTTGGACGTGGAGGTATTGGCCGAGGCCTGCGGCCGGCCGGACGATTTCGCCGGGCTGCATTTCCGCAACCCGGCCAATGGCGGACGGTTGATCGAAGTGGTGCGCGGCAGCGCCACCGCGCCGGATGTGTTGATGACTGCCATGCACCTGGCCCGGCGGCTCGGCAAGGTAGCGGTGGTGACGGGCGTGTGCTTCGGCTTTATCGGCAACCGCATGGCCGAGGCCTACCTGCGCGAGAGCGAGTTCCTGCTCATGGAAGGCGTGAGCCCGGCGCGGTTGGATGCCGTGATGCAGGCTTACGGCATGGCGATGGGGCCGTGCCGCATGCTGGACCTGGCCGGGATCGACACGGGCGCCAAGATCGTGCTGGAGTACGGCAAGGCCGGGGGACTGCCGCCGGATCCCGCCTATCGCGCGGTGGTGCGTACGTTGTTCATGCTGGGGCGGCTCGGCTGCAAGAGCGGCGCGGGCTACTACCGCTATCCGGACGGCGAGCCGGTGGCGGACCCGGAGGCCGAGCGCATCTGCGCCGCGCTGGGCCGCGCGCACGGCATCGCCCAGCGCACCGACATTACCGATGCCGAGATCATCGAGCGCCTGATTTTTCCGCTGATCAACGAGGCCGCCAAGCTGCTGGAGGAGGGCATGGCCTGCCGGCCCGCAGACATCGACATGGTATGGACCGCCGGCTATGGCTTTCCCGACTATCTCGGGGGCCCTGTGTGGCAGGCGGACAGCATTGGCCTGCCCCGCGTCAAAGCCGGGCTGGAGCGCTACGCCCGCCTGCGCGGCAATCCTTACGACTACTGGGACATCTCCCCCTTGCTGGCGGCGCTGGCACAAAGCGGGCAGCGCTTGTCCGACTGGTGCGCGCCGCCGCCCGCAGCCGATGCCGTAGCACCGGGCGGCCAGGCACAGTGCCATGCGCCGATCTCCCATGCGCCTATCTCATTACCGCAGGACTCTCGGTCCGTGCAAAGCAGGATCCAGTCGGGACCCAAGCCGCCGCAGAGCGTGCATTGAAGCCAAGGCAAACCAGCAAGAAGGCAACGAACAAGCAACGAACCGATAAGACAAGGAGACAACCATGATCTTGAAGACCACTATCGCCGCCATTGCGCTCGCGCTCAGCGCCGGCGCAAGCGCGCAGACGCGCGGCGTCACCGACAAGGAAATCGTGCTCGGCCTGATCACCGATATGTCCGGGCCGATCGTCAACTACGGCAAGGAGTCGCGCAACGGCATGACCATGGCCGTGGAAGAGATCAACGCCCGTGGCGGCGTGCAGGGCCGCAAGCTGCGGGTGGTGGTGGAAGACAATGGCTACGAGCCCAAGCGAGCCGTGCTGGCCGCGCAGAAGCTGGTCACGCAGGATGGCGTGTTCGCCATCATCGGCCACCTGGGCACCGCGCCCAATATGGCCACGCTGCCGTTCCTGGTGCAAAGCAAGGTCTTCAACTTCATGCCGCAGAGCGCCGCGCGCGACATGTATGAGCCGGCCAGCCCATACAAGATCGCGCTGGGACCGTCCAACTTCCTGATGTCCACCACCATCATGGATTACTTCTTCAAGCAGAAGCCCTACCAGCGGGTGGGCGCGCTGTACCAGGACGACGACTACGGGCGGGAGTCCGTGGAGGGCGTGCAGGCCTACCTCAAGACCAGGAACATGACCCTGGTGGAGAAGGTGTCGTACAAGCGCGGCGCCACCGACTTTTCCTCGCAGATGGCGCGGCTCAAGGCGGCCAACTGCGACCTGGTATTCAACGCCTCCACGATGCGCGAGTACATCGCCTCCGTCCAGGAAGCGCGCAAGATCGGCTTCAACCCGGTCTTCGCCGGCACCTCGGCCAACTACGCGCACCAGGTGCCGCTGCTCGGCGGCAAGGCCATGGAAGGCCTGCATGCGGCAGCCTTCATCATGCTGCCCTATGCGGACGATGCAAACCCGGCGGTACGGCAATGGGCGGCCGCCTACAAGAAACGCTTCAATGAAGACCCGGGCGTGTACTCGATGTTCAGCTACTACGCCTACACCACCTTCGCCACCATCGCCGACAAGGCCGGGCGCAACCTGAGCGCGGAGTCCTTCAACGCCGCCATGGAGTCGACCAAGCTACCGCAGGACGCGCTGGGCAACCCGGGCTTCAATGTCTCCGCCAGCAACCGCCTGAGCAACGACCGCATCCGCATCATGAAGGTGGCTGGCGACAAGTGGATCCCGGCCAGCGACCTGCTGCCGCCGCCCAAGATGAACTGAGCGGGCGCGGCATTCATGAACAACCGGAGACAACCATGAGCACGGCAACGGAACAGGCGCGCGAGCGCATCGGGCGCATCGCCCTGGGCGATGTGATCCACCGCAGCGCCCGGCGCTTCGGCGCCCGCACGGCATTGATCGAGGGCGACCACAGCCTCAGCTATACGGCGCTGAACGCCGCCACCAACCAGTTTGCCCACTACCTGCTGGCCCAGGGCATGCGCAGTGCAGAGCGTGTCGGCATGCTGTGCAACAACTCGATCGACATGATCGTGGCGCTGCTAGGTATCCAGAAAGCGGGCATGGTGTGGGTGCCGATCAACACGGCGCTGGCGCCGGATGCGATCCAGTACATCCTGGAACACGCGGAGGTAACGCGCCTGGTGGCGGACGCGTCCGTGCTGGCGCGGCCCGGCATCGGCGAGCTGGTCGCGGCGTTGCGCATTCCCGTCGTGTTGCTGGAGCCGGCGGGCGAGGTGGCAGGCGAGATGGCGGGATTAGCCGGATTAGCTGTTACCCGGCATGCCGACGCGCTGGCTGGCCAGCCGGCCACGCTGCCAGATGTGGACATCGCCAGCGGCCAACTGGCACAGATCATGTACACCAGCGGCACCACCGGCCCGCAGAAGGGTGTCATGCATTCCCACGCCTCGGTGCATTCGGTGCTGGCGGCCAACCTGGTCGATACCGGCTGCGGGACGGCGAGTGAAGTCTTTACCTGCCTGCTGCCGATGTTCCACTGCGCGCAGCACGGCAATACCATGAGCGCGCTGCTGGGCGGCCATGCCGTGGTGATCGGGCGCGGCTTCGATCCGGCCCGGGTGCTGGCGGACCTGGCCCGGCACCGCGTCACCGTGGTGGTGGCGCTGCCGATGATGTACCGGGCCATGCTGGAGCACCCGCAGTTCGCCGCGACCGACCTCTCCAGCGTGCGGCTGTGCATCTACGGCATGGCGCCATTGCCCAAGAACCTGCTGCTGCGCCTGCTGGATGCGTTCTGCCCCAACTTCGTCCTGTGCTCGGGCCAGACCGAGATGTACCCGGCGGCCACCATCTTCGAGGCGCAGGAGCAGCGCAAGCGCTTTGGCGCCTTCTGGGGCGTGGGCACGGTGGTCAACGAGGTGGCGGTGATGAGCGACGACGGCCGGCTGCTCGGCCCGGGCGAGGCCGGCGAGATCGTGTTTCGCGGGCCGAACGTGATGCTGGGCTATTACAAGGACCCCGAGGCTACCGCCCGCGTGCAGCGCTTTGGCTGGCATCACTCCGGCGATCTTGGCGTGCTGGACGAGGATGGCCAGTTGCTGTTCCTCGATCGTATCAAGGACATGATCAAGAGCGGCGGCGAAAACGTGCCCTCGATCAAGGTCGAGGAAGTGTTGCTGCGCCATGCCGCCGTGGCCAATGCGGCAGTGGTCGGGCTGCCGCATGCGCGCTGGGGCGAAGCGGTGACGGCCTTCGTGACCCTGAAGCCCGGCGCGCGGGTGGAGGACGACGAGCTGGGCGCGCACTGCAGGGCCCACCTGGGCGGCTTCGAGGTGCCCAAGGCGGTGCTGCTGCTGGCGGCATTGCCGGCCACCTCCACCGGGAAGATCCAGAAGTTCGCGTTGCGCCAGCGCTATCACGAGCATTACGATGAGCACCACGAAGCGCACCACGCGCACCCTGGCGAGGGCTGAGCACCGGGCCCGCCTGTGGCTGACATAGCCACCTGACATAGCCACCTGACGCAAGACGTAGCCGGTAGCCCCGGCTACGCTGCTTTTTGCGTCGCATTTTTGCATCGCATCATGGCGGCGCAGCGAGAGCAAATAACTAGCAGGCCTGACGACGCCCCCATCGGGGCGCGGACGGTGCCAGCAGGAGACGAGGACATGCAGATGCAAGCACCAGGCATTGCGTGCCCGCCAGCGACGACCGTGGCGCCTGGCGCCCGGGACGGAGCCGGCCGGGTGATGTGGCTCACCCCCGACAGGCTGTTCTACGCCGGCCTGCTTGGCTCGCCTTCGGTCCGCACCATGGGTGGGCTATTGATCTATGTGGCTTTGCGTGCACCCATCCGCATCCGCTTTGACGACGGACCCTGGGCATCCGCGGAACTGGCGGTGGTGCCGGCGTACATGCCGCACTCGGTTGCTTGCGACGACCGCATGATCTGCGACCTCGCACTGGAAGCGGAGAGCATCGACCTGGCGCGCCTGCCGCCGGTGATACGCGAGCGGGCAGGGCCGGTGGACGATCCGGCCTTTGTGCGCCATGTGCGCCAAGCGCATGCCTACCTGAGCGAGCGCGGCCGGGAGCTGGAACTGCAGGCGGACAGCTTCGACCAGATCTTCTTCGGGCACGCGCTGGCGCCGCGCAAGCTGGACCCGCGTATCGAGGCCGCGGTACAGCGCATCCGCAATGCGCCGTCGGCCACGGCCACTGCCGAGTCATGCGCCGCATCGGCCCATCTGTCCTTCTCGCGCTTCCTGCATCTGTTCAAGGAGGATGTCGGCACGCCGTTCCGCAGCTTCCGGACCTGGAAACGCGCCCGCAGCCTGCTGCACTATGTCACCCAGGACTCCAACCTGGCCCATGTGGCGCTGGATGCCGGCTATCCGGACTCCACCCACTTCAGCCATTCCATCCGCCAGGTTTACGGACTCAAACCCAGCGATATCTTTGCCGGCTCGCGCAAGCTCGCCCTGATTGGCGAGCTTGCGGAGGTGGGCAGCGGCATGCCCGGCTAGGCGGGCCGCGCAGGGGTATCCGGCGCGTCCTCAGTGCGCAAGGCCGCCTTGTGGATCTTGCCGGCCGGCGTGAGCGGCAGCGCTTCGCGCAGCACCACCTGGCGCGGCACCTTGTAGTCGGCCAGGCGGGTCCCGCAGTACGCGCGGATTTCCTGCTCGGAGACCTGGCAGCCAGGCTTGGGCACGATGTAATAGCGGCCGATCTCGCCCAGCACGGGGTCGGGCACGCCAATGCCGGCGACCATCATCACCGCCGGGTGCCGCGCGATCACGCCCTCGATCTCGGCCGGATAGACGTTGAAGCCGCCCTGGATATACATATCCTTCTTGCGCCCCTTCAAGTGGATATAGCCGCGTTCGTCCACGTAGCCCAGGTCGCCCGAGTGCAGCCAGCCCTGGGCATCGAATCCATCCTCCCCGGCCGCGCCGCCGACGTAGCCCTGGCAAACGCCCGCGCCACGGTAACAGAGCTCGCCGATTTCGCCCGTGGCCAGGCTTTCGCCGGCAAACGAGACCACCCGCACCTCGGCGGCGTCGAACACACGGCCGATCGATTGCATCAGGTCCTGCCGCTGCGCGTCCCAGGGCGTCATGACGATCGCGCCTGAGGATTCCGAGAGGCCGTACAGGTTCATCACCGTCGCCTGCGGCATGCGGGCCTGCAACTGCTCCAACAGGGCCGCATCCACGGTGGCGCCGCCCACAATCACGAGCCGCACGGAGGAGAAGTCCACCTTGGCCGAGTCGGGATGCATCAGCAGCAGCGTGGCCATGGTCGGCACGCCCGAGAAGATGGTGGGCGGGTGCTGGCGCATCCTGGCGAGCACCAGGTCCGCCTTGAAGGCTGGCACGAGGTCGCAAGTGCCGCCGCCCAGCAGGAAGTTCAGCACCCCGCAGGTGATGCCGCCCACATGGTTCAAGGGCAGGGCCAGCTGGAGCTGGTCGGCCTCGCTCGTGCGCACATGGCGCGCTTGGGCCAGGGCTGCCGCCAGCATGCTGCGATGGGACAGTCCCGCGCCCTTCGGCCGCCCGGTGGTGCCCGAGGTGTAGATCACCATGGCCAGGTCCTGCGGCACGACCTTCGCCTCGGCGGCCTCCAGTACGGCCGGGTCCGGCGCGGTGGCCAGCAGCGTGGAAAGCCGCAGCGAGCTGGTGTCGGCCGATGGCGCTGTGTCGATTGCGTCGATTGCGTCGATTGGGTCGATTGGGTCGATCAGCACCACATGCGACAAGCCCGGCATGCGCGGAGCCAGCCGTGCCAGCATGCCTGGAAAATCAAAGCCCTCGCACTCCGGCACGGTGAAGACCGCCTTGACCGCGCTGTCGTTGACCATATGCTCGATCTCGTTGTCGCGGTAGCGCACGCTCAGGCCCACCACCGCCACGCCGATGCGGCTTGCGGCATAGAACAGCTGCAGCCACTCGATCTGGTTCAGGCCGATCACGCCGATGCGCTCGCCACGGGCGATGCCCAGGCCAAGCAGCCCACAGGCAAGCCGCGCGGAGCTGGCCTCCATCCCGGCAAAGGTGTGGGCCTGCGGCCCGCAGCGGTAGGCAGTGCGCTGGCCCCACCGCTGGCTGGCCTGGCGAAGGGCGGCACCAATGGTGGCGGGCGGCGGGTTGGCAATCATGCGGGCTCTCCTGGCGTTGGATGTCAAGTTGGATGCGGCAAAGACCGGGGCAGGTCAGAGCGGCAAGCGTAGCCAAGTAGCGCCGGGCAAGGCTTGCGGAAAGTGGCTGGGTCGCTGCGTATGGCGGCGGCAGCGTCGTCTCGGTGGACGTAGATTACGCATGACATGGGTAATTGAAAAATACCCACGAAATTGGTATTTGCAATTTACCCATATTATTTGTAAAGTGAGATTACGCATTTGATGGGTAACTCCGGATGACCACGATGAAACAGCTGCTCACCACCCCCAGCCAGCTCGGACAAGTGCTGCAATCCGCACGGCGTGCCGCCAGACTGTCGCAGACGGACCTGGCCGCGCGGCTGGATGTCAGCCAGAGCCGCATCTCCCATATGGAGCTCAACCCGGGCAGCATCAGCGCCGACCAGTTGCTGGCGCTGATCAGCGTCCTCGGCCTGGAACTCGTCGTGCAGGATAGGCACGCGGCGGGCGCCGAAGCCTCGCCGGTGGAGTGGTAGCCATGGGTCGCAGATCGCATGCGCGGGCGTTGTCGGTATGGGCCAATGGCGAGCGGGTAGGGACGTGGCGCATCCCCACGCGGGGCGACATGGAATTGCAGTACGACCCAGGCTGGCTGGCCTCGCCCGCCGGACGCCCACTTTCCCTGTCGCTCCCCTTCGGCGTCGATACCTCCCCGCTCAAGGGCGACCGGGTGCGCAACTACTTCGACAACCTGCTGCCCGACAGCGACGCCATCCGCAAGCGCCTGGCCACGCGTTTCAAGGCGGCAACCACGGAAGCCTTCGACCTGCTGGAAGCCATCGGCCGCGATTGCGTCGGCGCCGTGCAATTGCTCGGTGAGAACGAACAGCCGGTGGGCCATGACCGCATCGACGGTACGCCGCAGTCCGACTCCGATATTGAAAAGCTGCTGCGGCAGACGGTCAGCCCCACCGGCATGGGCGCGCAGGACAATGACGATGATTTCCGCATCTCCCTGGCCGGCGCGCAGGAAAAGACCGCGCTGCTGTGGCATGGCAACCAGTGGATGAAGCCCCACGGCGCCACGCCCACCACGCACATCCTCAAGCTGCCGCTTGGACTGGTGGGCAACAAGCGGGCCGACCTCAGTACCTCGGTCGAGAACGAGTGGCTCTGCCTGACCATCCTCGCCGCTTATGGCCTGCCGGTGGCGCATAGCGAAATCAAGACCTTCGCCAGCCAGAAGGTCCTGAGCGTGCAGCGCTTCGACCGGCAGATGCATTCCTCGGGAGGCTGGATCCTGCGCCTGCCGCAGGAGGATTTCTGCCAGGCGCTTGGCGTCGCCCCGCACCTGAAGTACGAGGCGGATGGCGGCCCTGGCATGCGCGACATCGCCCAGATCCTGCGGCAATCGACCCATGCCGACGAAGACCTGGAGATCTTCCTCACCACGCAGATCCTGTTCTGGATGCTGGCGGCGCCTGACGGGCATGCCAAGAATTTCAGCATCCGCCTGCTGCCTGGCGGGCGCTACCGGATGACGCCGCTCTATGACGTGATGTCGATCTGGCCGGTGGTTGGCTTTGGGGCAAACCAGTGGTCATGGCACAAGGCCAAGCTGGCCATGGCGGTGGCCGGCAAGAACCGGCACTACCTGTTCAAGGACGTGCAGCGCCGGCATTTCAACGCCATGGCGCCCAAGTGCTTCCACGGCCCGGATGCCGAAGGCATCGTTCAGCGGCTCATTGCGCAGACGCCGGCTGTCGTTGCCACGGTCAGCGCCGCCTTGCCGGGGGGCTTCCCGCAAAAGGTGGCGCACAGCATCCTGCAAGGGCTGGAGGCATCCGCCCGGCAGCTCGATCGCATGCCGCCTGGCTAAGAGGTTGGTTGGGGTTTGGCGGGGCCAACCACTTTGCGCAAGACGAAGCGCACGGCGCGGCCTATGGTCGAGGGATGCCGGCTTGCATGCCGCACGCCACCCCCGACCCGAAAGCCCACTGACAGCCCCCCCCTGACAGGACCCACGATGAGCCTCCTGACCCTGCCGCCCCTTGCGCACTATTTCACCGCCGAGCACGAGCAGTTCCGCAGCACGCTGCGCGACTTCGTCGCCCGCGAGATCACGCCCTACGTGAACGACTGGGACGAAGCCGGGACCTTTCCCCGCTCGCTGTACCGCCGCGCCGCGGAAGTCGGCCTGCTCGGGCTGGGTTACCCGGAACACTTCGGCGGCACCCCCGGCGACATCTTCTATCACCTGATCCAGGCCGAAGAGTTTGCCCGCTGCGGCTCCGGCGGCGTCAACGCGTCGCTGCACTCCCATTCCATCGGCGTGCCGCCCATCGTCGCGGCCGGCAGCCAGGCGCTGCAGGAACGCGTGCTGCCCGCGGTCATTGCTGGCGACAAGATCGCCGCCCTGGCCATTACCGAGCCCGGCGGCGGCTCCGACGTGGCCAGCCTGAAAACCACCGCCGTGCGCGACGGCGACCACTACATCGTCAACGGCGAGAAGACCTTCATCACCTCCGGCATGCGCGCCGACTTCATCACCACCGCGGTGCGCACCGATCCCGCCAACAAGGGCGCGGGCGGCATCTCCCTGCTCCTGATCGAAGGCAACACGCCCGGCCTGACCCGCACTGAACTCAAGAAAATGGGCTGGCTCGCCTCCGACACTGCGCACCTGCACTTCGACAACTGCCGGATCCCGGCCGCCAACCTGATCGGCGAGGAGAACCGCGGCTTCCAGATCATCATGCGCAACTTCAACGCCGAGCGGCTGGGGATGAGCGCCAGCGCCTATGGCTACGCCGAAGCCTGCCTGCAGGAAGCACTCGACTGGGCGCGCCAGCGCAGCACCTTCGGCCACCCGCTGGTGGAGCGCCAGGTGATCCGCCACAAGCTGGTCGACATGGCCCTGCGCATCGAAGCCGCCCGCAACCTCGTCTACGACCTGGCTTACCGCGTGCAGCACCAGGCCGGCGACCCGGCGCAGCTGGTGGCGCGCACCTGCATGGCCAAGATCCAGGCCACCCAGGCCATGCAGTTCTGCGCCGACCAGGCCGTGCAGATCCTGGGCGGCATGGGTTTCATGCGCGGCACCCTGAGCGAGCGGGTGTACCGCGAGGTCAAGGTCATGATGATCGGCGGCGGGTCGGAGGAAATCATGAAAGACCTGGCCGCGCGGCAGTTGGGGTTTTGAGGGGGGGCGGAGAGGTGGCTGGAATAGCAGTTAACGTATTCGCTCATGCTTTTTAAGAAGCAAAACCAACCGTCACCAAGCTAACGTATTAGATCGAGTCTCATATCTGGAATTTTGCTAGATAGCACTCTATACTGTCTTCGTACTGATACGTTATCAACACGACGAAAGGCGCAATGCAGCACCTTATTACCGCAACCGCAAGCCTTGGCCAGCTCGCCCGCGCTGCGCGCATGACCCAGAAGCTCACACGCGACGAACTGGCCCGCGCCACGGGACTCTCGCCAGCCTTTATCTCAGCGGTTGAACGTGGCAAGGAGACCGCGCAAATCGGCAAGGTGCTGCTCCTGCTACAGGAGCTCGGCGTGACGCTGTTCGGCGAGGCTTCCGGCGTCCAGCAACTGATGGCGGACAAAGACGGGCTCGCCAACCGGCGAGTGCGTAAATGAGCGAAGAAGAGCGCACGCTCATCGCCTTTGCCAACGGCGTAAAAATCGGTGAAGTGGCGGACAACAACGGGGTTTGGACGTTTGCCTACGACGCGGGCTGGCTGAATCACCCCGGGCGCTTCGCCCTGAGCCCTAGTCTTCCGCTAGGGCCGGCACTTCAGGTCGATACCAGTTCCGACCGTCCCGTGCAGTACTTCTTCGACAACCTCTTGCCGGAAGAGGGCCAACGCGCCGTGCTGGCCAGCACGGCAAGGCTCGATATCGAAGACGCATGGGGCATGCTGGCGTACTACGGCGCGGAATCGGCCGGGGCCATCACGCTTCTGGCGCCGGGCCAGCAGGAACCCGGCGCAGGCCGGGTGCCGCTATCGTTCGAAGAACTGCACCGCCGTATCGCGGACCTGCCGGGGCGCCCGCTTGACGCGAAGGCGCCCAAGCACATGTCGGTGGGTGGCGCGCAGCACAAGCTGGCGGCAATCCTGGAGGGCAGGCAAGGAGAGCAGCGATTGCTGGAACCAATCGGCGCAGAGCCTTCCACCCATATCCTGAAGCCGGAAGCACGCTCTACCGCATGGCCACATACTGCCATCAATGAGTTCTTCTGCATGCGGCTGGCTGCGCGCGTGGGTCTGCCGGTGCCAGCCACGGCGTTCCTGCGCGTGCCTGCGCCGGTCTTCGCTATTTCCCGTTTCGATCGTGAATCGCTGCAAGGCCAGGTGCGGCGCCGGCATGTCATTGACGGCATGCAGCTGCGCGGCAAGAGCCGGACACTAAAATACACGCAAGCCTCGACGCAGACCCTGAGAGCGCTGATCGAGCTGACACGCACCCGCGCCGCCTCGCGCCTGGCGATTTACCGCTGGATTGTGTTCAACGTGCTGGTTGGCAACGGCGACGCGCATATGAAAAACCTGTCGTTCTTCGCGGATCCCGACGGCTACAGCCTTGCCCCGTTCTACGATATCGTCAGCACCGTGGTGTACGACACCAAGAACTTTCGCGACACCGCGCCGTACTGGCCGGACTCCGAATTGTCCATGCCGATCGGGGCCGCCAGGCATTTCGGCGACCTCCAGCGCACCGACCTGATTCAAGCGGGGCAGGAACTTGGCTTGAGTCCAACGGCGGCGGCCTATGAGCTCGATGCAATGATGGCTGCCGTAGCGCAGGCCACGAATGAGGTCCGAGCGCAAGTCGAAGCTGAGGCCACGCCGGATGGTGGCGAGGCCCCGCTGCTCAATGCCATCCTGGCCATGCCACTCAAGGAGATGTCCGATCGGCTCAGACGGCCAGTTCGAAGTCCGGCAGCATAGCTGCCTGCACAAGAGGGCATTCGTCCAGGGAAGCGCCTCAGCCTTCCTGCGACGCGGATCGGCCCCGCCGCGCCGCCTTATAATCCGACCGGAGAATCCACCGCTGGCGCTGCCGGCGGGCGTGTCCTGGAACCGGCCGAATGCCTTCGTACCCCCTTGTCCTCTGCCTCACCTTTGCGGTCGTCGGAAGTCTGACGGTTGCCGTCGCAACCTGGACGCGGCGGGACGATCCCATCGTCAAGGCCTTCCTGGCGCTGGCCCTGGGGAGCGCGCTATGGAGCGGTGGCCGCCTGCTCGAGTTGAACTCCGTCGACCTGGAAACCCGCATCCTGTGGGCCAAGGTGCAATATGTCGGCATTGTCGCCGTGCCCATCGGCTGGCTCTGCGCCATCGTCCAGCTCAGCCGGCCAAGATTCGTCATCCCTTGGTCGCTGCTCTCGCTGCCCATCGTCATCAATATCGTGACGCTGGCCCTGGTCTTTACCAACGAACGGCATCACCTGATCTGGACGTCGATCCAGCTGGTGCCGGGGGGCGCGCCACCGGGCGCCGTCTTCGGCCATGGCCCGGGATACGCCGCGGCGGCTGCCTACACCTACCTGCTGTTGCTGATCAGCGTTTACTTCCTGCTGACGGCCCGGGTGCCAAGCAGCAGCCTGACCCGCGGGGGAAGGGCGGTGCTTGCGGGCGGCCTGGCGTTGCCGCTGGTGGCCAATATCGCGTACTTGCGCGGATGGACGGGCCCGCTGGGCGGCGACCTGACCCCCGCCACCTTCGCGGTGACGGCGGTGCTGGTGTGGGTATGCGCGCTGCGCAGGCACCTGGATGACGTTGGCCACTACGCCAGGCTCAGGGTCTTCGATGCCTTGCAAGAAGGCTGCGTGATCGTGAATGCCAACGACATCATCGTCGACTTCAACCCTGCCGCGCGGCGCCTGCTGGTGGAGGTGGAGCGGGGCAGCGCGTTTCCGCCGGCCTGGCGGGACGCGATCGCTGCCAGCCGCAGCGGCGCGCCTGGCAGCGGCGGCTCGCACCTGATTTCGGAGGAGCGTGTCGACTACGAGCTCACCGTGGATTCGGTGCGCAACCTGAACCGGCAGCCGGTCGGAATCATTGTGTTCCTGCGCGATGTCACGCGCTTTCGCTCGCGTGAGCACGCGTTGACGGTGGAAAACTCCAGCCTGGCGGTGCGGCTCGGCGAGACCGAGGAAAAGCTCTCACGCATCGAGGCGGACCTGTATCGCGATGCGCTCACCGGCGCGCGCAACCGGCGCTACTTCCAGCGCGAGGCCGCCGCCGCGATAGCCGACGCGTTTGAGCGCGGCATTCCCGTCGGCCTGCTGATCATCGACGTCGATTACTTCAAGCAGTACAACGATCTCCACGGCCATGTGCATGGCGACGAATGCCTGCGCCGCGTTGCCGCCGCCATCGGCGAAGCCATGCGCAACGGCCCCGGCGACTTCTGCGCCCGCGTTGGCGGCGAAGAGTTCGCCATCGTGCTGCCAGCGATCACGCCAGCCAATACACGGGAAGTTGGCCTGCGCCTGCTTAATGCCGTGCGCTCGCTGGCGCTGCCGCATGGCGGCTGGCCAGAGCACCCTTGCGTCACCATCAGCGTTGGCGCGGTTTGCGAAATCCCGGCGTCGCCATCGCTGGAATTCCTGCTCGAAAAGGCCGACGCTGCCATGTACGAGGCCAAGCGCAACGGCCGTGACCGCTTCATGATGCACGACCCGGTGGCGTCGCCTGTGTACCCGGGCTGAACGTCTTTCATGGATTGGCCTGACCGGCCATCCTCTCAGGAGTACCCCACTCATGTCATTCGGCGAATCCGCAGCCATCTACAGCCAGGCACGCCAGTCCTACAGCACGGCTGTGATGGACAAGGTCGCAGATATTCTGGCGGCGGCACAGACGCAAGCCATCCTCGACATCGGATGCGGCACGGGCATCGCCACCCGGCAACTGACCGCGTGCGGTTTTCGCCCGGTCGGGATCGACGTTGACCCCGACATGATCGACGAGGCGCGCCGGCTGGGGCAGGCGGGCGCGTACCACGTAATGGGCGCCGATCGCCTGGATTTTGCCGACGCGGCATTCAGCGGGGCTACCGCCTTCGGCGCGTTCCACTGGTTCTCGGACGATGCATCAGTGCGCAACATCCGCCGCGTATTGATGCCAGGCGCGGCCTTCGTCGTCGTCAACAAGAACGACGCGGGCGATTTCCGCGAGGCCATCGTTGACATCGTCGGCCGCCACGTGGCCCTGAGCCAGGCGCGGCCCAAAGCCGAATACCAGCCTGCCGGGACGCTAGCCGCCGGCGGCTTTCACGCGGTCCGCGAAGACCGGATCCAAACGATGGAGTCGCTTTCCATCGAGCATGCGGTTGCGCACGCGCGGTCGATGCGCTTGTGGGAAGAGGTGCCGACATCGCTCCACGCAGCCATTGAGGCTGAGCTGCGTGACTACGTGGGACGTCATCTTGACGCATCCGGCATGTTGCCGCGGCCGCTTGTCGTGACGGTAGTTTCGGGATGCCGGTAGCGGCCGGGCGGGCGACCATACTGGCCCCAAGCAGGCCCGCCGAGGCCGGATCTCAATTCCACTGCGTGGAAATGCAGGGCTGTATTCGACCGTATTTGCGCTTAATCTGGGTTCATCGATAAACGACGGGCAGGGCAAAGCATGGCGCCTGTCCCGTCAAGAAACCCAGACGGAGACGCAAGTGCCTAATTCATTCCCCCTTTTCAACAGGGCGCTGGCCGCGTTGGCCATTGCGCTTGCCTCCACGGGCGCGCTGGCGCCAGCCGCGAACGCCGCAGCCTTCCCGGAAAAGCCCATTCGCCTCGTCGTACCCTTCGCCCCGGGCGGTGGCACCGACCTGATCGCCAGGACCATGGGCGTGACGATGTCGCAGGATCTCGGCCAGCCGGTGATCATCGACAACAAGCCGGGTGGCGGTACCATCATCGGCTCCGACACGGTGGCCAAGAGCGCGCCGGATGGCTACACCATGGTAATGGCCACGTTTGCGCACGCAGTCAACCCGAGCATCCACGCCAAGCTGCCCTATGCCACCGACAAGGCATTTGCGCCGGTGATGCTGGTGGGCCAGTCACCCAACGTGCTGGTGGTTCGCCCGGACAGCCCCTACAAGACGGTGCAGGACCTGATCGCTGCCGCCAAGGCCAAGCCAGGGAAAATCTCGTTTGCATCGCAGGGCCCTGGCACCTCCGCGCACCTCGCGGGTGAACTGTTCAAGTCACTGGCCAAAGTCGACCTCAATCACATCCCCTACCGAGGCGCCGGCCCAGCCATTACAGACTTGCTGGGCGGCCAGGTGGATGTGATGTTCGCCACGGCCTCCGCAGTCGGGTCGTTGCTTGAGAACGGCAAGCTGCGCGCGATCGCGGTGACCACGGCCAAGCGCTCGACAAGCCCTGTCCTGGCGAAGGTGCCCACCATCGCGGAAAGCGGCGTGCCCGGCTACGTGGCCGAAAGCTGGTACGGGCTCTTCGTGCCGGCAGGCACGCCCGCCGCGGTGATTGCCCGCCTGAACGCCGCCGCCAGGAAGGCGGTGCAGACCGAGGCGTTCCGCAAGCGTGCCGAAACCGAGGGCCTGGAAGTCAGCGCGGGAACGCCCGAGGAATTTGGCCGCTATGTGCGCGCCGAGGAGGTTCGCTGGAGCCGGGTGGTCAAGCAAGCCAACATCACCGCAGAGTAATCCGGCAGCCCTCGATTGCGCATCGGCGCGCAATACACAGAACACCAAGCACCAAGCACCAAGCGCGAAGCACAAAACACAAGGTAGAGAGACCCACCATGAACACCACTTCACTGATCACGCTCGACATCGACGCCGGGATCGCCACCCTGACGCTGAACCGCCCTGAAAAGCGCAACGCCATGACCGACGATATGCGCACCGAGCTGATCGCCGCCCTGGAGCATGTCACGCAGGACAAGACCATTCGGGCGCTGGTGCTCACCGGCAACGGTAAAGGCTTCTGCGCAGGTGGCGATGTGGCCGGCATGCAGCGGCGCATGGATGCGCCGGCGGGCGAGGTTGCGTTCAACGGCTGGTCGCGCCAGCAACGGGTGCACCATACCGTGGCGCTGCTGCACAACATGCCCAAGCCCACCATTGCCGCGGTCAATGGCGCCGCCGCCGGGCTGGGTGCCGATATGGCCATGAGCTGCGATTTTGTGGTGGCCTCGGAAAGCGCCAGTTTCGCCTGGTCGTACATCCATCGTGGCCTGATCCCGGACGGCGGCGGCATGTACTTCCTGCCGCGCCGCACCGGGCTGTCCAAGGCCAAGGAACTGATCTTCAGCGGGCGCAAGGTCGATGCCGCAGAGGCCCTCCAGCTGGGCATCGCGGATCGCGTGAGCGAGCCGGAAGCGCTGTTGCCCAGTGCCAGGGCCTGGGCGGCGGAGCTGAGCCAGGGCTCCGCGACTGCCCTGGCGCTGGGCAAGTCCATCCTGAACCAGGCCTTCGAGTTGCCGGCCGAGCAGGTATTCGCACAAGGCAGCCAGGCACAGGGCATCTGCTACACCAGCGCCGAGCATCGGGAATCCGTGCTGGCATTCCTGGCCAAGATGGCTGGAAAGGAACAGGCCTGACACCATGGACGCAGATAACGCAGAAAACGCACTCTCCGCCATCGCCCGCCTGGTCAAGCCGCGCAGCGTCGCCATCATCGGCGCTTCCGCCGATGCGGCCAAGACCGCCGGGCGCCCGGTCGCCTACCTGAAAAAACACGGCTTCGCCGGCGCCATCTACCCGGTCAACCCGAAGGTGGGCGAGATTGACGGCATCCGCTGCTATGCGGATATCGACACGTTGCCGGAAGTGCCGGATGTGGGCATCGTCCTGCTAGGCGCGCAGCGCGCCCACCTGGCCGTGCGCGAGCTGGCCGCGCTCGGCACCGGCGCCGCCATCGTGCTGGCCAGCGGCTATTCGGAGACGGGCGCCGAAGGCGCGCGCCGCCAGGCGGAGCTGATCGAGGCAGCCGGCGCCATGCGCCTGCTCGGCCCCAACACCATCGGCCTGGTCAACCTCACCGACAATATCCCGCTCTCCGCCAGCGGGGCGCTGGAGATGGATCATTTCCCCGTCGGCAACATCGGCGTGGTCTCGCAGAGCGGCGGCATTCTTGGCGCTTTGCTCTCGCGCGCCGCCGCGCGCGGCATCGGGCTTTCCAAGCTGGTTTCCACCAGCAATGAAGTGGACCTCGACCTGGCGGATTTCGTCGACTACCTTGCGGATGATGAGGCCACCCGCGTGATTGCGCTGTATGTGGAAAGCGTGCGCCATCCCGACCGATTCCGTGCCGCCGCGCTGAAAGCGGCCAGGGCAGGCAAGCCGGTGGTCGCGTTCAAGATCGGCCGCTCCGAGGCGGGGGCACGCGCCGCGGTGTCGCACACGGGCGCGCTGGCCGGCGCGGACCGGATGTACGACGCGCTGTTCCGGCAAGCCGGCGTGATCCGCGCGCAAACTTTCGCGGACCTGCTCGACATGCCCGCCGCGCTCGCCACCGGCAGGGCGCTGCGCGGCAATCGGGTTGCCATCCTGACCTCGACTGGCGGCGCCGGCACGCTGGTTTCGGACAGCCTCGGGTTGTCCGGCTTCGAGACGCCCGCGCCGGATGAAGCCACCGCGCAACGGCTGCGCTCGCTGCAGCAGGGCGATCACGCGGCACTGGATCGCAACCCCATCGATGTCACCCTGGCAGGCCTGCAGCCGGACCTGCTGCGCGGCGCAATCCGGGCGCTGCTGGATAGCCCGAGCTATGACGCCGTTGCCATCATCGTCGGGTCGTCCGGCCTGGCCATGCCAGACCTGATGGCAGGCGCGATCCAGGATTGCCTGCCCACCAGCGACAAGCCGGTGGTGGCCTTCGTCAGCCCGCATGCGCCGCAGGTGGCCAGCCTGCTGACCGCGCGCGGCGTGCCAGCATTCAGCGCGCCCGAGAGCTGTACGGCCGCGCTAAGCGCCATGCTGCGTGCAGGGCAATGGCGCGAGACGCCTGACGTCCCGGCCCCGGCGGCAGCCCGCGTCGCCGGGGAGCTGCCGCGCGGCGCGCTGGATGAGGCAGCGGCAAAGCAGCTCTTCGCGCGCTTTGGCATCCCGTCGGTGCGCGAGCGCATCGTACGCAATGGGCAAGAAGCCAGCGACGCCGCCAAGGCCCTCGGTGCCCGCGCGGTCCTTAAGATCCTCAGCGCCGAGATCACGCACAAGAGCGATGTGGGCGGCGTCGCCGTCAACCTGACGCCGCAAGACATAGCGGCGCGGTTGTCGGCGATGGCCGACGACGTGCGCACGCATACCGGCGTGGTGCCCCAGCGCTTCCTCGTCCAGGAGATGGTCACCGGCGGCGTGGAGATGATCCTTGGCATGCACCGCGACGCGCTCGGCACCGCGATCCTGCTTGGCATGGGCGGCGTGACCGCGGAGCTGTTCAAGGACACCACCATGCGCATGCTGCCGCCGGCCGGCGGGCTGTCGCACACCGAAGCACTTGGCATGATCCAGGAACTGAAAACCTGGCCGCTGCTGGACGGCTTCCGCGGGCGGCCCAAGGCCGACGTTGCGGCGCTGGCCGATGCCATTGTGGCGTTTTCCGGCATGGCGGCAGCGCTGGGCGAGCAGTTGGTGGAGGCAGAGATCAACCCGGTCTTCGTGCTGCCGGCATCGCAAGGCGTGCGGGCGGCAGATGGCGTGGTTGTGCTGGCGGGCTGATGGCAGGGAGCCGGGCAGGGGAGTCTGGCATAGTCATGCCAAATGATGCCAGACTCCTCTCCGATGCTTTAATTCCGGCTGCCGGAAATCAGTCCTCCCCAGGAGCATGACCTTGGATCCCGAACTAGCGCTATCGCGGGCGCGTGGCAGGGCGAGCAGCACGTCGGCCAATCGCTCGCTCGAGCGCGGCATGGAGATACTCCGGGCGTTTCGCGCGGGCTCGGAAGTGCTGGGCAACGGCGACCTGGCCGAACGCACCGGCCTGCCGCGCTCGACCGTCAGCCGGCTCACGCAAAGCCTGGTCGAGGCCGGCTTCCTCCTGTACGACGCCACGCTGCGCGCTTACCGGCTCGGCCCGCCGGTCCTGAGCCTGGCGCACGCCATGCGCACCGGCTCTGCCGTGCTGCAGGCAGCAGCCCCGTTGATGCGCGAGCTCGCGCAAAGCCAGCACATCAACGTTGGGCTGGCCATGGCCGACCGCGACGAGATGGTCTACCTGGAATCCGTCCGCTATAGCCGCAAGGTTTCGCTGCGCAGCGTGGTGACCGGGCAGCGTGTGCCCATGGAGCTGACCTCCCTGGGACGCGCCTACCTGGCCGCGGCCCCCGAGCAGGAAACCAAGGCCTTGCTGGAAGGCTTCGGCAGGCGCTTGCGCGCTAACTGGCCTGCACTTGCACAAGACATCGAGCAAGCCATCGGGCAGGTGCGCAAGCAAGGCTGGTGCATGGCGAGCTGGCAGCCGGAAGTGGTCGCGCTCTCCACGCCACTGGTGTTCAAGCGCTACGCCATCCACGTGCTGAACGTCAGCACCACCACGCAGGCAACGCCGGCCAGCGCCGCACGCATTCTCAAGCCACACCTGATGAAACTTGCCGCGCAGATCCGCAGCGCGATGGGCGACGAGGCCGTGTAACAGGCGGCTCACGCCTTCGGCTTGAGCAAGTGTTCGTCCAAGCTCAAGCGCAGGCGCCCGGCGTCGATGCGCAAGCGCAGGCGATGATATTTCGCGAAGTAACGCACGCCGACGATCGCAGCGGCAAAGCCCGCGCCGGCGCCGATGCCCGCGAACGGAAGGTGCCACTCACCGGCTACCGCCCTTTTCGAGCAGATCGATGATCTCGCGGGTTGTGCCAGTCTCCCCCAGCCTAGGGAAAATCCGCGCAATGCTATTCGCGTGCGCGTCCAGGCTCATGTCGGTCATGGCATCGACGGCCAGGGCAACGTTGAACCCAAGCTCATACGCCTGGCGCGCGGTCGACTCCACGCCGATGCTGGTCGCAACGCCGGCAAGCACCACCTGTGTCACACCCAGCTTTCTCAGTTGCGCCTCAAGATCGGTATTGGTGAAGGCTCCCCAGGTCCGCTTTGTCACCGTGTGGTCAGCCGGCTGCCGGTTCAACTCGGGCACCAGATCGTCCCATCCGGCAGGAAGATCGCCAAGCCTGCGTCCCTGTTCGGTACGGCCGGGGGCGCCGCCGGCAACATTGACCAGCACAACTGGCAGGCCGTGGCCACGGAACGCGGTGGCAAGGGCCGCAGACTGCTTCACGACCTCATCGACCGGGTGCACGACGGGAAGCGAGACGATTCCCTGCTGCAGATCGATGACAACGAGAGCGGCTTTCGGATCAAGAACGGTGACTGGCATGGTGTTTTCTCACGGTCGATAGGGACTAAGGTAGGGACTTCGGCGAGTCCGGAGCGGGGCGCTGGCCGGGGCTTTGAAAGGGCCCCGTCACGAGTCGGCCAGCCGTTTGAGCAGGGCGATGCCGGCCGCAAGCTCCTCTTGCTCCGTCGCCGCCAGCTGTGTCCGGATGGCACGGAGCAGCCAGTCTTCGCGCGCTGCCCGGGTCGCCAGGATCATCTCCCTGGCGTCAGCCGTGAGCGACAAGATGGTCCGCCGCCCGTCGACCGGATCCGGCGCACCGCTCACCATCCGGGCTGATTCCAGGACGGCAACCGTGGCGCCCATGGACTGCGACCGCACACCCTCGGCCCGCGCCAGGGTTGTCACAGTGGCCGGACCGTCGCGCTCCAGGCGGCCAAGAACCGACATCTGCGACCAGGTGAGATCGCCCGGATGCACCTCTTCACGCAGGCGGCGCCTTAGCTGGCCGATCACGATACGTAGATCGGTTGCCAGCGCGGACGCGCCGGCAACCTGCGGATCATCTTGTTTGTGGTTGGAATGCATCCCCCCAATGTAGCCGATACGAAGGAAAACTACAAAGGTAACCTTCTTATTTTGCTCAGGCCCGTCATGATTGACGGCCGGGAGATCCAAACAGTGGCCCGGCGGCCAGCGCTAGGGCCCCGAGCCGGAAATGGCACGCACGTTGCCATCGGCACCGAAGGATGCGGCACCTGGGTGCCACTGTGAGACAGAAGGGCAGGCAACGGCGCGAACGGACGAGTGAGCCGGCAAGGTCATGGTCCACCAGCGTTTCAGTGCCTGCATGCGCGCGAACAGGCCTCAGTAGCTCAGCCGCAGGCCCAGGCGCACAGTACGGCCGGCGCCGGGCATGACCCACACGCTGCTATAAGAGCTGGCGTAGTAGGTCTTGTCGAATAGGTTGTCGACGTTGAGTGTCACGCGTGCCGTCTTGCTGTATTGCCAATAGCCCAGCACGTCGGCCAGCGTGTAGGCGGGCAGCGAGAAGCTGTTCTGCGAGTCGCCGGAGCGCTTGCCGACATAGCGGATGCCCCCGCCCACGCCGTAGCGCTGGCCGATGGGGGCCGCATCCTCGTACACCGCCATCACGCTGCCGCTGGTGCGCGGGATGTTGGCCAGCGGCGTGCCGGCGGCAAGCGTGCTGTCCTGGGTGATTTCGGCGTCGGTATAGGCAAAGTTGCCGGTCACACGCCAATGCGTGCCGAGCTGCCCGGACGCGTCGAGTTCCACCCCGCGGCTGCGCGCCTCGCCGGCGGCCACCGAGTAGGAGGGATCCAGCGAGTCGGTGGTCAGCACGTTGCGCTTGCGGATCTCGAACACCGACAGTGTGGCGCCGAGACGGCGGTCGTCGCTGTCGAGCTTCACGCCGGCCTCGACAGCCCGCCCGTGTTCTGGAGAAAACGGGTTGCCGGCGGAATCGGTGCCGGTATTGGGGCGGAACGAGCGGCTGGCGTTGGCGAACAGCGAGACGTTGTTGCTGGCCAGATAGGTGAGGCCGATGCGCGGCGAGACCGCGCTCTGATGCTGGCTGGCACTGGTGCCGGCCAGGCGGTTGTCCAGCGACTGGTTGTAGGCATCGAAACGCACGCCGGCCAGCAGGCGCCAGCGTTCGCCCAGCCGCAGTTGGTCCTGGGCATAGAGGCCGAGATTGGTCTGGCGCTCGTAGGTGTCGGTGTTGGCTGCCAGTGTGGGTGGGGTCTGCCCATAGACCGGGTTGTCGATGTCGATGGCATAGGGCGCGCTGGCGCTGGGGTTCTTGCGCAGCTGCACCTGGGTGTTGCCGAAGCGGTAGGCGTCCACGCCGACGAGCAGCTCGTGGCCGATCGCGCCGGTGGTGAACTTGCCGGTCATGTCGGCCTGCAGCGAGACGTCGTCGGACTGGTAGTCGCGATAGCGACGCTGGCGCCTCAGGGTACGTTGGTCTGCGGACAGCGCGCTGGCCTCGGTGGAGTAGCCCACCAGGCTGCCGCCGCGGTAGGCCGCGGCCAGGCGGCCCTTCCAGTCAGGCGAGAACTGATGTTCAACACTCAACTGGTGCGACTGGCTGTCGAGGCGGATGTCGCTATCGTTTGGCTCGCCGAGGAAGCGCGAGCGCGGTACGGCGCCCAACTGCCCGTTGATGGCCAACACGCCGCGGTCCAGCGGGGTGGTGTAGCGCTGGAACTCGGCTGCGTACTGCACGATGGTGTCAGCGCCCAGGGTCCAGGTGAACGACGGCGCCACCAGGTAGCGCTTGCTGTTGACGAAGTCGCGCGTGCTGCCTTCGTGGTCGCCCACGGCGATCAGCCGCCCTGCCACATTGTCGCTGATGGTGCCGGTGACGTCGGCCGACACGCGGTAGCCATCACGGCTGCTGACCTCCATGTCGTAGGTCTGGCTGGGCTTGAACTGTGGCTGCTTGGTGATGACGTTGATGCTGCCGCCGGGTTCGCTGTTGCCGTACAGCGAGGAGGTCGGGCCCTTGAGCACCTCCACGCGTTCGATGGTGGCTGCGTCGCGCGGCGCGGTGAAGCCGCGGTTGGCGGCAAAGCCGTTGACGAGGTAGCCAGCGCCGGTGTTCTCGTTGCCGGTGAAACCGCGTATCGCGTAGTTGTCCCACAGGCCGCCGAAGCTGTTCTGGCGCGACACGCCGCTGGCGTAGTCGAAGGTCTGATCCAGCCGCGTGGCGCCGATATCGTCGAGCAGCTCGCGCGGCAACACACGCACGGATTGCGGCACCTCGCGCAGCGGGGCCTCGGTGCGAGTCGCGCCGGTGGAGGAGGAAGGCGCGTAGGTCTTGTCGGCGGTGCTGACCACCGAGACTTCGGGGAGCGTCGTCGCGGGCGCCTCCTCGGCATCGGCGAGCGACGCGGTGATCGCCGTGGCGGCGGCCAGTGCGGCGAGAGGACTACGCCGTCGTTGGCCGGCTGGAGTGACAGAAAGTATCGGCATGTTCGGATCAGAGGAAAGCGCTGGCGCTGGGTAGCGCGTTGGGGGCTCGGCGGTGACGCGGCGCGAGACGGCCAGTCCCAACGGGGGGGCCAACGTGATTGACCCCTTATTGCAACCAAGTTGCATTATAAGGGGCTTCTCCATCCGTTGTGTGGAATTTTCCGGCGCGCGGCGCCATGCCACAGGGTCGACATGCCGGCAAGCCAGCGTTCCTGTTCGTTCGCCACCGGCATGTCATAAGCCGGAGTTCCGCAGCACCCCAGCGGACTGCCTAAGCGGCGTACTACAGGAACAAGGGCTACGGTCCATTTCCCGTGCCTCTTCCAATGAATCCACCGATCAACACCACTAAGCGGTATCCCATGCCATTCAATGACGCTGACTAAGACGCCTTCCATTGCCTCACGTACACTGGTTCTGCTCCGATGCTGGTCGATGCAGCAATCGGCGTCTGTGGCAGCGTCACCATCGGCAGGACACCGGCCCAAATTGGCAAATCCAGGTCTGATTCGTCATCAATCGGCCCGCCAGTTCGAACTTTCGCGGCGGCTTCATCGAGCGCGATGCCTAGAATCGTCGTCGCAGCAAACTCCTTCGCGCTCCCCGGCCGGGCATCCCCCTCACGGCCTGGCGCAATCAGCCTCATGAAAACATCCATCAGTCGGCGCTTTTCCGCCTCGTCATTTACAGCATTAAATCGCCCATAAATAATCGCGGAGCGATAATTCATGGCGCGATTAAATGCAGACTTTGCCAACACGAGTCCGTCCAAGTGGGTAATGGCTACCGCTGCCTCTTTGGCACTGGTTAGTTGGCGAATAAGGCGCCCGCCATTGGAGCCATGGACGTATAGCCTATCGCCATCGCGCCAGCACGCAGTGGGAATGACATGACTGGATTCGCCATCGTAAAAAGAAATATGGCAGACATAAGCTGAATCGATTATCGAATAAAGCGCCGCCTTTTCATAGAGCGCAAGCTCCGGGAGCCGGCGTATGCGGGTGCGGGGAGTGGGGGATGGCATTTTCAACAGTCATTCCTCGTGTATAAACGGTGCGGCAGTATAGGTTTGCATCATCCCGCTGCCTAGATCCAGCCGATCCCCATTATTTAGATTCAGGTCGAGTTCGAGGATACAGGCGAGCGCGCGGACACATACGGTGTCGAACCACTCGGTCATATTGTCATCGAACGCGATAGGATGATGTCGATACTCACATCCAGAGAGCGCCTGAATAGCGATCCGGCGGCCCTTTTCGAGACAATGATTGCTTATTCTGGTGTCGTGTCGAGGATGAGGATAAACTCATCATCAAGGTCGACACGGCGTGGCATCCAGCCTGGATTGGCACCGAGCAGGTTCGGTTCTTCAAAGTAGATCGCGGCGTCCTAGCGATAACAACTGCGTGGCAGATCCATCCATCGTTCCCGAGGCGAATGGCTCGCGGTGTGCTGATCGCACAGAGAAACAATGTCTAGCGCAGGCTCTCGCGCTAAACCCAAACCATGGAGAGATTGATTGATGATCAATGCCCAAAAAGCTCATGCGATACCCATGCCATCCGACAGCATCCTGGCGCCGCTTTATAGGAGCGCGGACCTGCTGGATGCGTATGCGGTTCAGTTGCCGGCGGGGGCCAGCGACGATCTCGAAATGTTAGCGCGCGCTGGATTCGAGCGGCAGGCGTGGTGGATTCGTGCGCTGACGCGGGTACGGGACACGATTATGGCGACAGTCGGCGTCAAATCGTCTCGTGCGGTCGGTATTGCTGCGGCGGCGCGAGGGCCGGTGATCGGTTTCTTTCCACTGCGGTCGAAGAGTGCGGGGGAACTGGTGATGGGCGAGGACGATCGGCATCTCGACTTCCGGCTCGCGATCCAGCTGCGCACGGGTGCGGCAGGCGGCAGGGAGCTCGTCCTGGTGACCGTAGTGCATTGCCATAACTTGCTGGGACGGACGTACCTCGCGGTAATCACACCGTTCCACCGTGTAATCGCGCGGGCTAGTCTGGAACAGGCGGCAAGCCGTGCTGTCTGAACTGGTCTGCGCTTGCCGACGATCCGGTACCAACAAGGTTAATGGACTACGCTGCATGTCAGTGGGAGAGACCCACCGTGCGGCGATGGGTTGAACTGAACCGTCCCCCTCTTTGAGTGTGCGAAGCCAAACAGGAATTGGCTTTGCGGCGCCGCCCCAATGTTGCCTGCGACTCGACTCTTGTTTCGGCCCGATGTCCGCTCTTCGGAAGGACGAACGTCGGTAGCCGCCCTTGGAGACTGTCCCGTCCCGCGTCCACTTCCGGGCGGCAAGGAACCAAACTACGGCATGGGCGTGCCCTTGATCGCCCGCTCCAGGTCCAGCCGGTTGATCAGCCGCTGCCGCTTCACGTGCAGCGGCGGGTTGTGCGGCCGCGGCGGCTCGCCCAGCAACGTGCAAGGCGACGAGCGATCTTCGAACCAGGCGTGATCGCTGCCATCGATCTGGATCAATTCGCCCAAACAGGCGCGCCGATTCCTTGGCTGGTGAACCTTGGGCGGGCACAGCCGGCGCGGCACCCAGAAACCCGCGTCGATCATGAGGCGGCGCACGGTCTCCTTGGCCAGCACGATGCCATGGCGTTCACGCAGCTTCTCGCAGGCCAGGGTTGGACCGAAGTCGGCATAGGTGTCGCGAATCAGGCCGAGCGCCTGCGCCAGCAGGCCCTCGGCCGTTGCCTGAATGACCTTGAAGCGGTCAACTTCACGCAGACTCATGGTGATCAACCCTCGATCCTTCACGGCGCGCTCCCGTCCAACCCAGGCGCTACCAGTATAGG
>NZ_JBXAHA010000040.1:0-31002 GCF_058794615.1 Cupriavidus sp. GW823-FHT07A04
CAGCATGCTCGCGTTAGCTCATGGGTACGACATTTCTATTTGGCTCAAGTACGACATTACTATTTAGCCCTGACACCTAAAAAACACATAATACGCATTATGTTAAATCTAAAATATCATAAATCCGCGCCTGAAGCGCTTTGGCTGAGATCGGCGGAATCCTTGAGGTGTTGCGTTGAGTGAATGGGATTCGGTTAAAGAAAAAGATGGCGCGCCACGGCGCTTTACGCCGTGGGCAATGGCGGCTGACCGAAGCAGCCTCGGATCCTGGTAGTCAGGTTTTGATGTCGAGCTTGGTGATCAGCTGTTTGAAGGTGGCGTTGTCGCGCGCGATCACGTGTTTGAAAGCGCCTTCGTCGAGATAGCCTTCACCCATGTTCTGCTTGGCCATGGTCTCGCGCAAAGCAGACTCCTGCATGGTCTTCTCGATGATGGCGCGCAGCACGGCCACCACTTCCGGCGGCGTGCCCTTGGGCGCCGCTATGCCGCGCCAGCCGTTGATGACCAGGTCCACGTTGCGCTCCTTGAGCGTGGGCACCTTCTCCCAGCCCGCCTTGATGCGCTGCTCCGACATCACCGCGAGCGGGCGGATCTTGCCGGCCGCGACATAGGTAGCCACCTCCACCGGTGTGACCGCCACGGCCTCAATATGGCCGCCCAGCAAGTCCAGCACCGCGGGATTGGCGCCGCGGAACGGCACGTGGTTGAGCTGAATCCTGGCCTTGTCTTCCAGTGCGGCCGCTGACAGGTGCCCGAGGGAACCGGGCCCGGCATTGCCCACGCGGAGCATGCCCGGCTGCTTGCGGGCGGCGGCTAGGAATTCTTCGATCGTCTGGTACGGCGAATCGGCGCGCACGGCAATGGTGGCGGGGTCGGCATTCAGGCGAGCCAGCGGGATCATGTCGTCCGCGGTGAACTTGGCTAGCCCCATATGCGGAATCATCGTCAGCTCGACGGTGATGATGGCGAGCCGGTAGCCGTCCGGCTTGGCGCTGACCAGGTCGGCCCAACCCACCGCGCCGCTGGCGCCGGACTTGTTCAGGACCACGAAGCTCTGCGGCAAATATCTGCGCGCCGCCTCGGCAAAGGCACGCGCCAGTACGTCGGTGCCACCGCCCGCGGCAAACGGCACGATCAGTTCGATCGGATGGGTGGGATACGCCCCGCCCTGGGCAAAGACCGGGCAAGCCGCCACGGCGGACACGGCTGCCATGGCCCGCAGCACGGCGCGGCGTTGAAGTAGCGATGAGGTCATGATGGGCGTCTCTTCGATGAACTTTGCTGGAAATAACGCTCAATCCAGCCGGATGCCGGCCGCCTTGATCACGCCGGACCACAGCTTCTGCTCGCTGCGCGTGAACTGATTGAATTCCTGGGGGGACATCGGCATCGGCTGGATGCCGAGTTCCTCCAGCTTGGCGCGAGTCTCCGGATGCTGCAGCGCTGCGACCAGTTCCTTGCTCAGGCGCGTCACCACCGGCGCCGGCAGCCGCGCCGGGCCGACGAAGCCTTGCCAGGCGTAGGCCTCAAAGCCGGGCAGCCCCGCTTCGGCCATGGTCGGCACATCGGGCAGGATGGCCAGCCGCTGCGGCGTAGCCACAGCCAGCACGCGAATCTTGCCGCTGCGGATCAAGGGCAGGCTGGGCGGCAGGTCGACGAACATCGACTGTACCTGCCCCGCCATCAGGTCCTGCAGCGCGGGCGAAGAACCCTTATAGGGGACATGCAGGATATCGGTCTTGGTGCGCTGCTTGAACAGTTCCAACGCAACATGCAGTGGCGAGCCCGGCCCCGACGATGCGGAGGAAACCTTGCCGGGTGTCTTGCGCGCCAGCGCCAGGAATTCCTTCAGGTCGCGCGCCGGGAAAGCCGGATGCACGGCCAGCACCAGCGGCATGCGCCCCAGCCCGCCGATAAAGGTAAAGTCCTTGTCAGCGTCGTAGCTCAGGGTGGCATACATGGCCGGGTTGAAAGCCAGCGTGCCCGAATCCGCGGTGCCGATGGTGTAGCCGTCAGGCGCGGCGCGCGCGATCGCGGTGGCGCCGATGATGCTGGCGGCGCCTGGGCGGTTTTCCACCACCACCGGCTGGCCCAGGTCCTGTCCCATCTTCACGGCAAGGCCGCGCGCGATTACGTCCGTGGTGCCACCGGGCGCGTAGGGCACGATCCACTTGACCGGCTGGGTGGGGTAGGCCTGCGCGTGCGCGCCGCTGGCGCAGCCAAACGCCAGTGCGGCGCTCGTCAGAATACGGGCGAGTTTGCTCTTCATGTCGATGTCTCCAGTTGTGCCGGGAACTGCGGTGTTCCCTTGTCTTTTCGAATCTGGCCGCGGGTGAGCAGCAGGCGTTCAGCGTGGCACGAGCATCCACTCATGCGCGGGATCGTTCTTGAACGCCCAGCGCCGCTCGGGGCCGGCCATCGTGTTGAGGTAATAAAGGTCGTAGCCGTAAGGCACGGCGCAAGGGTGGTAGCCGCGCGGCACCATCACGGTGTCGCGGTGCTCCACAGCCATCGCCTCGTCCAGGCTGCGGTCGTCGGTGTACACGCGCTGGAAGGCAAATCCCTGTGGCGGATTGAGATGGTGGTAGTACGTTTCCTCCAGCGCTGTCTCGCCCGTGCCCGCGCTGTCGTGCTTGTGCGGCGGGTAGCTGGACGAATGGCCGGAAGGCGTGATCACCTCCACCACCAGCAGCCCTTCGGCCGGTTCGCTCTCGGGCAGGATGTCACAGACATAGCGCGTATTGGCACCCTCCCCCCGTACACTGCGCCGCATCTGGCCAGGCTCGATCACGCGCGCCGGCAAGCGGCCCTGCGCCGGCGCGGTGCTGAGCGCCACCTCGGCCCCGGTGCGCGCGTCGATGCATACGTCGCGGCCCGGGGGCACGTAGACCGCACAGGGAGACTGATCCTCGAACACCGACTGGCGGCTGCCCAGCGCGGAATAGCGCTGGCTCCCGACCAGCACGTCGACCTGGCCGGACAACACCGTAATGCACAACTCGCGCGCGCCGGTGGCAAACGCCTCGGCCTCGCCCGCGTCCAATCGCAGCGCCTTGAAGCCTACGTGCTGCCAGCCCGCCGACCGGGGCGTAATGTCCGCGATCACGCGGCCGGGTTGCGCTTTGACGAGCAGGCTGCGGCCCGCTTGCGCCAGGTTCGCCCCGCTGGCGCCATTCGGGAGTACTTTGGCGTGGGTCTGGGTCATTTGCCCTCCTGCGCAATGGCAACCGCCGCTGCCTGCGCCGTCTGGCGGCTGGCTCGCCAGCCGGCGATCAGGCGGCGGAAATTGGCACCCACCTGTGCCCGGAACGCGGCGTCGTCAATCTCCTTGCCAAGCCAGGCCAGGCTGGCATCGGCCCAGACCGTGCGGCCGATCATGAAACCCTTGACCAGCGGCGAGGTCGCTTGTGCGAAGCTCTCCACCAGTTGCTCAAGCGGCTGGTTCAGGCCAAGGATCACGGCGCCACGGCACCACGGATCGCGCTCCTTCACCAGGGCTTCCAGCGCCTGCCACTGGCGGTTGGCCATCGCGCCCACCTTCCACCATTCCGGCTTCAACCCGATATCGTAGAAATGCCGGATCGCGCCCACCGCGGCCTCGCCCTCGTCGTCGGGCGCCAGGCTGGCCTTGGGCGGAATCACTTCGAGCAGCAGTTCGTGGCCGCTGTGCCGCGTGGCTTCCCACACCACCTGCAATTGCTCGTCCTGCTCCGCACGCAGCGCCACCGGATCGTCCGGATGATAGAAAACGAGGCACTTCACCACCTGCTCGCGCGGCCAGTGCGCGAGATCCGAGGCCAGCGAGCGCGCGCCGTCGAAGCACAGTGGGCGGGAGCCCGGCAACTCGATCGGCCGGCCTAGCCACCAGCCGCGGCCAGTGGCGTCGTGCAGGGCGGACTCGCCTAGGCGGCCATCGATCAGCACGCCAATCTTGCCGCGGCAGCCGGCTTCGGTCTCCACCTCGGCCACCACTTCCGTAATCAGGCGCTTGAGCGCCGGCACGGCGCTGGCGTCGGCGCCCACGGCGCGCGCCATATCCTCGAACTGCGCGCGATGATCGTAGGCCAGGACATACAGCTCCGGCCATTGCGGCCGCTTGACCGATACGCGATGCAGGTGCGCAAGCTGCGTATCCTGGTCCGGACGCGGTTGCCGCTGGCCCGAGAACCAGTGCGCCAGCTCCGCTGGCGTTGGCATGGCCGGCGCGCAGCCGTGCCGGGACACCACGATAGCGCCACAGGCGTTGGCGATGGCGGCAGCCTCGCTCCAGTCCTTGCCGCGCAGCAAGCCGCTCAGCAAGCCAGACGCAAAGGCATCGCCCGCCCCCAGCACGTTCAGCACCTCCACGCGCTCGCCGTACACGGTCAGTGCGTCGTCGATGGCAGCGGGAATCTTGCCCTGCACGATAGAGCATCCCAACGGGCCCCGCTTGACCACCAACGTGGCATCGGTGCACGCGCGCACGCGGTGCAGGCTGGCCATCAGGTCGGCTTCGCCGCCAGCGATCAGCCATTCTTCCTCCGTGCCAATGATCAGCTCGAAAGCACCTAGCTGCGCCTGCAAATGCCGGCTGACCTCAGCGTTGCCAATATAGCGCGTCTCTCCATCGCCCTTGCCTGTCAGGCCCCATAGCACCGGCCGGTAGTCGATATCCAGTACCCGCACCACGCCATGGCGCCCGGCGATATCCAGCGCGCGCCGCGACGCCGCCAGCACGCCCGGCGTGCTCAGGTGCGTGCCCGTGATTACCAGGCTGCGGCAGCGGGCCAGGAAGCCGGCATCGATCGCCTCGGCATCCAGCGCCATGTCGGCGCAGTTTTCGCGGGCGAACAGCAGGGGGAAAGTGTCCTGATCCTTGATACCCAGGAGTACCATCCCGGTCAGGCGCTCGTCGTCAATCTGCACTTGGCTGACGTCGCAGCCTTCCCGGCCAAGCGTATCTAGGAGGAAACGTCCGTTCTGCTCATTGCCGACGCGCGAGATCATCGCCGAGCGCAGGCCCAGCCGGGCCGTGCCGAAAGCGATATTGGCCGAGGAACCGCCGAGGTATTTGGCGAAGGTGCTCGCCGACTCCAGGCCGCAGCCGATCTGTTGGGCATAGAGGTCGACCGCCAGCCGCCCCAGGCAAGCGACATCGATGTCCCGGTTGGCGGGAAAGGAAAGAGAACGCATTCGTGTCCGTCATCTGGTCATGGACTGCCGCTGCGCGACAGGGATCGAGGGAACGTCGAGGGAAAGGTTTCGTGGCCACCCCCTCGGCTTGGATGGAATGATAGCCCAGGAATAGAATTTTTGTTCCTTTTTTATATTTATGAGAAAATATTTTCCAATACATCCCTCCCCTCGCCCCGGCGCGAAGGGCGCCGCCGTGCCCGCTACCCCACACGCCCCAGCATGACCACGAACCTCCCCTACGCCACCGCCGACCAGTTCCTGGCCTCCATGCAGGCCGGCTTCCCGAGCCTGAGCAAGCAACTGAAAACCATCGCCCAATACGTCGAGAAAAACCGCGAGCGCCTCGTCCTCGATGGCGTGCACGACGTAGCCCGCCATTGCGGCGTGCAACCGTCGGCGATCATCCGCTTCGCCAAGCATTTCGGTTTCTCGGGGTTCTCGCAGATGCAGGCGCTGTTCCGCGACAGTGCGGCCCGGCAGCTCGCACCTAACCGGGACTATCAGGATCGGGTTCGGGACCTGATACGGGCCAGTGAAGGGCCGCTCTCCGCCACCGGCATCGCGCAGGAGGTCATCGCCGGAAGCATAGAAAGCCTGGAAGCCCTGCAGCGCGGGGTAGCCGACACCCTGTTCGACGAGGCCGTGGAACTCCTGGTGCAAGCCCCCTCGATCTGGCTGGCGGCGTCGCGCCGCGCCTTCCCGGTGGGGGCCTACCTCGCTTACGCCCTGCAACACACGGGCAAACCGATCCAGTGGCTAAACGGGCTGGGGCAAATGCAGCAGGGGCAACTACGGGCGCTCAAACCGGATGACGTGATGATCGCCGTGTCGTTCGAGCCGTATGCGCAGGAGACGTTGCTGGCTGTGCAGGAAGCGGCCGGACGCGGAGCGCGTGTCCTTGCCATTAGCGATAGTCCGCTTAGTCCTTTGGCGGATCATGCGCGGGTTTTGCTGCCGGTGCAGGATGGGGCTACATTCGGGTTCCGGTCGCTGACTAGTACGCTTTGCCTAGCGCAATCGCTATTCATGGCACTGGCGTATCGGCTGGAGATTGCTTATACGCAGCCGCAGGCGGAAGCGCCGCCGGGGCGCAAGGCGCGCTCGGGGGGGAGATTAGCGTGAGGATCTTGTGCGGCAGTCTTGCATTGAGTGACGGAGCGTGAGCGAAGTGTCGCCTATTTGCCGATCGCCAACCCCTTGGAACTCCACGTATTCGAGACCTATTTGCCTGAACCGCAATAGATGGATTTATCTGAAGCGCACGCCTTGCTCGATCCGGCCCCGCTTGCCCTGGAGACCGGCTATGAACGTCTCGCAAACGGCGTCTTGCACGTGGCCTGCCGCACGGAACTACGCGGCTGTACGGGGGAAATGTTTGAATGGTGGTTCCGCTGTCGCCCAAATACGCAGCAGTACACCTGGTGGCATCCGGCCGACCATGTCTCCAGCGAGTGGGTAGAGGCTCTAGATGGGACACATATCGGGTCAATTCATCTGGTCGAGGAGCATTTCTCCGGATCGCCAGCTCCTTCATTTTGCTGTGCCACAAACCAAGCCGATCATCGATTGATGCGCAGCGTGGGTGAAGTCCTGGGCTGCGCACCAGTTGGCGGCATAGTGCCTAGAGTATGCATATAGCGGGGATGTTGACAAGGAAGCGGTCTTTGATAAGGCCGCTGCAGCGACGGACGAAATCGGCAAGGAGGCCGGCATCGTCGTTACTAAATTTGCAGACAGGCAGGCTTGCAGGCAGCGGCTTGCTGCTTTACCTATAGCGCCGCTGCGCAAGATCTTGCACGCCCGACATCCGGTGGATATGAAATAGCGGCCCTATTATGTCGACTGGTCCGGGAGCCGCGGCAAGAAGCGGTCGTGCTTGATTTCGCCTCCCCGGGCAACCAAGATGGTCGCCTCGGGAATCTCCTCCCACACTCCTTGCACGTCGATCAGTGGCTCGGACAGCACCAGGAATGCATCGTCGCCGGCGGCGATGATGCGCGGGTCGTCCGGGTAGAGCGCGCGTAACTGCCTGAACGAGGTGCTGTGGAAGAGCGAGCGCGAGTCCGCCTCGCTCGAATAGCGCGCCGCCACGATCTGCTGGCCGTCGGTCACGCAGACGGTCATGTTGAGCGGAAACTGCACGTTGTGGCAGTGGCCGACGTCCTCGATCAGCCCCGCCATCTGCTCCAGCGCGCTGCGCGGATCGCGCTCTAGGCCGAAAGTCAGGGCCAGGAAGAACATCACTTCGGAATCGGTCGATCCCTCGATCCAGCGGAACAGGTGCGGCGCCACGGCCATCATCAGGTCGCGCCGCACGACGGGGTATTCGCGGATCAGGCCGTTATGGACGAACAGCCAGCGGCCGAAGCGGAACGGATGGCAGTTGGTCTCCTGCGTCGGCGTGCCGGTGGCCGCCCGCACGTGGGCGACGAACAGCGGCGCCCGCACCGCCCGTGCCGTTTCGCGCAGGTTGGTGTCGCTCCACGCCGGGTGCAAGCAGCGGTAGCGGAACGGCACTTCCGAGTGACGTCCATACCAGCCGACGCCGAACCCGTCGCCGTTGGTGGTGGTATGACCCAGCCGCGAATTCAAGCTCTGGTCGATCAGCGAGTGTTCCTGCTGGAACAGCACGGTTTCCAGCGGAACGGATTTGCCCGAGTAGGCCAGCCAGCGGCACATTATGCTCCTCCTCGACAAGTGCAGTCCGGCGCCTTCCGGCCCACCTCTCAGTTGTAGGACGGTGACGCGCGAACGGCAAAGCGCCCCGAGGGTCGTGTTGCGTTGCGTGAGGAAAAGTGTGGGGGAAAAGAGATCCTTTTTGATTTCACCGCAATTTACGGGGGCAGCTGCCCCTTAGCATCCTCCTTGCGCAAGCGCGATCTCGCGCGCACGGGCCAGCTTGGGGGATGGCGTCGGCGGCACATCGGTCATCCGGGCGGATTCAACGAGTTGCGTATTGCGCGCGTATTTCACTTTCGTCTCCCTGGCCGGGGTGTGCATCCGGCGGCGGTCTCACTAGCGCCTCAACTTCTTGTAGGTGCCGACCAGTTCCGCCTGTGCCAGCACATGCCCGTGCATGGCCCGCTCCAGCGCCGCCTTGTTGGGCTTGCCCAGGTCCGGCAGCACCACATCGAGCGCATAGAGCTTGTGGAAGTAGCGATGACGGCCAATTGGCGGGCAGGGCCCGCCGTAGCCAGTGCGATGCCAGTCGTTGTGGCCCTCGCGGGTGCCCGCCGGCAGGCCGGCCGGCGCCACGCCTTCGGCCAGCGCCCCCGGCTCGGGCGGAAGGTTGTACAGCACCCAGTGCACCCACGTCATGCTCGGCGCGGCCGGATCAGGCGCGTCGGGATCGTCGACGACTAGGGCCAGGCTGCGCGTGCCGGGCGGCATGCCTGTCCATGCCAGCGGCGGCGACATATCGGCGCCTTCGCAGGTCAGCTTACCGGGAATCTCGCCGCCATGGGCGAACGCCGTGGAGGTCAGGGTGAGGGGCATGACTGTCCTCGTCTGAGCATGAAGTGCCGGTGCGAATACACTGGTCCACGTCAGCAGCAGCGAAAGAAAAACATATGGCACAGCATCGTGCTCCGCCATCGATGCGTCACATTTTCACGGCGCCAGCCTCGAATCCGCTTGTGATGCTGGCGCGGTACACGCGGCCGGGAGCCCGGCCGCCCGCTCCAACTTAGTGCGGATTTCGGGGCGATGCAAGCGCGAGCGGCGCGTGCGGCCAGTGAACTATGACGGGAATCGGGGTCGCTTTGTGCCTGACGCAGGCGCCCCGCCCTAGCCACGCTTTCAGCCGGTCGAGCGTCTCGGTGGATTCCGCCTCGATACACCGGTGCAGCATCAGCTGGCTCCGCATGGCGAAGACCAGGGGCGGCCTGCCGTCCTGCCGCGGGCGCCCTAGTCGACCCCCGCTTTGACGCGGTCTCCGTATTCGGGATCTCTAGGCCGTGAGTACCCAGTACTCCGAGAAGGCGCTGTCGGATCTCACGTTCCTCGTGGGCGCGATCAACAACCGGAACCGGCTGAGTGTGGCGTTCCGCATGGTGCCCGGTTCGTCTGACAAGGCATTAGGAACAGGCAGATGCCATTCAGGGCAGTTGTGAGCTTTGGATCGGTCATCGATGTCTCCTCTGGATTATGGTTATCGCTTGCATGGTCATCCGCACAGGCGGAGGCGATCCAAGCGCCCTCAATTTAGGGGAGACGGGCCACATGAAATGTACGACCTGGCGTGCTTCAGCAAACGGTGAGCCGCCCTGGCGGCGTTCCCGGCGTGGTGGCCATGGCCACCGACCGCAATGCGAACTTCTACGAGGGGGCTGCCGGCGTGCGCCGGCTTGGTGGTGACGACCCGATAGCGCTGCATTTCGCGAATACCGGGACTGCACCCCGATGCAGGCACTGATGGAACAGCGCTTGCAGGGAGTCTGGGCCGAGTTGCTGGTCGCTGCCAGGGGTGCCACAGTCCGGTCGATTGTCGAAACATGGGGATTTGCAAATCTCGGCTTGTTTGCGGCGAGGCATCGCCAGCGGTTCGGGGAGTTTCCGTCGAGAACGCTCGGTCTGGCGAGACACTAGCTCGGATATCTCACGCAGCAGTGCATATGTCGGCGAAACCGTAGATTCCCGCGCTGAATCTGGTGTCTAGACAGTTCACCGTGGGGATTTCGCCGATGCCAAATTGTGCCGGATGCGGAGGGCAATTTTCCCAAGCTGTAACGATGTGAGATCGACGTTTGCTTTGACGATGGCCGGCCAAGAAAACCTCAAAAAATCAGCAACTTACGTATGAGCGCCCGCGTCGCTGCTGGGCATATCCTGGCACAAGCCCTTGACGATCTGATTGCTTGTCTGCCGCAGGAAAGCTCGCGTTGCACTGCACAAGAAAATTGCCACATTTTCAGAACACACACCATCAAAAATGGCATTCTTTGCCATAATAACGACCGTTTCTGACCAGTTCCAGCAAGGAGCCCGTCAATTGTCTGTCAGCCGTAAGGCACTTTTTGTGAATGGTTCATGGAAGAACAAATCACCGTCTACGCGTTCCCGGTATTCCTGCTCTTGATGCTGGCGGAGCTGGGTTACGGCCTGGTCGTCGGCCGCAATACCTATCGCCTAAGTGATGCCCTCAGCAACCTGAGTCAGGGCTTGTTAAGCCAGCTGGTGGCCAGTGTCAGCCAGCTCTTTCAGATCGGCCTGTATATCTTGACGTGGCGCCGGGTGGCACTGTTTCCCCATGCCGGCCTGTGGGGCAGTGTCTGGGGCTGGCTGCTGGCGATCGTGATGTTCGATTTCTGCGACTACTGGCTACATCGGGTCGGGCATGAAAGTGCGGTGTTCTGGGCCGCCCATGCCGTGCATCACCAGAGCCAGGATTTCAATCTGTCCACCGCGCTGCGGCAGGAGAGTACCGTTGCCTTCTTGGGATGGCCGTTTTACTTGCCGATGGCGCTGGCTGGCGTTGCCCCCCAGCAGTTTGCGCTGGCCGGCCTCATTGTGCTGCTCTACCAGTTCTGGATCCACACCGAGCACATCGGCAAGCTGGGCTGGTTTGACCGGGTGTTTTCCTCGCCGTCCAACCATCGTGTGCATCATGCGGTAAACGACCAGTACCTGGACAAGAACTACGGCGGGATGCTGATCATCTGGGATCGGCTGTTCGGCACTTTTGCCGAGGAGGATGAGAAGCCGGTGTATGGTACTCGCAACCCGCTCAACAGCTGGAGTCCGCTATGGGCGGTGGCTTCCGGCTATATGCCGCTGTGGCAGCTGGCGCGCCGTGCGCCACGCTGGCAGGACAAGCTCAAGGTGTGGTTCAAGGCGCCGGGCTGGCTGCCACCCGGCGTGAGCGATGATAATGCGCCCTTTGACCTGCAGCGTGCACGCCAGCGCTTCGATCCGCCGCTGGCGGCTGGTGCCGCGCCCGTGGCCCTGCTGCAGTTCGCGCTGCTGATGATGGCAGGTGCCGGCTATCTGTGGCAAAGCGCTGAGCTGGGGAGCGGCCTGCTGTGGGGGCTGGCACTGTTGCTGATTGCCGGTCTGGCCGGTCTGGGCGCCCTGCTGCAAGGGAAGATGCGACCACGCAACCTGCTGGGGCTGGATGTGCTGCTGTTGCTGCTGGCCGGATTTCTGTTGCGCTGACTGGCACCCAGTCGCCAAGTGGCAAAATGGCTGGGCAGGCCATGGCTCTGCCTATGACCACCGCCATGCGTTGGCATCCAGCTTGCCGAGTTCGGCATCGATCGAAGACATCAGCTGGCCCTTCCTTGCACCGCCGGCCCAATGCGGTCAGCGACCGCATTGGCCATCGCTTCAGCCTCAGTGCCGCCCAGGCTCCGAAGTCCGTACACGACACCGTCTCGATCGGCCTGTGTGCGATTCTGACTCACCTTCCACTTTCCGCGTAGTGAACTCAGCTTGATCTCGATACCGACGATCGCGCGCAGGGTCGCGTCAATGAAATCTCCAGGAGCATCGCTCACCGCCCATGGTACCGGGCGCGCAGCCTCATGGCGCTCGCTAAGACGTGTGACGAAGGCGCGCAACCAGTGCGCATCCGCGACAGCGCGTAGCCTGCCGCGCCCCTGCACCATGATGTAGTTCCAGGTCGGTACGACTTTGCCGGTGGCTGCCTTGCTCGGGTACATTGATGGCGAGATATAAGTTTGCGGGCCTTGGAACACAACGAGCGAGTCCACATCGGTGCGCGATTCTCTCCACAACGGATTTGAGCGCGCAACATGCGCGCGAAGGATGCCCGGGCCGCCCTCCGGGTCTGCTTCGAGCAAAAACGGGATGGTATTTGCGACCATCTCGCCAGCCGGGTCCTGCGTGACCAGCAGGCCCAGGGAATGCATGCTGATCAGATCGTGCAACAACTCGGGGCGGGTTTCTTCAAAGTGAGCAGGTAGGTACATGGGACGCCCTTTCGTAAAATGGTTCCCTATTCTAAGATCGCGCCATTCACAATAAGGAACCATTTCATGGCGATGCGAGGAGCCGTTCAGGGTCAATTGCGCCAGCAGGTCTATCTACGCCTGCGTGACGGCATCGAGACTGGAGTCTTCGCGGCTGGCGCCCGCCTGCCACCCTCGCGCGAGCATGCACGTGTATTGGGAGTGTCACGCAACACGGTGCTCTGGGCAGTAGAGCGCCTGCAGTCGGAGGGCTACTTGGTCGCTCGGGTTGGCGATGGCACCTATGTGGCAAAGCATAGTCCTCCGGTTCGTAGCACGTCGCGCGGGCCGAAGGTTGTCGCGCACCAGTTGTTGTCGCAGCGCGGTCGCTTGATTGCCGAGACCGGTTCGCGCTGGAACCCCGCCACGGGCGAGGCATTGCCCTTTCGTCTTGGTCGCCCAGCGCTAGAAGAGTTTCCGTTCGCCCTATGGCATCGATTGGAGCGAAAAACATCGATCGCCACTCGCGTCGTTGGCGCCGGTTATGCCGAGGCTGGCGGCCATCCACTATTGCGCGCCGCGATCGCGCAATGGCTATTGGTGTCCCGCGGTATCCGCTGCGATGCAGGGCAAGTGCTGATCACCGCCGGCTCGCAGCAGGCATTGGACCTAGTTGCGCGACTGCTGCTCGACGTTGGCGACGAAGTGCTGGTCGAAGATCCGGGCTATCCAGGTATCCGCGCCAACTTAATCGCGCATGGGGCGCTGGTGCGGCCAGTTCCAGTCGATGCGCAAGGACTGTGCATCGCGCAGGGCGCCGCGCTTCATCCGAGGGCAAAGCTTGCCGTTGTAACGCCAACGCATCAATTCCCCCTCGGCGTACCCATGAGCCTAGCTCGCCGCAGTACCCTGATCGAGTGGGCCCAAGCGAATCGAGCATGGATTGTTGAGGATGACTATGACGGCGAATTCCAGTACGGCGCCCAGCGGATTCCCGCGCTCTGCAGCATGGCGCACGACGCGCGCGTACTGCATGTAGGCACGTTTTCGAAGTCACTGGGTGCGGGGCTTCGATTAGGGTTCATCGTACTGCCCGATGAGCTAGTCGATGCGTTCACGCGCGCGCGGGCGTTGAGTGATCGCCATTCGCCCGGCGCTGTGCAGGATGTACTCGCGCGATTCATCGCCGAGGGTCATCTGCTACGCCACCTACGGCGCATGCGAGAGTTGTACCTGGGGCGTCAGGCCGCGATGATTTACCACCTCACGCGTGCCACCAACGGCGTGATTGCGCTTGAACCTAGCTTACAAGGCATGCATCTCGCTCTCGAAGTAGGCGGACAAATCCGGGACACTGATTTGGTCCGACGAGCGCAAGAAGCCGGCGTGCAACTCGCGCCGATTTCGAGCTATTGCATCGAGGCAAAACGCCGCGGTTGGTTGTTCGGGTACGCGGGCTACGACGAGGCCGCGCTCGCTCGTGCAGCTCGCGCGCTGGGGAAACAATTGGGATAATTTGGAAGTACTCAAGGTGCATTCCCTCGAGACCGCGTCATAGGTCATCCTCTCAGGACACCCTGGCGCCGCCCGCTCCGGTCATGGGCGATGCGCCTTGGCATGCCCTGCAGGGATTGGATATGGTCAGCACGGGCCTGGTGCGCTAACACCGGGTCCGGGCGTCTTCCATTTCTTACCGGGTCTCTGCGCGTCCTCCGCCGGTCTGGTCTGAATCAGTGGATGCGGCGGCGACCTACGAGGGCGATCAAGCCGCCAGCAAGGAGTAGCGCCGCCTCGAAGAGACTAAACGCGCCACCGCCGCCCCCTTCCCCACTTGAGTTGCTACCACTACTTGTGCTGGCAGGTACCGCTGCCGACAGCAGCACACTGGTGCCGGCCGACAGTCCTGAAGCGTTGTCAGTCACGGTCAGGCCGAACTGGTAGTCGCCAGCCACCGTGGGGGTGAACGAGGCGATCGCCGCGTTGGCATTCAGCAACGTAACCCTCGGGCCGCTAAGCTGGGTCCAGGCATACGAGACGTTGGCGCTGCTGGACTGGCTGCCATCAAGCGCCACCGTCGTGCCAGTACTCACCGACTTCGGCGCAATCGCCGACGCGTTGGGAACAATGGCCTGCGCTGCCAGGGTAACGGCCCCGAATGCGTCGAGCATGCCGGCACCGCAAATCCACGTGTTGCAGCTTGAGTCTACGAAGGGCTGGGCACTCTTGCGCAGCAGTTGGCGTACTGCGGTTGACGTCAGTGCCGGCCGCAGCGCAAGCATCAATGCCGCAACGCCAGCAACCTGTGGAACGGCGTTGCTCGTGCCGATCCCAACCGAGTTATAAGCGGGAAAGTCATCGTTATCATAGGACGTGGCGCCGATGGCCCTCAACGACCAGCCATAGACTGGATCAGGCTGCGCTACCAAGCCGCCACCTCCCGGTGCAGCAACCGCAATTGCCGGGCCAAAATTGCTATACGAACCGAGAGCGCCGGTGTACGTCAATCCGGCAACGGCAATCGCGCCATGACAAGTAGCGGGCGTCGTTACCGGGCCACTTTCGTTACCAGCTGCCACCACCACCACGGCTCCCTTGGCGCTTGCATCTGCAATGGCCGCCTGCGTTACCGCGTCGCACTTCGAGACCCCAGCAGCGCCAAGACTCATGCTGATGACCCGAGCTGGGTTCGGGTTGGCAGGAACACCAGGTACGCTGGAACCTGCGGCCCATCGAATAGCGTCTGCGACGTCGAAGCTGCTCGCCTGGCATTCATCCATGACCTTTACCGGCAGAATCGACGCATTCGGGGCGACCCCCGCGATGCCCAATCCGTTGTTGGTTGCTGCCGCAGCAATGCCTGCCATGTTGGTACCGTGATAGACCATCGCTGGCGCGCTGCCGTTCTGCTGGGCAGCGTTGGCGCATTTCGCTCCAAAGACCGGCGGCTGCGTATCGGTGCCACGGCCAGTACGCGTGATGAAGCTGTAGCCTGGGAGCATCTTGCCCTGTAAGTCGGGATGGATTGCGCTCACGCCGTTGTCGACAATGGCGATCACGATGCCATCGCCCTTGCTGCTCGACCAGGCATTCACCGCGTTGATCGCACCCTTGGCATTGCCCGGGATCGCCGGGTCATGCAGGTTCCATTGGTTAGGGGCCAGGTTTGGATCGTTCGGAATCCAGCCGCCGTTCAGCGTGTTCGTCCGATGGTGGGTTTCCGCTTCAACCCAATCCACGCCGCGGATCGTCCGCAGGGCATCCAGGATGCGAGCGCGCTCCTGGTCATTGATGTTGTCCGGCAGCGAAATCACCCAGGCGTTCCCGGACATCAGGCGAACCATTTTGAGGTCCGCCCCGGTGGCGCTGCGGAAGGTCTGGATGACGGCCTCCGCATTGGAAGCGCCGTCGAACTTGACGGCCACCTGTTCGCCGGCCTGGGCCGCCCCAGCGAGCAACAGCGCTGCGCAAACACCAACCAACCATTTCTTCTTCACATTCTTCCTCCAATTTTCGCAACCTCCGAAAACAGAGCGCCAGGTAGGAAGCGGTGTCCGCGTGAGTTGCTACGGCGATTTGAAAACGACGAACCAGGTAGGATCTTGGGCCGACTTCTATACAGCGCGTGAATTCTCGCGGCTAACGTAGCCGCCTGCCTATTCGTAAAATTACAAGTGTTGTCTGAACATAAAAATCCGACTTTTCTCACAAAAAATAGGACTAGTCCGATTCCATCATCTCGATCATTCTGCTAGGTTCGCCATTGAGGACCATCTGCGAAAACCACCTGGAAACGTGATGGATAGACAAACCACACAGGCATGGAGAACCTGTATGTTCAGATATCTCTTGTAGACATATCCGACCTTGACCTTGCGGCGAGTCGTGATTTCCGTGCCAAGGATGATCTGCAGGGAGCATGGAGAGCGTTAGATGCATTGCTCCATGAGGTGCGAATTCCTCTCTTTACCTTGCGGGCGGGATTGTTCGCCTATGTCTTTACATTTTTATAAATACACCTGCGAGAGTGAGATGATAAAAATATTTTGAATTCATGGAATTTGTTTTTGCGAAGTGAACTTATAAGATTATCGCGGTATGAAAATAAAAAATAGCCTGCCGATTAACTTTCATTTTGAAATTCTGATTTTTGAAGGCGAGAATCGTGACGTGAATTCGGCGGACGGACTGCACGTTGCACTGACTATGCCAGCACCAGGCTTCCACCTTGCAGAGGCGAAGCTGTGACAGCATTTGAGCCTGGGATTTTGCAGTTCCTTTATGCGGCCTGCGCAAGTCTTTCCGCATCAGCGGGCCGCGTGTCCTACGCGCCTGGGATTGCAATCCCGCTGGTCGTGCAGGAGTTTGGAGACGTCGGGATAGACTTTCCTCCCGTAGCATCTCCATTTCGATGGCGCGGCCCCGCCCTGCCACAGTTGCTTTCCGCTGATCTCATTGAGAGCGCCTTCTATGGGCCGGACGGATCAGCGTCGCGGCTTCTCATCCAGAGCGACCCTCCTCCCGACGTCGGCTCAATCCTCGCTGCTCACGCGAGACTCCACGCTGCCTATGACAATGCGTATTCAACGATCACTGAAACATCGAGCAGTCCTGCTCGATTAAACGACAGGGAGAAGAATGTACTGGCGTATGCAGCACTCGGACTGTCGAGCAAGGAGATCGCCCAAGAGCTTGGGATTTCAGCGCGTACCGTGGACTACTATGTGGATCTCGCGCGCGATAAGCTAGGCGCTCACAATCGAACTGAAGCGATTGTTCGAGGAATCCTCACGCGCCAGATTTGCGCGCTCAAACTGCCAGGTGAGCGGAAGACGTAACGCATCGTGGGCGTTCGATCAGGCTTTCATTGAGCCGTAACGCGCAGCCAGTCCGTCCACAGCCTGGCTGAAATCCCGAATCGTTTCTTCAATGATTTGCCGTACCGTTTTTACGGAATCAATACGCCCGCAAACCTGACCGGTCAGCGGAACGGCCGCCTCCATGTCGCCGCCGAAATAGAGTTGCTGCACGCCGGCGAATTCGCTTTTGATGCTCTCCGGTACCTGCTCTTCAATCCTGGACGTGCGTGCCGTGCGCAGGGCCCGTAGCGCCGGGCCATTGCCGCCGCGATTGAGAAAAACGGTGTCCGTTTCGCGGGCATCGACAATGGCGTTCTTCCAGTTGTCATGAACGGGCGACTCGACCGACGACAACATGCGCGTGCCCATCTGGATCCCCTCGGCACCCATGGCGAACGCCGCCGCCATGGTGGCACCGTCGCAGAAGCCGCCGGCGGCGATGACCGGGATATCGACCTTCGAGCAGACCAGCGGCAGCAACACCATTGAGGCGACGTCACGCTGATTCTTGAAGCCGCCGCCCTCGCTGCCTTCCACGATCAGGCCATCCACGCCGGCGGCGACCGCCTTGAGTGCGCCGGCCAGCGTAGGCACCACATGGAAAACCGTCAGGCCGGCGGCCTTCAGTTCGGCACAATAGCGCGTCGGGTCGCCGGCGGATGTGGTGACGAAGCGGATTCCCTCATCGACGACGAATTGCACGATGGCTGGGTCGCGCACATAAGTCAGGGCAATGTTGACGCCGAACGGCTTGTCGGTCAGTTCGCGCATCTTGCGGATCTCACCACGGATGGTGTCCAGTTCTCCAGATGAGGTCTCGATGATGCCCATGCCGCCTGCATTGGAGACCGCCGCAGCAAGCTGGGCCCGGGCGATCCATCCCATTGGGGCCTGGACGATAGGATGCTGGACGCCAAGCATCGTCGTGACGCGATTGTTTATGGTCATGCCTCTTTGTCTCCGCTCGGTAACCCGTGATCGTTGATAGGGCATTCTATTTCGCAACGCCGACTCGATGCAACTGGTTGCATATTCATGTCGCCCTGCTGGTCGGGCCGATCGGTAAGTCGCCAATGGCTTCAGAACCGATACCGTGTCCGGCGGCACCATCGCGTTCATGCGGCCGTGGCAACGTCACACTAGACTGGCACCGCTGTCTCCATCGCATCTGGCGCGATCCATGCGGACGTTGGCCCGGTGGTCTGTCTGATGAAATGCCCGATCTGCGCGATCGCGGCATCTGACTCGCGCAGCACGCCAGCGTGCAGCTGGAATACGTGCCAGAGGCCATCGAATTGCTGGAGTTGCACCTGCACGCCGGCGGCAGTGGCCGTATCGGCAAGGCGCTCGGCGTCCGACAGGAGCACTTCTTCCGAGCCCACCTGGATCAGCATGGGCGGCAGGCCGCGCAGGTCGGCGAATAGTGGCGAGCAGCCCGGATCGTTCGCAGGCCTGGCGCCGCGATAGGCAGTGGCACAAGCTTGCAGCCATTGCGGATGGACCAGGCAATCGCGCTCGACATGGGTCTGCAAGCTGGCACCGGCGAGACTGAGGTCTACCCACGGCGAGAGCAGCACCAGCGATGCCGGCAGCGGCAGGCCGCTGTCGCGGATGGCCACGGCGGTGGCCACTGCCAGGCCACCGCCGGCGGAATCCCCAGCCAGCGCGATCTGCGACGGCGCGTGCCCCTGTTCCAGCAGGGCCGCGTAGACCGCCAGCGCGTCGCGCAGCGCGGCCGGAAAGGGGTGCTCCGGCGCCAGGCGATAATCCGGCAGCCACACCTGCGCCTGCGCGGCTTTGGCAAAGCGCGCCATCAGCTTGCCGTGGCTGCCCTCCCCGCCCATCACATAGCCGCCGCCGTGCAGGTACAGCACGGTGCTCGCCGGCCGCTGCGCTGTCGGCGAAAACAGGATAGCGGGCACGCCAGCTATCCTGTGCCGGTTCCTCGCCGTGCCTCGCGTGCCGAGCAGGAACCGCCCAATAAAGCGGCCCCAGCGCCGCTGGGCTCGCGCGGAGAAGCTTGGCGAGAGCACCGGCTTGACGCACCCGCGCACAAACCAGGAAAGCAGGGTTCTCTTCATGACTTGCCCTGTGGTTCAGGCCGCTGGACGGCCGGGCGCGGGATGCAGTTCGTAATCCCGCAGGTCCAGCTTGCTAGCAATGCGGCGGTACGTAAACGTGAAGCCTGGCCAGTTGATGGTGTTCTTGCCCGTGGCGGTCTTGTACCAGGAGGTGCAGCCCGCTTCCCAGACGCTGTGCTTCAACTGCCTTTGCACCATGTCGGAGAATGCCTTCTGGCGTGAAGCCTTCACGTTCATGAAGTGCAGGCCGGGCGCCTGCAGGCTGGCGACGCACTGCATGACGTAGCGGACCTGCGACTCCAGCATGAAGACGATCGAGCTGTGCGCGAGGTTGGTGTTAGGGCCGTAGAGCATGAACAGGTTCGGGAAGCCGGAAACGCTGATGCCCTTGTAGGCTTGCGCGCCATCGCGCCAGGCCTGATTGAGGTCGATGCCACTCAGCCCGGTCACCCGCATCGGCGCCAGGAAGTCGGTAGCCTGGAAGCCCGTGCCGTAGATGATGGCGTCCACCGGATGGCACTGCCCATCGCGCGTCAGGATGGCGTCGGCTTCCACGCGTAAGATGCCTTGCGTGATCAGGTCCACATGATCCTGATCCACGGCCTGGTACCAGTCGTTCGAGATCAGCACGCGCTTGCAGCCGATCTTGTACTCGGGAATGAGCTTGCGGCGCTTCTCCGGATTCCGCACCTGGCGCCAGGCCTCCCGGCGCGCCTGCAGCGCGACCACTTCCAGCAGCCAGCCAAAGCGCGTAAAGCCCAGCGCGCGGCTCTCGTTTTTCCAGTAGATCATGGTGCGATACAGGCGCTCTGCCACCGGTGCATGCTTGAACAGCCATTGTTCCAGCGCGGTAAACGGCCTGTCCGGCTTGGGCACGACCCACGCAGCGGAACGCTGGAACAGCTTCAGCGCCTTCACCTTGGGGACGATCTGCGGCACGAACTGGATCGCGCTGGCGCCGGTGCCGATCACCGCGACGGTCTTGCCCGCCAGGTCGTAGCCGTGGTCCCAGCGCGCGGAGTGAAATACCTTGCCCTGGAATGCATCAATCCCGGGAACTGCTGGCACGGCCGGGCGATTGAGCTGGCCGCAGGCGGTCACAAGCACGCGCGCGCGCAACACGGCGCCGTCGCTGCTGGTGATGACCCAGTGGCCGGCTTCCTTGTCGAAATCCGCCGAGGTGACTTCCTTGCCGAACCGCAGGTGGTTGGCCAGGCCGTATCGCTCCACGCAGCCCTGCATGTAGGAAAGGATCTCGGGCTGCCGGCCGAACTTGCGCGACCAGTCGGCCTTGGGCGCAAAGGAATAGGAGTACAGGTGCGATTGCACATCGCAAGCCGCGCCCGGATAGTGATTGTCGCGCCAGGTGCCGCCGACGCCACCTGCCTTCTCCAGGATGACGAACGCGTCGATGCCGGCCTGCTTGAGCTGGATGGCCATGCACAGGCCGCCAAATCCGGACCCGATGATCGCGATCATGGTCGTGTTTGCGCTCGCCATCTCGGCGCTGGCCCCATCGGGGCTTTCCTTCTGTGACATCGCCATCCTGTCTCCTGCCTGCATCGGTTTTGTTTTGAGTGTGCGAAGGGTACGCGCGGCCAGGCAGTGCGGTAATGACAAAGCCGGACAAAAAATCGATAATCGGGGACACCAGATCAGAGAGTGGAAAGCCCCGCCATGCCGAGATGGAGTTTCGAGCGCAACGTGACCAGCATGTGCTTGATGGCCGATTTTGCGGTCATGCATGGCCTGACTGTGCCCGCCGTGCTGGCGGGTACTGGCGTTACCGAGGCTCAACTGACGAACCCCAACCTGCTCGTGCGTGGCGAGCAGGAGCTCCGCTTGATCCGCAATATGGTCGACGCGCTAGGCGATGCACGGGGCCTTGGCATCGAGGTCGGCCAACGCTATCACTTCACCGCATTCGGCGTACTTGGCCTGGCCATCTTCAGCAGCCAGACGCTGAGTGCTGCGCTCGAGGTAGCGCTGCAGTATTTCGACCTGACCTTTGCCTTCACGTCGTTTCGAGTCGAAGAGGCTGGGCAGCAAACGTGGCTCGTCGTGGATGACTCGGACGTGCCGGAAGGCCTGCGGCAGTTCAATGTGGAGCGCGACATGGCCGCCTTCCTCACCGTGCTGCGGGATCTGTTCGATGCGGTGCCGATCCAGGAAACCGTGCACCTGCGCTTCGCCCGGCCGGACTGCACCGAGCCCTACCGGCGCGTCTTCGGCGTCGAACCCGCATTTGGCATGCCACACAACGCCATCCTGCTGGACAGCAAGCGGCTCGCCGAACGGCTGCCCCAGGCCAATGTGCTGGCGCAGTCCGCCGCGCGCGATCAGTGCCGCAAGTTGCTGGATGCCCGGCGCGCGCGCCTCGGCCTGGCAGGCCGCGTGCGCGACCTGCTGGCAGCCCACTGTGCCGAAATGCCGGGTATGACGGCGGCGGCCGACAAGCTCCACATGACGGCGCGAACCCTACGGCGACGGTTGCTGGACGAAGGCACGACCTACGCGGAACTGCGCGATGAAGTGCGGCAGACGCTGGCCGAGGCGTTCCTGAGTGGCCCGCACCAGTCGATTGAACAGATTGCCGCGCGCCTGGGCTATGCCGAGGCGACTAGTTTCATCAATGCGTTCCGGCGTTGGCGTGGGCAGACGCCGCATGCCTTCCGGCTGGCGCTGCGCTCGGCGCGCAGTGGTGATGACTGACGGCATGGCGCCCGGCCCCAAGGCAATCGGCTCGGCGAACCGGTGGAAGCTAGTCGCCAATGCCCCTGGTTGCCCTCTCCAAGCACGCCATGCCCACACGGAACTGGACTACACAAGTCCTATCATAGATATCGTGTTACACTAAATAAAACGATATCTATAAACAAATCAACAACTCATTGCTCCTCCGTCTGGATTTCCGTTAGCAAACCGACCTCATAGAAATCGTTTTACTTCACTTAAACTGATATCTATAACTGGAGGTTCTTGTGCCGAAGAAGCTGCTGCATGCCGAAGCCGTACCATCGCTGGTAGCGGAACGCCTGCGAACCTGGGGCCGCTGCATACGCACACAACGCGTCGCACAACACCTTCCCGCCGCCGACCTGTGCGCGCGCATGGGAATCTCAGATGCGACCTTGCGCCGAGTCGAACGGGGCGATCCAGGCGCGGGCGCCGCAACCTATCTCACCGCTCTGCTGATACTCGGGTTGCTGGATATGGCTGCGCCGCCGCCGGACCCGCGTTATTGGGCCACCAGCCCGCATGCCAGGGCTCGCCCGCCCGCTTCCGAGAGGGATGATGACTACTTCTAAGCCGCTGTTCATCTACCTGCAACGCCCGGACACGGGCGATTGGGTAACCGTCGGTCGTTATGCCCAACACGCGGACGGACGTACCGGCCTGTTCCGATATGCCCCGAGCTACATGGATGCGGCCATGCCGTGGTCCATCGATCCGGTCAACCTGCCGCTCATTGCAGGCATCGACCATCTCGCCCATCGGTATCGCGGCCTGCACGACGTGTTGCGTGATGCCTGCCCGGATTCGTGGGGACGGATGCTTTTACAGCGCGAACATAATCTTGCCGACGATGCGCACGACAGCACTTATCTGAGACTGGCCAGGAATGGCGATCGCTGGGGGGCACTGGCCGTCGGCGTCTCGCGCAAGCCTTCCGTGGATGTCATCACAAGCCCCAAGCTGCTGCAACTTGAAGGGTTGGCCGAAGAACTGCTTGCCATGTACGAAAGGCGCCCACCCGTCGATGCGAGGCTGCGCAGGATGCTCATGGCCACGCCCAGCCTGGGCGGCGCCCGGCCCAAGGGCACGCTGCAAGACGGCGAGGACTACTGGCTGGTCAAGCCGATTCTGCCCAGCGACACGGCAGACATTCCCAGCCTGGAACACTTCACCTTGCAGTGGGGCGCTACCGCAGGCATGCATTTCGCGCGATCGGTGCATCACCAGGTCAAAGACGGGCTGAGCGTAGTGCGCATTTGCCGCTTCGATCGCCATGGCCAGCAAAGAACCATGACACTCAGTGGCGCCTCTTTGCTGAGCGTCGAGTATCCCGGCGGACTGTCAGCCTCGTGGAGCTATCCGCGCCTGGCACAGGAACTGAAACGGATAGGCGCGCCGCTCGAAGACCGGATCGAGCTGTTCGAACGCATGGTGTTCAACGCCATCGTCGGCAATGATGACGACCATCCACGCAATCATGCGACTATTTACCACGCGCGGGAGCAGCGCTGGCGACTCTCGCCGGCGTTCGACGTCGTTCCCAATCCCGACGAGCAACCCAGGACGCTCACCATGCAACTGTCCGAGGGCCGCTTCGATATCGCGCGCGACGCCGTGCTGGCGGATGCGGTGCACTTCGGGTTTGATGACAAGAACGCAGCCGCAACGCATCTGAATCAATTGTTGGCGCGCATTGCCGATACGTTCCCTACGGTGAACGCCCACCTGTCTACCGAACTGAGGCAACGAATGCGCGAGCGCCTCGCAAAGGGCTTGCAGGCGCTCCAGGCGTAAAAGCACGCCGGCTCGCCGCGTAATGCGCGCGGGCCCGGCCAGACAGGCCGGGCCCGCAACCAAGACCGCTTCAGTGCCTGGCTTCGGCCTGCGCGGCCTCAATCGACTCCATCACCACGCGGCGCGCGTCAAACTCCTCCGCGATCTTCTGGTCCTGCGCAAACTGCGCCTCGACGTCGACATTGGCGAACTCGATCGCGCCCATGTCGGCAAACGCCGCCTGCACACGCGGGCTCCACAGGCCGATATCCTTGACGGTCGGCACGATCCGGCTGAACAGCCGCTGGCGGAACTGCCGCATGGTCTCGGACTCCCGCACGGCCTTGGCGCACTCTTCTTCCGGCAAGCCGAGGCGGCCCCAGACTTCCTTCTGGTCGAAGCGATCGCGCATCAGGTAGCAGGCCTCGATCACGAAGTCCTCGCGCTCCTTGCGCTCGGCCTCCGTCAGCTGTGGATAATAGCCGCGCAGCGCAGTGCGGCCGAAGGCAACGTGGCGCGCTTCGTCCTGCATCACGTAGGCGTTGATCGATGCCGCCAGTGGATTCTTGGAGAAGTCGCGAATGCGCTGGAACGCGGCCAGCGCCAGGCCTTCCACCAGCACCTGCATGCCGAGGTAGCAGAAGTCCCAGCGCGAGTCGGTCAGGATGGTTTCAAGCAGCGATTTCAACCCGGACGTGATCGGGTAGATGATCCCAACCTTTTCATGCAGCAGGCGCGAATAGGCTTCCACGTGCCGCGCTTCGTCCATGGTCTGCGTGGCGGCATAGAACTTGGCGTCCATCTCCGGCACCATCTGCACGATGCGCGCAGACACCATCAGCGCGCCCTGTTCGCCATGCAGGAACTGCGACAGCGAATGCGCCTGCTGGTGGCGGCGCACGTCGATGCGGTCGTGCTTGCCCATCTTTTCCCACAGCGGCGTGCCGTAGATCGGGATCATCCGGTCATCGAGCTCCTGCGGGTTCTCGGGGTCGAGCTCCTGCGACCAGTCGATCCGGTCGGTGGCGTTCCATTGCTGCTTCTTGCTGGTCTCGTAGAGCTGCAGCAGCTTGGAATTCTCGTTGTCGTACTCCCAGTTGAACTCGGTGGAAACCTGGCTGCCGATCGACCAGCCTGTCTGGACCACCGGCAGCGTGTAACGATGAAGGGATGACATGCAATCTCCTTTGGCGCTCATGGGTTTTGACCGTTCTCCCCGCCTGTTTTGCTTACCCTAGCCGGTGGTGGGATCGGTCTTGAATTTGCTTTTGCTTCCGGCTATAAACAGAATCATAATTCTCTTTCTTGTTATTTCAAGGGTCCGGCACAGGGCCCGCAGAAACCAGGAGACATTGATGCAGTTCCACAATCTGACTGTCGCGCAGATCACTCAGGAGACCGAAGACGCCCGTTCCTACGCGCTCTTGGTCCCCGATGCGCTGCAGCAATCCTTCGTCTATCGCGCCGGCCAGCACCTCACCTTCCGGGTAAACGTGGACGGGAAAACACTGCTACGCAGCTATTCGCTTTCCAGCTCGCCCGAGGCAGGCGGCCTTCCGGTCGTCACCGTCAAGCGCATCCCGGGGGGCCGCGCGTCGGGCTGGTTCCATGCGCATGTCGGCGCTGGCACGCAACTGGAGGTAAGCGCGCCGACCGGCCGGTTCGTGTGCAAGAACATGGACGCCCCGCTCTTCTTCTGCGCGGCGGGCAGCGGCATTACGCCGGTGCTGTCGATGATCCGTTCGGCGCTGGCATCCAGCAGCTGCGCGATGACGCTCTACTACGCCAATCGGGATGCCGGCAGCACGATCTTCGCGGCGGAGATCGCCAGGCTGTCCCGCGACAATTCCGATCGGCTGGCCGTGCATCTGCACCACGACGATACTGATGGTTTTCCCGAACGTGGCAAGATTGCCGCCTTGCTCTCGGCGGTGCCACACGGCCAGCTCTATCTGTGCGGCCCCGGGCCGTTCATGCAGACCGTGCTGGGGGCCGCTGAAGTGGCCGGCATGGCGCCGGGGCGCGTGCATCTGGAGCGGTTTGACGCGGCCGCGCAGGAGGCCGAGGTGGCAAGCGCGGCGCCAGTGCCCGCGCCGGCTTGCGACGCCACGGTAACCCTCGGCGGCGCCCTGCATGTGGTGCGGGTTGCCAGCGGCCAGTCCCTGCTGCAGGCCGCGCTGGCCTGCGGCGTGGATGCGCCCTATGCCTGCGAGGAAGGCTATTGCGGCTCGTGCGCGGCCAAGTGCGTGGATGGCGCGGTCGTCCATGCACGCAACGATGTTTTCAGTGCTGACGAACTTGCCGCCGGCTGGATCCTGACCTGCCAGGCGCGCCCACGCCAGGAGCGGCCGGTCGCCATCACCTTCGACGTATGACACCCGAAACCACGGCCCCCGCTGATGCCGCGGCGCCAACACTGCGCGCGGGGCTGAAACAGCCCCGCCAGGAGAGAAGCGAGGCCACGCTGAAGGCGCTGCTTGCCGCCGGGAGAGCGCTGATCAACGAGGCCGGCAGCCTGACCGGCTTCTCGCTCGCCGATCTCGTGCGGGCCGCGTCCACGTCCGTTGGCGCGTTCTATGCGCGCTTTCCGGACAAGGAGACCTTCTGCGCGCTGGTGCTGGAAGACACTCTGGCGGAGCTGCGCGCCGAGCTGGACTATTCGCTGGCCACGGACCCCGCCTGGAACGCAGGGCCGGCCCACGCGATCTGCACGCGCATCGTCGGCTTCTATATCGGCCTGTTCCGCAAGCACCGTGGCCTGTTTGCCGCGTATATGCGGCATAGCCCCGCGCAGAACCCCTTGTGGCAACCCATTCGCGAGGCCAACCGGCAGATCCTGGATGCCATGGTGCCGCGCCTGGCCAGCCGCGTTGCCGCCGGGCGCTTCAGCGGGCCGGATGATGAGACCCGCATCGCGGTCCAGCTTGTCATCAGTGCATTGACCAACATCGTGCTGCATACGCCCAGCGCCCTGGATCTGTACGATCCACGGCAGGAGCAACGGCTCACCGAGATGCTGCACCGCTACCTCGCCTTGCCAGCGGCGGGCGACGTCTTGCCTACGCCTCTGGCAGCATCAGATAGCGGCACATCATGCGGATCAGGTGGGTTTCCAGCTTGCGTTGCTCCAGGTGCAGCGGGCCCGGATCGTTGAGCAACAGATTGGCCAGCGTGCCCACCAGGAACTGAATGGCGACGCGCACCTCGAAGTCCGCGGTGCCAGCGCGTGGGGAATCGAGTTGCCTGGCCAGCAATGGCACAAGCAAATCCTGGATGCGGCGGTTGGCCTGCCGCATGGGATTGTCGCCGCCCCCGGTCGCGGAGTAATGCCGCAGGAAGCCTTTGAACAGGCCACGATTCTGGCGAAACTGGCCTACGTAGACGCGCACGATGCGCTCCACGATGGCCGTAGCCGAGCCGGCTTGCCAGACCGGATCTCTGGTGATCGATTTTTTCGTGAGTGCTTCGGCCTCGTCCAGCGCGGCCTCAAGCATGAACTGAAGGAACGCCTCCTTGTCCTTGAAGCGGGCATAGAAGGCGCCAATCGACGTCTCGGCGGCCTTCACGACGTCATTCAGGGAAATGTCATCCAGGTCGCCGCGTTGCTCTGCCAGCGCACGCCCCGCCTTGATCATGTTGACCAGGTTCTGCTCGCTGCGCGGCTGGCGTGGGGGGCGCATGGCTGGCGGGGTGACGGTGATTGCGACGGGTCCCTTTGCGGCTCGCCGCACGGGGGCGTCCTGGCGAGCGGGCGCGCTGGCTGGCGTCGAGGATTTTCGGCGAATAGGCATGGAATACAAATAATCGATAAGCGCAAGCAATGCCGCATTATGCGGCCTTCCTACCCTTGCCCTGCCGCCTGCATTGCGATCGCACGCTGCCCGGCGAGACCTGCCCGGGGGTGATCCCGATCAGCAACCGCGCGTTGATTGCCGCGCTGGCGCCGTTCGTAGGCGTAATGATCAGGAGAGCCTGGCGTTCACCTCGCCAGCGACCCGCGCGATGCACGCGATGGCATTTTGCGCCATCGGTGACGGCGTCCGGTTGCGCAGGCTGACAACGCCCATCTCGGAGAACAGCGACGGCAGCCCCTTGATGCGCAGCGGCAGCAGCGCGCCGGCATCGAGATCAGCTTGCACCGATGTCTGCGTGGCGGCGAGAACCGTGTCGGTGGACAGCGTCACGGCCCGCAGGATAGCAATGTCATCGCACTCGAGCGCAAGCACAGCTTCCTCGCCCGCCGGCAAGCCGAGCACCCTGGCCAGCTCGGTACTCAGGACGCTTGGCAACTTCGTCGCCGCGACACCGTACTGCCAGGCATCTGCCACCGTGCATTGACGTCCGGCAAGCGGGTGCGCGGTGCGTACGTAGAAGAAACCGGGTTGCGTCCCCAGTGGACGGATTTCCAGTGCAGGGTCTTGCGGCAGGTCGCGCACGTCCGCGACGAAAAACTCGATGTCTTCGGCGCGCAGGCGTTCCAGCAACTGCTGCCAGTTGCTCTCTTCCACGCGCAAGGCCACTTTGGGATAGAGGCGCCGCAGTTCGGACAACGCACGCGGCATCAGGGTCGCTGCCGGGAATGGCCCGGCGCCGAAGGCGGTGTCGCCCAACTGGCTGTCTCGAAAGAGATCGACATCGCGCTGCAGGCACCGCGCATCGAAGAGCAGCCTGCGGGCCCGCCCGATCACGAACTCGCCGGCCGGGGTCGGCCGCACGTCGCCCACGTCACGATCGAACAGGCGGATGCCGAGGTCCGCCTCGATGGCCTGGATGCTGCGGCTGAACGCAGGCTGGCTGAGGTGCACCCGCTCGGCAGCCCGCGCGAAATGCAGGACATCGGCAAGCGCCAGAACGTGGCTCAGGCGGCGAAGGTCCATCATGATGCGTTGCTCCGTACGCATTGGAACATTGCATAGTATGCATTGGACGCATTGACCGAGCAAGCCTACAGTCAGCCGGACTTAAAGCCTTTCAGGCCAAAAAGCGAGATCGGAGACAAGCCCCAATGAGTCCGCACCTTCAGAACATCTTGATCGTGATCGCCATGCTTGGCTTTGCCTGCATGGAGTGGGTCACGCGGCGCTACAAGAACAGCGTCAACCCTACCCTGGACGATACCAAGCTGGAACTGGCGATGTTCGTGAGCCTGCTCGCGATCACCCAGCCCCTGGCCTTGCTGGGGGCCGGCAAGCTTTGCGCCTGGCTGATGCCGGAACAACAAGGTGCGTGGGCGCACCTGCCATGGTGGGCAATGGCCGCGATCCTGCTGATTTGCGACGACATGACGCAATACTGGTGGCATCGCGTGTCGCATTCGCCGTTGTTGTGGCCTTTGCATCGCGCGCACCACACCGCGCAGTACATGAGCATCCGCATCACGTACCGGAACAATTTTTTCTATTACCTGATGATGCCGGGCCTGTGGATTGCAGGTGTGCTGCTGTATCTGGGTTTCGCTAAAGTCTACGGTGCGTACCTGGTCATCAAGCTGACGGTGATCCTTGGCGCGCACAGCGCATGGCGGTGGGACGAGCCCTTGTACCGAATCCGTGCACTGCGTCCGCTGATGTGGATGCTGGAACGCACGATCTCCACGCCCGCCACCCACTGGGCGCACCACGCAATGACGAATGAGGACGGCATCGGCCACTACAAGGGCAACTTCGGCAATTTGCTGTTCTTCTGGGACATCCTGTTTGGCTCGGCACACATCACGCGCAAGTATCCCGCCAAGATTGGCTTGCAGGACGACGTGCTGTTCGGGCAGGAGCGCTGGTTCACCCAGATGTTCTACCCGCTGTTCCAGTCGCGCCGGGCACACTCCGCGCTGCGCTTTGGCGGACGGGCTTATGCGGAGACCGACACCCATTCCGATACAGCACTGCAGGTCGATAAACAGCAGAGGTCCACATGAATGCTCGCGCTCTGACAGAAGAACTGGCCAGGCAAGACATCCTGAGCGCCCGCGTTCAGGCCATGTTCGCCGCGCAACAGCAAGCCTTCCTGCGCCACACCTTGCCCGATGCCGGGCAGCGGCGTGAACACTTGCGCGCTCTCAAGCACCAACTGCTGCGTTACCAGGACGTGCTTGCCGAAGCGATTTCCCAGGATTTCGGCGGACGCTCTCTGGCCGAGACCAAGATGCTGGAAGTGCTGCCGACCACGCTGGAGATCCGTCATGCCATCTCGCATGTGCGCCGCTGGATGCGGGCGAGCCGTCGCCGGCCCGAACTGCTGTTCGCCAGCAACAGCCTGCACGTTACCTACCAGCCCAAGGGCGTCGTCGGTGTCATCGCGACCTGGAATTTCCCGGTCTATCTGTCACTGGGCCCGCTAGTGGCCGCACTGGCCGCCGGCAACCGCGTCATGATCAAGATGCCAGAGACAACGCCAGCCACCAACGCCACGCTCAAGGCCATGCTTGGCGAGATCTTCGCCGAAGATCACGTTGCATTGATCGGCGGCGAGTTGCAAAACCCTGGCGTCTTTAGCGACCTGCCCTTCAACCATCTCGTTTTCACCGGCTCGCCGGCGGTAGGCCGTATCGTCATGGGCCAGGCGGCGCGCAATCTCACGCCGGTCACGCTCGAGCTTGGCGGCAAGTCGCCTGCCATCGTGTTGCGCGACTATCCCGTTGGCGAGGCCGCCCGGCGCATCGCGCATGGCAAGGGCATCAACTGCGGGCAGGTTTGCGTGGCGCCCGATTACGCGCTGGTGCCGCGCGAACGCGTGGACGAATTCGTCAAGGCGGTGATCGAAGGTTTCGGCGAACTGTTCAGCGAGCGGACCGGGCACAACCCCGATTACACGGCGCTGGCCACCGATCGCCACGCTGCACGCATCCAGGCCATGCTGGACGACGCGCGCGCCAAGGGCGCGACGGTGATGGCCTGCGGCGAGGTCGGCCCCGGCCGCCGCTTGCCATTGCACGTCGTGACAAACTGCACGCCCGACATGCTGCTGATGCGCGAGGAGATCTTTGGCCCCATCCTGCCAGTGCTGCCGTACGACACGCACGAGCAGGCCATCGCCATGGTGCAGCAACGCTCGCGTCCGCTCGCCCTGTACTGCTTCAGCCACGATGCGGCCGAGCGCAAGAAGCTGCTTGCACGCACGCATTCTGGCGGCGTCACCATCAACGACTGGGCCTGGCACGTGGTCAACCACGACGCACCCTTTGGCGGCGTGGGTAACTCAGGCATGGGCAACTATCACGGCGAAGAGGGGTTTCGCGAACTTTCGCATGCACGCACCGTGTTCAAACGGCACCGGTTCTTTCCCATCGGGCTGTTCTATCCGCCCTACGGCAATCTGGCGCAGCGCCTGACGATGAAGCTGTTTGTCGGCCAGGGCGATGTGGCGGTGAAGAAACCGTTCTGAAGCCCTTCTGAATCCGCAGCCGCAAAAGCAAAACCCCCCAGTACTTTCGTACTGAGGGGTTTCAAGGGAGAGCCTGGCGATTACCTACTTTCA
>NZ_JBXAHA010000041.1:0-28654 GCF_058794615.1 Cupriavidus sp. GW823-FHT07A04
AGGTCGTTGCCGGTACGGCCGACCGTGCACAGCGCGGTATTGCCGGCGGTCACGCCCGACAGGGCGACGGATTTCTTGGGCTTCGGGCCGTTCTGCGGGACTGGCTGCTGCTCTGACATCGCGTTTCCTGTCTGGTCTCTTGCCCGAGCCAAGCGCGGGGTCGATCCTGTGGCACACCGTGGTCATCGCCTGGCGCGCGCCAGGCAACGTTCAAGCAAAGAAGCGTTCGAGCACCGTGCCGGGCAAATCAGCACCGGTGGCGTGCGCCCGCTGCAGCAGCGACCAGTAGTACCGGTAGCTGGCCCGGTCGTGCAACTGGCCCTGGTGGCGGATCGGCGCCCAGTTGTTCTCGTAGGCGGCCAGCAGGATCTCGCTGGACGCGCCAATCTCCGTGCCGCTGGGGCGGAAGGCCGCCACGATCGGCTGGATCTGGCTCGGGTGGATGCTCCACTTGCGCAGGTAGCCGAATTCGGCCCGAGCGCGCAGGGCATCGTCTCCGGCGCGGGATGGCTGCTCGATATCGGTGCTGACGTTATGCGAGGGCACCTTGCCGTACCGATGGCAGGCGGCCGAGATCTCCAGCATGGCGCGCCGGATCAGCGGGTGCTCGAACTGCTGCGGCGAGCGCATGGCGTCGCCCGGGATGGCGCCGTGGTGGGCGGAAACGAAATCCATCAGCCCGAAGCTGAGACATTCCACCTGCACGAGGCGGGCGATATCGAATACCTGGTCCAATGCGGCATGCGTCTCTATCAGCACATGAATAGGGATGTGCCGTGCGATGCCGGCGGCGCGGGCCGCCTGGTTCACGTGGTCTGTGACGCGCGCGACCTCGACCACATCGGTCACCTTGGGCACCACCACATAGGCCAGCCGGGCGCCGGCGCTGCCCACCAGGATGTCGATGTCCTGGCGCCAACAGGGGTGCGCCGGGTCATGGATGCGCACGCCCACGCGGTTGAAGTGGTTTTGCGGGCTGTTGATGAGGCGTGCGCACAATTCGGCGTGCTCGCGCTCCAGCCCGACGGCGGCGCCGTCTTCGCAGTCGAAGGTGATATCGAAGACGGGCCCAAGCTCTTGCTGCAGGGCAAGCGATTTCAGCATCAGCTTTTCGTTGCCGGCATAGTGGTCGCAGACCGGCAGTTGCGTCGGAATGGCTTCGCCCTGGAACAAGACCTCGGAAGGATGCACTTTATTCAATCGAATAGCGGTTGAGGGAGGAAGGGGCGGGGCGCCAGAATGAAAAAACCGGAGCCTGCGCCGATTCGTGAATCGATGCGAGGCTCCGGTCTAGTCATTGGCGCTGCCTGGATCCTGGATCAGCCGAGCAGATGCTGCACGCCGGCACGCTCTTCTTCCAGTTCCTTGAGCGTGATATTGATCTTTTCCTGGCTGTAGGCGTCGACTTCGAGGCCCTTGACCATTTCGTACTTGCCGTTGGCGGTGGTCACCGGGAAGCCGAACATGGTGTCTTCGGGGATGCCGTACGAACCGTCCGACGGGATGCCCATGGTGACCCACTTGCCGTTCGAGCCCAGGACCCAGTCATGCACGTGGTCGATGGCAGCGTTGGCGGCCGAAGCTGCCGACGACAGGCCACGGGCTTCGATGATGGCGGCGCCGCGCTTGCCAACGGTCGGCAGGAACACGTCGTTGTTCCAGGCGTGGTCGTTGATCAGGTCCTTGACGCTCTGGCCGTCGACGGTCGCGTAGCGGTAGTCGGCGTACATGGTCGGGCTGTGGTTGCCCCAGACGAACATCTTCTCGATCGACGCGACCGGCTTGCCGGTCTTGGCGGCGATTTGCGACAGGGCACGATTGTGATCCAGGCGCAGCATCGCGGTGAAGTTCTCCTTGGGCAGGCTCGGAGCCGACTTCATCGCGATGTAGGCGTTGGTGTTGGCCGGGTTGCCGACCACCAGCACCTTGATGTCGCGGGCGGCGACTTCGTCCAGCGCCTTGCCTTGCACCGTGAAGATCTGTGCGTTGGCTTCGAGCAGGTCCTTGCGTTCCATGCCCTTGCTACGCGGACGGGCACCGACCAGCAGCGCGACGTTGGCGTCCTTGAACGCGACCTTGGGGTCGTCGGTGATCACCACGCCGGCCAGCAGCGGGAATGCGCAATCTTCCAGTTCCATCACCACGCCCTTGACGGCGGCCTGGGCTTGCGGGAGGTCGAGCAATTGGAGGATGACCGGCTGGTCTTTGCCAAGCATGTCGCCATTGGCGATGCGGAACAGCAGGGAGTAGCCGATCTGGCCAGCGGCGCCGGTGACTGCGACGCGCATTGGGGCTTTAGCCATGAGTAATTCTCCAAACAAGAAGAGGGGGAAACTGGTCGGTGTCTGGCCGGAGGGTAGTCCGGACGTCACCGGTTGCGGGTTTGTCGCCACGGCGGCAAGCGGCAATCCGCCGGCGCGCTGCTAGCGGTACCGACTGGAGAGAGCCACAACGGGTCATGGGGTGCGACAAAGCGTAAGTCTACTGCGAAGAGGGGTGCCGTATCCAGAGCGGGTGCAGGCGTGAAACCTGCGGGAGTGTAGGCCTGCCCATTTGTGTTGTCAATTCATATGTCTTATATAAGACATAAGACATTTGATGGCGGGCTGGACGTGCTTCCTCGTTTTGTGGTGAAATTCGCCTATGTCATCCCTGCCCCCGTCCCTCGCCGGCACTGCCGTTGCTGCAGTGCAGGATAACGGCGCCGCTACGTCCGGCGCCGGGACGCAGCCGTCCGCGGCGGCGGCCTCGCCAACATTCAGCCCACTCTACCAGCAGATCAAGGCGCTCATCACGCAGAGCCTGCAGTCCGGTGAATGGAAGCCCGGCGACATGATCCCCAGTGAAATGGACCTGGCGGCCCGCTACAAGGTCAGCCAGGGCACCGTGCGCAAGGCCATCGACGAACTCGCAGCCGAGAACCTGGTGGCGCGCCGCCAGGGCAAGGGTACGTTTGTCACGACGCACCACGAGGATGGCGTGAAGTTCCGCTTCCTGCGTCTGGTGCCGGACGAGGGCGAGCCCCATTATGGGGCCAGCCAGGTGCTGGAATGCAAGCGCCTGCGCGCGCCGGCCGAAATCGCACGCCTTCTCGACATCCGCACCGGCGATGGCGTGGTGCAGATCCGCCGCGTGCTGTTTTTCTCCGGCGAGCCGACCGTGCTGGACGAAATCTGGCTGCTGGGCACCAACTTCAAGGGCCTGACGGCCGAGAAGCTGACCGAATGGAAGGGCCCGATGTATGCGCTGTTCGAGGCCGAGTTCGGCACGCGCATGATCCGGGCGAGCGAAAAAATCCGCGCGGTGGCCGCTGACCAGGCCACCGCGTCGCTGTTGTCCGTGGATGCGGGCACGCCGCTTTTGTCTGTCGAGCGCGTCTCGTTCACCTATGGCGACCGGCCCGTCGAAGTCCGCCGCGGCCTGTATGTAACCACCCGGCACTATTATCAGAACGATTTGAGCTGATACGCCGGAATGCAATCCATGTCGATTATTGCTGTTGCAGCCACGGCAGCCGCCGCTGTTGCGCAAAGCAGGGATGATTACCTCGCGGCATGGTTGCGTGCGATTGTCGGGCACGCCATGTTGGTGCGCGATAGCTGAAAATTATTGGTGCGCCGCGCAACAAAGGCGCTAAAATTATCGGGATTTGCTCCGGCTGCATCCATTTGCATCCAGGGCGCTCAGAAGTTTCGTTTTTTGTTTACCGCAAATGGGGTCTAGCAATGGCTGAAGCCAAACAAGCCAGGCCGGAGTTCAGGAACATCCATGTGACGCAGCTGGCGCGTTACAGGTTGCCCTGGGCCGGCAAGGTGTCCATCCTGCATCGCGCAAGCGGCGCTCTGATGTTCCTCCTCCTTCCTTTCGTCCTGTATCTCTTCGAGCAGAGCGTCACTTCCGAACTGAGCTTCGCAAAGTTCTCGGCGCTTCTGTCCGGCGGCTTCGTCAAGCTGGTTCTGCTGGCTCTGATCTGGGGTTACCTGCACCACTTCTGCGCCGGCATCCGTTTCCTGCTGCTCGACGTGCACGTTGGCGTGACCAAGCCCGCTTCGGCGAAGTCCGCTGTTGCCGTGCTGATCATCAGCCTGTTGCTCACCGCTGTGTTCGGCCTGAAGCTGTTCGGCCTGTTCTGAGGAGAGAGTCAACGTGGCAAATAATAATATCGGTCCCAAGCGTCTGGTCGTCGGTGCGCACTACGGTCTCAAAGACTGGCTCGCGCAGCGCGTCACCGCTGTCATCATGGTGGTCTTCACCATCGTGCTGGCAGTCGCCTTCCTGCTCTCGAACGGCGCTTCCTACGAAGCGTGGGCAGGTCTCTTCTCCAACCAGTGGATGAAGATCATCACGTTCCTCACCATCCTGTCGCTGCTGTATCACGCCTGGATTGGCGTGCGCGACATCTGGATGGACTATGTGAAGCCGATGGCAGTGCGCCTCGTGCTGCAAGTTCTTACGATTCTGTGGCTCGTCGGTTGTGCGGGCTACGCAGCTCAGATTCTCTGGAGGGTGTAATAAATGGTCGCAGTCAAGACAGGATTGCCGCGTCGTCGCTTTGACGTGGTCATCGTCGGGGCGGGCGGCGCTGGGATGCGCGCATCCCTCCAGCTCGCGGAAGCCGGCCTGAATGTCGCCGTGCTCTCCAAGGTTTTCCCGACGCGCTCGCACACCGTGGCGGCGCAGGGTGGCATTGGCGCTTCGCTCGGCAACATGAGCGAGGACAACTGGCACTATCACTTCTACGACACCATCAAGGGTTCCGATTGGCTGGGCGACCAGGACGCAATCGAATTCATGTGCCGTGAAGCCCCCAAGGTCGTCTACGAGCTCGAGCACTTCGGCATGCCGTTCGACCGTAACGCCGACGGCACCATCTACCAGCGTCCGTTCGGCGGCCATACGTCGAACTACGGCGAGAAGCCGGTCCAGCGCGCTTGCGCGGCTGCCGACCGTACCGGCCACGCACTGCTGCACACGCTGTACCAGCGTAATGTGCGTGCCAAGACGCACTTCTTCGTCGAGTGGATGGCGCTGGACCTGATCCGCGACGCCGACGGCGACGTGCTGGGCGTGACCGCGCTGGAAATGGAAACCGGCGAGGTCTACATCCTCGAGGCCAAGACCACGCTGTTCGCCACCGGCGGCGCCGGCCGTATCTACGCCGCGTCGACCAATGCCTTCATCAACACCGGTGACGGCCTGGGCATGGCAGCGCGCGCAGGCGTGCCGCTGGAAGACATGGAGTTCTGGCAGTTCCACCCGACCGGCGTGGCCGGCGCGGGCGTGCTGATCACCGAAGGCGTGCGCGGGGAAGGCGGTATCCTGCGTAACAAGGACGGCGAGCGCTTCATGGAGCGCTATGCGCCGACGCTGAAGGATCTGGCGCCGCGCGACTTCGTCTCGCGCTCGATGGACCAGGAAATCAAGGAAGGCCGCGGTTGTGGCCCGAACGGCGACTACGTGCTGCTGGACCTGACGCACGTCGGGGCCGACACCATCATGAAGCGCCTGCCGTCGATCCGCGAGATCGGCGTCAAGTTCGCCAACGTCGACGCGATCAAGGAACCGATCCCGGTGGTGCCGACCATCCATTACCAGATGGGCGGTATCCCGACCAATATCAATGGCCAGGTGGTGGCGCCGAAGAACGGCAACCCCAACGAAGTCATCAACGGTTTCTACGCGATCGGCGAATGCTCCTGCGTGTCGGTGCACGGCGCCAACCGCCTGGGCACCAACTCGCTGCTGGACCTGGTGGTGTTCGGCCGCGCGGCCGGCAACCACATCGCGGCGACCTCGATCAAGCAGAAAGAGCACAAGCCGCTGCCGGCCGATGCTGCCGACCGCGCCATGTCGCGCCTGGCCAAGCTGCAATCGTCGTCGTCGGGCGAATACACCCAGGACGTGGCCAACGACATCCGCAAGAACATGCAGTCGCATGCGGGCGTGTTCCGTACGCAGAAGCTGATGGACGAAGGCGTCGAGCGCATCCTCGAAGTGGCGGAACGTGCTGACAACATCCATCTGAAGGACAAGTCCAAGGTCTTCAACACCGCACTGGTGGAAGCCCTGGAAGTGGCCAACCTGGTGGAAGTGGCCAAGGCCACCATGATTTCGGCAGCTGCCCGCAAGGAATCCCGCGGTGCGCACGCGCACAGCGACTTCCCGAATCGCGACGACGAGAGCTGGCTCAAGCACACGCTGTTCTACAGCGAAGGCAACCGCCTCGACTACAAGCCGGTGAAGATGAACCCGCTGACGGTGGAAAGCGTTCCTCCCAAGGCCCGGACCTTCTAAGCACCGCGTAGGACCCACAGGACCCACAGAAATGAAGCGTATTTTCGAAGTCTACCGCTACGACCCGGACAAGGATGCAGCCCCCCGCATGCAAACGTACGAAGTCGAGCTCGACGGTCATGAGCGCATGCTGCTGGACGCGCTGGTCAAGCTGAAGAAGCTGGACGAAACCATTTCGTTCCGCCGCTCGTGCCGCGAAGGCGTGTGCGGATCGGACGCGATGAACATCAACGGCAAGAACGGTCTGGCCTGCCTGACCAACATGCTCGAGCTGCCGGAACGCATCGTCTTGCGTCCGCTGCCCGGCCTGCCGGTGGTGCGCGACCTGATCGTCGACATGACGCAGTTCTTCAAGCAGTACAACTCGATCAAGCCGTACCTCATCAACGACGAGCCGCCGCCCGAGAAAGAGCGCCTGCAGTCGCCCGAGGAGCGCGACGAGCTGGACGGTCTGTATGAGTGCATCTTGTGCGCAAGCTGCTCGACGTCGTGCCCGTCGTTCTGGTGGAACCCGGATAAGTTCGTCGGCCCGGCCGGCCTGCTGCAAGCCTATCGCTTTATCGCGGACAGCCGCGACCAGGCGACCAGCCAGCGCCTGGACGACCTGAACGACCCGTACCGCCTGTTCCGTTGCCACAGCATCATGAACTGCGTCGACGTTTGCCCGAAGGGGTTGAACCCGACCAAGGCCATCGGCAAGATCAAAGAGCTGATGGTTCGCCGCTCGGTCTGATCCTGCGCGGTTGTTGTAAGCGGCGCGTCAGTCCGGGCTATCAAACTGCATACCCGACCGGCGCGCCGGAAGTAGGTACCTATGACCGAAAGTGTTTCCCCCAGTTTCTCCCACCAGGCCGACCCGCACCGGCGTGCACGACTGCGCTGGCGCGCGCGGCGCGGCCTCCTGGAGAACGACATCATCGTCGAACGTTTTTTCAACCGTTACGAAGAAAGCCTCTCCGACCAGGACGTGGCCTCGCTCTCCGAACTCTTCGAGCTGAGCGACAACGAGTTGATGGACCTGCTTCTTGCGCGCAAGGAGCTGGACGGTGAGCTCGACACGCCCCCGATGCAGCACGTGATTGCCCTGCTGCGTTCGGTCTGAGTTTCGTCAACATTATTAGTCAGCATTAGAAGGAACCGACATGACGCCGTCCGATGTGAAAGCCACGCTATCGTTTTCCGATGGTTCCCCCAGCGTTGAGCTGCCGATTTATACGGGTACCGTTGGCCCCGACGTAATCGATATTCGCAAGCTGTACGGACAAACCGGCAAGTTCACCTATGACCCCGGTTTCATGTCGACGGCTTCGTGCAATTCGAAGATCACCTACATCGACGGGGACAAGGGTGAGCTGCTGTACCGCGGCTACCCGATCGAGCAACTGGCTACCAAGTGCGACCACCTGGAAACCTGTTACCTGCTGCTCAAGGGCGAACTGCCCAATGCCAAGCAGAAGGAAGAATTCGTGGGCGCCGTGATGAACCACACCATGGTTCACGAGCAGATGCAGTTCTTCCTGCGCGGCTTCCGCCGCGATGCCCACCCGATGGCCGTCCTGACGGGCCTGGTGGGCGCCATGAGCGCGTTCTACCACGACGCCATGGACATCGATGATCCGCACCAGCGCGAAATCTCCGCGATCCGCCTGATCGCCAAGATGCCGACCCTGGTCGCCATGGCCTACAAGTACAACATCGGCCAGCCGTACATCTATCCGCAGAACGACCTGTCCTACTCGGGCAACTTCATGCAGATGATGTTCTCCACGCCGTGCGCCCCGTACAAGGTGAACCCGGTGCTCGAGCGCGCGCTCGACCGCATCTTCATCCTGCACGCGGACCACGAGCAGAACGCCTCCACCTCCACGGTGCGCCTGGCTGGCTCCTCGGGTACCAACCCGTTCGCCGCCATCGCCGCCGGCGTGGCTTGCCTGTGGGGCCCGGCCCACGGTGGCGCCAACGAAGCCGCCCTCAAGATGCTTGAGGAAATCGGTAGCGTCGACAACATCACCGAGTTCATCAAGCAGGTCAAGGACAAGAACTCGGGCGTGCGCCTGATGGGCTTTGGCCACCGCGTGTACAAGAACTACGATCCGCGTGCCAAGCTGATGCGCGAAACCTGCTATGAAGTGCTGAACGAACTGGGCCTGCACAACGACCCGCTGTTCAAGCTCGCCATGGAACTGGAAAAGATCGCGCTGGAAGACGAGTACTTCGTCAGCCGCAAGCTGTATCCGAATGTCGACTTCTACTCGGGCATCGTGCAGCGCGCACTCGGCATCCCGACGTCGCTGTTCACCTGCATCTTCGCCCTGGCACGCACGCCGGGCTGGATCTCGCAGTGGGAAGAAATGATCACCGATCCGGAATACAAGATCGGCCGTCCGCGCCAGCTGTTCAACGGCGCGGCAAGCCGCAACGTGCCGGATATGGGCACGCGTTAATGCCCCGGTAAGGCGGCGCTGGCAGTCACGGCGCCGTATGCATCACGAAACGCCCCGGCCATGGCCGGGGCGTTTTGTTTTTTGCGCGTGCACGTGCACGGATCTGATCCCCCAGCCAAGACGCGAAATGGCTCGCTGGGGCGGCGCAGCAATACCAAACGCATCGGCCTTGCCAAGGCCTTGTCCTCCAAGCTCGCCGGCACTTGTGCGGCGCAAAAGATTCATTGCGTGAAACGTGGCGATAACGCCAATTTCCGACGATTTGTGCTGTGTTACTACCATTAAGATCCTCATTTGTTGTGCAAATGTGCCATCCGGCGCGGAATTTGACCCTATAATGCGGGCTGCTTTGCCGACAGCAGCCGGGCCACCCTTCCGGACTGCGTTGAGGCGAGCGGGGCAGGCGAATCACCTGCGCAATAGAGAACGCATCAACGTTGTCTTTCCGAACCAAGGTCTTCCGTTGCATGGATTGCATAGGAGGGCTGACACATGCCGGGCCCCGCACACGCTTCATTTCTTGCAGGCCCGTCTTCCGCGTCTCGGGCGTCTTTTCCAGGTTTTAGCTCGCGGGTGTTGTTCGATTGCGCAGGTCATGCCGTCTCAGCCCATGACCCAACCATAATCGAGGAGCTCCTGAATGACGCTGTCCCGTCTTACGTCCATCTCCCTGGCCACGGCCCTGTGCGCTTTCGGCGCCGCTGCCAACGCTGAAACCGTCAAGATTGCCATTGCCGGCCCCATGAGCGGCTCCGTTGCCCAGTACGGCGACATGGTCAAGGCTGGTGCGCTGACTGCCATCGAGCAGATCAATGCCGCCGGCGGCGCGGGCGGCAACAAGTTCGAAGTGGTGATGATGGACGACGCCTGCGAACCGAAGCAGGCCGTGGCGGTAGCCAACAAGATCGTCAGCCAGAAGATCCATTACGTGATCGGCCACGTGTGCTCGGGCTCGACCATCCCGGCTTCGGACATCTACGAGAACGAAGGCATCGTCATGGTGACGCCGTCGGCCACCGCGCCGCAGCTGACCGAAAACAAGAAGCGCAAGTTTATCTTCCGCACCATCGGCCGCGACGACCAGCAAGGCCCGGCTGCTGCCCAGTACATCATCACCAAGATCAAGCCCAAGAAGGTCGCGATCCTGCACGACAAGCAGTCGTACGGCCAGGGCATTGCCTCGTCGGTGAAGAAGGACCTGGAAGCCGCCAAGATCCCCGTGGCTGTGTTCGAAGGCGTGAACGCTGGCGATTCAGACTACTCCGCCGTCATTACCAAGCTCAAGTCGCAAGGCGTGGACTTCGTCTACTTCGGCGGCTATCACCCGGAAATGGGCCTGCTGCTGCGCCAGGCGCGCGAGCAGGGCGTCAAGGCGACCTTCATGGGTCCTGAAGGCGTGGGCAACAAGGACGTGACGGCCATCGCCGGCGCGTCTTCGGAAGGCATGCTGGTCACGCTGCCGGCCGACTTCTCCGCCGATCCGTCCAACGCCGCGCTGGTCAAGGCCTTCGCCGACAAGAAGCGTGACGCCAACGGTCCGTTCCAGATGCCGGCCTACGCCGCGGTCCAGATCATCGGCGACGCCATCGCCGGCGCCAAGAGCACCGATCCGACCAAGGTTGCCGCGTACATGCACAAGAACGCCTTCCAGACTCCGATCGGCAAGGTCGAGTATGACGCGCAGGGCGACCTGAAGTCGTTCAAGTTCGTTGTGTTTACCTGGCACAAGGACGCCACCAAGACCGCTGCCAACTAAGCCGCACATTGGCTTTGCGCGCCCCGCTCATGGCTTGAGCGGGGCGTTTTGGTATCGGGGTCCGGTTGCCCGGCCGGCGCGGTTTATCCGCCGCGCCCGGGGCCTGGGCATATCCGGCATTACGGAGCCGGCCCGGCGCTTGCGCACCTCCTGCAACGCCGGCGTCTCCAGCTTCAAAGTTATGGGGCTTCCCGCATGAACGAGTTCCTTCCACAGTTTACCCAGCAGCTGGTCAATGGCCTGACGCTGGGTGCGATCTATGCGCTGATCGCCATTGGCTACACCATGGTCTATGGCATCATCGGCATGATCAATTTTGCCCACGGCGAGATCTACATGATCGGCGCCTACGTGGGCCTGGTGACGCTCACCGCCATCGGCGCGAGCGCGGGCTATCCGCTGCCGCTGGTGCTGGGCGCCGCCTTGCTGGTGTCCGTCCTGGTCACCGGTTTGTATGGTTTTGCCGTGGAGCGCGTGGCCTACCGGCCCCTGCGCGGCGGTCCGCGGCTGGTGCCGCTGATCTCCGCCATCGGCATGTCGATCTTCCTGCAGAACTACGTGCAGATCGGGCAGGGCGCGCGCGACGTGTCTGTGCCCGTGCTGATCTCCGGCGCCATCGAGTTTCAGATGGGCAGTGACTTCACCGTGACCATGCCGTATTCGCGCCTGCTGATCGTGGGCGTGACGCTGGTGCTGATGATCGCGCTGACGCTATTTATTGGCCACTCGCGCATGGGCCGCGCCTGCCGTGCCTGTGCCGAAGACATGCGCATGGCCAACCTGCTCGGCATCGACACTAACCGCGTGATCTCCTTCACCTTCGTGCTGGGCGCGATGCTGGCGGCGGTGGGCGGCGTGCTGATCGGCCTGACCATCGGCAAGCTCAACCCGTATATCGGCTTCGTGGCCGGCATCAAGGCCTTCACCGCGGCCGTACTGGGCGGCATCGGCAGCATCCCGGGCGCCATGCTCGGCGGCGTGCTGCTGGGCTTGGCCGAGACCTTTGCCTCCGGCTATATGCCGGCCGAGTACAAGGACGTGGTGGCGTTCGGCCTGCTGGTGCTGATCCTGCTGTTCCGCCCGACCGGGCTGCTGGGCAAGCCTGACGTTGAAAAGGTGTGAGGACGCTATGACACAAGCTATTTCTACGCCAATCAGTTTGGCGCAGGGCGCGCCGGCAGGGCAGACCCTGAAGAACGCCATCGTCGCGGCAGTGATGACGGCCATCCTGACCATTCCCGTGCTGGGGCTGCAGCTGAAGCTCGACGGCTACAAGGTCGTGCTCGAGCCGCACTGGCAGCCGGTGTGGCTGGCGGTGGGCGCGGTCTTCCTGTTCCAGCTCTTCAAGCCGCTGTTCCAGCGCGCTACGGCCGGCGTCAAGGTGCCGAGCCTGCCCGCGCTGGGCGCGACCCAGCAGCGCAAGGTGATCTGGCTGCTGCTGGCGGTTGGCCTGGTGTTCCCGTTCTTCGGCTCGCGCGGCGCGGTGGACGTGGCCACGCTGGCGCTGATCTACGTGATCCTGGGCCTCGGCCTGAATATCGTGGTGGGCTATGCCGGCCTGCTCGACCTGGGCTACGTCGGCTTCTACGCGGTTGGCGGCTACACCTACGCGCTGCTCAACCAATACTTCGGGCTGACCTTCTGGGAGTGCCTGCCGATCGCCGCCGGCATGTCGGCGCTGTTCGGCTTCGTGCTGGGTTTTCCGGTGCTGAGGCTGCGCGGCGACTACCTGGCCATCGTCACGCTAGGCTTCGGCGAGATCATCCGCCTGCTGCTCAACAACCTGACCAGCCTCACCGGTGGACCGGATGGCGTGTCGGGCATCCCGAAGCCGACCGTGTTCGGCATCGAGATGGCGCGCAGTTCGAGCGTGGAAGGCGTCAAGACCTTTCATGAGTTGCTGGGCTGGGACTACAGCGGCGAGCACATGGTGATCTTCCTCTACCTGCTGGCGCTGCTGCTGGTGGGCTTCACGCTGTTCGTCACCAGCCGGCTGATCCGCATGCCGATGGGCCGCGCATGGGAAGCCTTGCGCGAGGATGAAATCGCCTGCCGTTCTCTGGGCCTGAACCCGACCCGCATCAAGCTGTCGGCGTTCACGCTGGGTGCGGCGTTTGCCGGCCTGGGCGGCGCGTTCTTTGCCGCGCGCCAGGGCCTGGTCAACCCCGAATCGTTCACCTTTATCGAGTCCGCGCTGATCCTGGCGGTGGTGGTGCTGGGCGGCATGGGCTCGCAGCTGGGCGTGATCCTGGCCGCCATCCTGCTGACCGCGCTGCCGGAAGTGGCACGCGGCTTCGCCGAATACCGCATGCTGATTTTCGGCCTGGTGATGGTGCTGATGATGATGTGGCGTCCGCAGGGCCTGCTGCCCGCGAGCCGCCCCCATGTGGAGTTGCCGCAATGAGCCAAGTTCAATCAGCGGAACTGCTGAAAGTCTCCGGTCTGCAGATGCGCTTCGGCGGCCTGCTGGCGGTCGACGGCATCGATTTCGACGTGCGCCGCGATGAGGTCTTCGCCATCATCGGCCCCAACGGCGCGGGCAAGACCACGGTGTTCAACTGCGTGGGCGGCTTCTATAAGCCCACCGCCGGCGAGGTCATGCTGGACGGGCATTCGATCGCCCGCCTGCCGAGCCACCAGGTGGCGCGCCGCGGCCTGGTGCGTACGTTCCAGAATATCCGGCTGTTCAAGCAACTGACGGTGGTCGAGAACCTGCTGGTGGCGCAACACCTGCAGGTACGCTCCGGGCTGTTGCGCGGGCTGTTCGCTACGCCGGCCTATCGCCGCGCCGAGCGCGAGGCGCTGGAGCGCGCCGCGTTGTGGCTCGAGCGCATGGGGCTGCGCGGCGTGGCCAACCGCGAGGCGGGCACGCTGTCGTATGGCCACCAGCGCCGGCTGGAAATCGCGCGCTGCATGATCACCAATCCGCGCCTGCTGATGCTTGACGAGCCGGCTGCCGGCCTCAACCCGCAAGAAAAGGTCGAGTTGTCGCAGCTGATCGACCAGTTGCGGCGCGAGCACAAGATCTCGGTGCTGCTGATCGAGCATGACATGAGCCTGGTGATGGGCGTGTCCGACCGCATCCTGGTGATGGAACACGGCCGCCCGATCCTGGTCGGCAAACCGGCCGAAGTGCGCAACGACCCGCGCGTGATCAAGGCTTACCTGGGAGAGGACTGATGCTGAAGCTGGAACAAGTCCATACCCATTACGGCGCGATCGAAGCGCTGTCTGGCGTATCGATTGAGGTGAACAAGGGCGAGATCGTCACGCTGATCGGCAGCAACGGCGCTGGCAAGACCACGTTGATGATGACCGTGTGCGGTTCGCCGCGCGCGTCGAGCGGGCGCGTGATGTTTGAAGGGCAGGACATCACGCGCCGTCCCACGCACGAGATCATGCGCCTCGGCATGGCGATCTCGCCGGAGGGGCGGCGCGTGTTTCCCAGCCTGACGGTGCTGGACAACCTGAAGATGGGCGCCTTCTTCGGCAAGCGCGACGAGATCGAGGCGGGCGTCGAGCACGTCTATAAGCTCTTCCCACGGCTCAAGCAGCGCTCCACGCAACGCGCCGGCACCATGTCCGGCGGCGAGCAGCAGATGCTGGCCATCGGCCGCGCACTGATGAGCCGGCCCCGCCTGCTGTTGCTGGACGAGCCCACGCTCGGCCTGGCACCGCTGGTGATCGCGCAGATCTTCGACATCATCCGGACCATTCGTGATGAGGGCGTCACAGTGTTCCTGGTCGAGCAGAACGCCAACAAGGCGCTGGGCGTGGCGGATCGCGGCTATGTGCTGGAGACGGGGCGCGTGGTGCTGGCGGACACCGGCGCCAACCTGCTGGCCAACGACCGCATCAAGAGCGCTTACCTGGGCGGTTGAGCCCAGTTTTTCTCCCGCTCACCCGCCTGGCGGGCGAGCGGGAGAAGACCCCCGCCATTCCCCCTTTTCGCCATCGGCGAAATCCCCCTTTCGCCAATCACATTACATTTCCGCCGCCGCGCAGGCCGGCCACGGCCCGGTCGCGCGCTATCGCTGTGGCATAATCGATTGTGAAGTCAAGCATCGCAGCAAGCCGCATTTCGTTGCCCGCGTTCCTGCGAAAAATCCCCCAAACTACCGCGCGACGCCGCCAACCGTGCTGTACCAAACGGTCCCGGCCCGCCCCCCCTGCATCATGGCCAAGACGCTTTACGACAAACTTTGGGATGACCACACCGTGCACGTCGAGGATGACGGCACCACGATGCTGTACATCGATCGCCATCTGCTGCACGAAGTCACCAGCCCGCAGGCGTTCGAAGGCCTGAAGCTGGCGCAGCGCCCGGTCTGGCGCATCAGCGCCAACCTGGCGGTGTCGGACCACAACGTGCCGACCACGGATCGTAGCCAGGGCATTGCCGATCCGGTGTCGAAGCTGCAGGTGGATACGCTGGATAACAACTGCGACGCGTACGGCATCACCCAGTTCAAGATGAACGACCTGCGCCAGGGCATCGTGCACGTGATCGGGCCGGAGCAGGGCGCTACGCTGCCGGGCATGACGGTGGTCTGCGGCGATTCGCATACCAGCACGCACGGCGCGTTTGGCGCGCTGGCGCACGGCATCGGCACCTCCGAGGTGGAGCACGTGCTGGCCACGCAGACGTTGCTGGGCAAGAAGGCCAAGAACATGCTGGTGCGCGTGGAAGGCAAGCTGCCGCGCGGATGCACCGCCAAGGACATCGTGCTGGCGGTGATCGGCAAGATCGGCACCGCGGGCGGCACCGGCTACACCATCGAGTTCGCCGGCTCGGCCATTCGCGACCTGAGCATGGAAGGGCGCATGACGGTGTGCAACATGGCCATCGAGGCGGGCGCGCGCGCTGGCCTGGTGGCGGTGGACGATGTCACGCTCGAGTACGTCAAGGGCCGCCCGTTCTCGCCGCAGGGCGTGGAGTGGGAGCAGGCTGTGGGCTACTGGCGCACGCTGCATTCGGACGCCGGTGCGCATTTCGACCAGGTGGTCGAGCTGCGCGCGGAAGAGGTCCGTCCGCAGGTGACCTGGGGCACCTCGCCCGAGATGGTGGTCAGCATCGAGGACCGCGTGCCGGATCCCGAGAAGGAAAAAGACCCGAACAAGCGCAACGCCATGGAGCGCGCGCTCGAGTACATGGGCCTGCAGCCCAACGTGCCAGTGGACAGCATCAAGATCGACAAGGTCTTTATCGGTTCCTGCACCAACTCCCGCATCGAAGACATGCGTGCCGCTGCGTGGGTCGTGCAGAAGCTGGGGCGGCGCGTGGCGTCCAACGTGAAGCTGGCGATGGTGGTGCCGGGCTCGGGCCTGGTCAAGGAGCAGGCCGAGCGTGAAGGGCTGGACAAGGTCTTCAAGGCCGCGGGTTTTGAGTGGCGCGAGCCGGGCTGCTCGATGTGCCTGGCCATGAACGCCGACCGCCTGGAGGCGGGCGAGCGCTGCGCGTCGACTTCGAACCGCAACTTCGAAGGGCGCCAGGGCGCGGGTGGCCGGACTCACCTGGTGAGCCCGGCGATGGCCGCCGCGGCCGCCATCGAAGGCCACTTCGTCGATATCCGCCAGCTCAGCTAATTCGCGCAGGCTCATCATGAAACAAGCCCTGATTGTGTTGCTCGCATGCCTGGGCATGCTGCAACTGGCCGGCTGCCATACGATGGCCGGCCTTGGCAAGGACACACAGGCCGCAGGCCGCTCGCTCGAAAGCGCGGCAAAGAAGTAAGGAACCGACCATGGACAAGTTCACTGTACACAGCGGGCTCACGGTGCCGCTGGACCGCGAGAACGTCGACACCGACGCCATCATCCCCAAGCAATTCCTCAAGTCGATCAAGCGCACCGGCTTTGGCCCGAACCTGTTCGACGAATGGCGCTACAAGGATGTGGGCCAGCCCGGGCAAGACAACAGCCTCCGCCCGCTGAACCCGGACTTCGTGCTCAACCAGCCGCGCTACCAGGGCGCCTCGATCCTGCTGGCCCGCCGCAACTTCGGCTGCGGCAGCTCGCGCGAGCACGCTCCCTGGGCGCTGACGCAATATGGCTTTCGCGCCGTGATCGCGCCGAGCTTTGCCGACATCTTCTTCAACAACTGCTACAAGAACGGCCTGCTGCCGGTGGTGCTGACCGAGTTGCAGGTCGACCACATCTTCAACGAGACCAATGCGTTCAACGGCTACAAGCTGACCATCGATCTCGATAAGCAACTGGTGGTCACGCCGGGCGGCAACAGCTACCCGTTCGACATCGCGCCGTTCCGCAAGTACTGCATGCTCAACGGCTTTGACGATATCGGCCTGTCCCTGCGCCATGCCGACAAGATCAAGGCGTACGAGGCAGAGCGCGTGGCCAGGATGCCGTGGTTGAACAACCGCGTGGTCGGCTGAGGCCGGCTGGTACGCTGAGACGCTGAGACAAAACAAGGAAGACAAAGCATGAAAATCGCAGTCCTGCCGGGTGACGGCATCGGTCCCGAGATCATCGCGGAGGCCGTCAAGGTCCTGAACGCGCTCGACGAAAAATTCGAGATGGAAACCGCCCCGGTGGGCGGCGCCGGCTACGAGGCCAGCGGCCATCCGCTGCCCGACGCCACGCTCAAGCTGGCCCAGGAAGCCGACGCCATCCTGTTCGGCGCCGTGGGCGACTGGAAGTACGACAAGCTGGATCGCCCGCTGCGTCCCGAGCAGGCCATCCTCGGCCTGCGCAAGCACCTGCAGCTGTTCGCCAACTTCCGTCCGGCGATCTGCTATCCGGAACTGACTGGTGCGTCCAGCCTGAAGCCCGAGCTGGTGGCCGGCCTGGACATCCTGATCGTGCGCGAGCTGAACGGCGACATCTACTTTGGCCAGCCGCGCGGCATGCGCGAAGCCCCGGACGGTCCTTTCAAGGGCGCACGCGAAGGCTTCGATACCATGCGCTACAGCGAGCCGGAAATCCGCCGCATCGCCCACGTGGCCTTCCAGGCCGCGGCCAAGCGCGGCAAGAGGCTGTGCAGCGTGGACAAGGCCAACGTGCTCGAGACTTTCCAGTTCTGGAAGGACGTCGTGATTGACGTGCACAAGGAATACCCGGAAGTCGAGCTGTCGCACATGTACGTGGACAACGCGGCCATGCAGCTGGTCAAGGCGCCCAAGAGCTTCGACGTGATCGTCACCGGCAATATGTTCGGCGACATCCTGTCGGACGAGGCTGCCATGCTGACGGGTTCGATCGGCATGCTGCCGTCGGCTTCGCTGGACGCCAACAACAAGGGCCTGTACGAACCGTCGCACGGCTCCGCTCCGGACATCGCGGGCAAGGGCGTGGCCAATCCGCTGGCCACCATCCTGTCGGCGGCGATGATGCTGCGCTTCTCGCTGAACCGCGCCGAACAGGCCGACCGCATCGAGAACGCCGTCAAGAAGGTGCTGGCCCAGGGCTATCGCACCGGCGACATCCTGACGCCGGGCTGCAAGCAAGTCGGCACGCGTGAAATGGGCGAGGCCGTGCTCGCGGCCCTGTAAGCCGCATTAAAGTTAAAAAGGCGCCGCATGCGGCGCCTTTTCTTTCATTTGTCCCCGATTTCCCCCGTGTGGCAGCGCCACAAAATCGTGTAGACTTCGCGAATGGTCCGAATCTTCCAGTCCCCCTCGACTGCCATCGCCGCCCCGGTTGCTACCCGCAGCCCGGTTGGCCTGGGTTCGCACGGCCACCCGCTTACCGCAACGACGATTAAAACCATTACTACCAAAACGATCGGCTAGATCGTTCGTCGTGCCTGCTCGTCTTCCCCGCGCAGTCACGTCGGGCGAGGAAAGCGCGGGGAAGTTCAAATCACATCCGAGGTTAGTCATGATTGTAGGTCTCGTCGGCTGGCGAGGAATGGTCGGCAGCGTCCTGATGCAACGCATGCAGGAAGAGCGCGATTTCGACCATATCGAGCCCGTATTCTTCAGCACGTCCAACGCTGGCGGCCAGGCTCCGGCCATGGCCAAGAATGAAACCAAGCTCAAGGACGCGAACGACATCGAAGCGCTGAAGAAGTGCGACGTTGTCCTCACCGCCCAGGGCGGTGACTACACCAACGAGATTTTCCCGCAGCTGCGCGCAGCTGGCTGGAAGGGCTACTGGATCGACGCGGCGTCCTCGCTGCGGATGAAGGACGATGCCATCATCGTGCTGGATCCGGTCAACCTTGGTGTCATCAAGGACGCGCTGGCGAAGGGCGTCAAGAATTTCATCGGCGGCAACTGCACGGTCAGCTGCATGATGATGGGCCTGGGCGGCCTGTTCCAGCACGACCTGATCGACTGGATGACGTCCATGACCTACCAGGCTGCTTCGGGCGGTGGCGCGCAGCACATGCGCGAGCTGCTGACGCAGTTCGGCACGCTCAACGCGTCGGTCAAGTCGCTGCTGGATAACCCGGCATCGGCCATCCTGGAAATCGACCGCACCATCCTTGCAACCCAGCACGGCCTGTCCTCCGACGAAACCAAGCAGTTCGGCGTGCCACTCGCTGGCAACCTGATTCCCTGGATCGACAAGGACCTGGGCAACGGCGTGTCGAAGGAAGAATGGAAGGCCGGCGCCGAGACCAACAAGATCCTGGGTCGCGGCGAAGGCTTCCTGGGCGCGACCGGCGCTGCGCCGATCGCCGTGGACGGCCTGTGCGTGCGCATTGGCGCCATGCGCTGCCATTCGCAGGCGCTGACCATCAAGCTGCGCCGCGACGTGCCGCTCGATGAGATCGAAGCCATGCTGGCCGAAAACAACCAGTGGGCCAAGGTGGTGCCGAATACCCGTGAGGCCAGCATGACCGACCTCACGCCGGCCGCCGTGACCGGCACCCTGACCATTCCGGTGGGACGCCTGCGCAAGATGCAGATGGGCGGAGAATACCTCTCGGCCTTCACCGTCGGCGACCAGCTGCTGTGGGGCGCCGCCGAGCCCCTGCGTCGTATGCTGCGCATCCTGATCGAAGCCTGAGCCAGGGACTTGCTCCCAAGCAGCGCTTGAGTCATGTCTTGGTCCATGTCTTGAGGCTCCGCGCAAGGCCTCCGTGGTTCCGTTGCAGCAAGGCAACAGAAACCACGGGCTTTGATAACAACGCCGCGCCTGTGCGCGGCGTTGTCACGCCCAGCCGCCTATTTTTCTCGGTGTTGCGTCACAATACAGGCGGCATATGCCGGGCTGCGGGGCGGTCATCCGCACGTCCGTACGAGTTGGCGCGGGGCTCAGTCGGGACGCTAACTTGCTGCGCTAAACCATTGATGTTAAGTTAATTTCACTACTAGAACACAACGGAGCACAAGGTGAGTGTGAGCCAACATCGCCGGAAAGATGCGCCTACCGCCCGCCAGCGCTGGTCAACGCTGGCCTTCACGGCACTCGGTTTGCTGCTCGCGCAGCCGGCCGCGTATGCCGCGGGGTTCGGGCAATTGCGGGTACAGTCGAATCTGGGTCAGCCGCTGCAAGCGGAAATCGATATTAGCGGCGTCAGTGCGGAAGAAGCGGACGGCCTGGCCGTCAAGCTGGCGTCGCCCGATGCATATGCCAAGGCCGGCCTGACATATCTGCCTGCGGTCAGCAGCCTGCGGCTGCAGGTCGAGCGCCGCCCCAATGGGAGCTATGTGGCACGGGTCCGGTCAACCCAGCCGCTCAGCGAGCCCTTTGTCGACATCCTGGTCGACATGACATGGGCGAGCGGCAAGGTGTCGCGCGCGTATACCTTCCTGCTGGATCCGGCAGGAGCCAAGCCTTCCAACCAGACATTCTCGCCAACCACCGTAGTGCAGGCGGGCACGCCCGACGAATCGGGCGCCACCAGCCCGGCGGCGCCCGCGCCAAGCGCCGCGCCCGTGCCCGCGCCGTCGGTGCAGGCTCCGCCTCCCGTGGCGGCCAGCCCGGCGCCACGGCCCCAGGCCAAGGCTCCAGCGCCGCGTGCGCACCGCGCCGCCACGCAGGCTTCGGCGGACGGTGCTGCCGCGGCTGGCGGCACCTACACCGTGCAGCGAGGCGACAACCTCTCCGCCATTGCCGGCGAGGCGTCCCAGGGACAGGATTCGGTATCGCTGGACCAGATGCTGGTCGCGCTTTATCGCAACAATCCGAACGCCTTCGTTGGCGGCAATATGAACCGCCTAAAGGCGGGCGCCGTGCTCAAGGTGCCTAGCCAGCAAGAAGCGCAATCGGTCACGCCCCGCGCGGCACGCCGCGAAGTGGTGGCGCGCACGCAGGGCTTCGACGCTTACCGCAGCCGCCTGGCTACGGCGGCGGCGGGGCGCTCGGTCGAGGCCGGCAGTGGCCGCGAACAGTCGGGCAACGTCACCGCGCGCGTGCAGGAACAGGCCGCCCCGGCCGCCGGCCCACGCGACGAGCTCAAGCTCAGCAAGCCCGATCGTGCCAGCCAAGCTGCTGCCGCTGCGGCAACCGAAGCCACTATCGCCAAGGAGCGCCAACTCAAGGAGGCCGAGGCACGCCTCGCGCAGCTTGAGAAGAACGTGACCGACATGCAGCGGCTGGTCGAGCTGAAGAACGCCGAGATCGCCAAGCTGGCCCAGGTACAGAAGGGGGCGGGCAAGGACTCGGCCGCCGCACCTGCAGCTCCCGCCGCCGCACCTGCCGTGGTTCCGGCTGAGGCCGCTAAGGCCGACGCTGCCGCGCCGGCCCCGGCAACGGCCAGCGCTGGCACCAGCGCGGCCACGGCCGCCGCGGCAGCGGCGCCGCTCGCAGCATCCCCGGCGTCCGCGCCTGCGGCCACCGCTGACGCCAGTAGTGCTGGCACGAATGCCGCGGACGCCACCGTTGCGGCTGCCGCCAGGCCTGCTGCCGCTTCCGCGCCTGCCGCCAAGCGCCCGCCGGTCGTGACGCAGCCCGCGCCGGTGGCCCAGCCGTCCTTCATCGAAGACCTGCTTGCCAATCCGATGCTGCTGCCAGGCGGCGGACTCTTGATTGCCCTGCTGGGCGGCTACGCGATCTATCGCCGGCGCCGGCAACAGAAGACCAGCGACAGCGCGGCCTTCGGGGACAGCATCCTGTCGCAGGAAAGCACCGTCATGGCCGGCGGCAATTCGCTGTTCGGCACCGCGGGCGGGCAGAGCGTGGACACCTCGCAGCACAGCGTGTTCGGAGCGGATTTCCGCATTGGCAACAATGCCGCGGAAGCCAACGAGGTCGATCCGATCGCCGAGGCCGATGTCTATATCGCCTACGGGCGCGATGTGCAGGCCGAGGAAATCCTGCGCGAAGCCTTGCAGCAAAACCCTGAGCGCCAGGCGATCCGCCTCAAGCTCATGGAGATTTACAACACTCGTCAGGATGTGGAAGGTTTTCGCGTGATTGCAGAAGAAATGTTCGCCCAGACTGGAGGACACGGGGCGGAGTGGACACAGGCAGCGGAGATGGGGCGTAGCCTCGATCCGAACAATGCCTTGTACTTGAATGTGGCGCCCGATGTCGCGTCGGTTGACACCACTACCTTGCCGGCCGATCAGTGGCGCACCCACGATCCGTCGCAAGACCTGGCGGCGGCACCGCGTGAAACCCCGCTGGCGGACCTGGCAGACTTCGCGCTGCCGCTGGATGGGTTCCCCGCGCCGGCAGCCGGTGCGCCGATCACCGCGCCCGAGTCCGCCTCGCGCGTGTTCGGCAATGGCGAGGCGGCGCCTTCGGCGCTAGCCGCGCGCCTGGACGATGGCCTTGGCCTGGATCTGCCCGAGGCCGATGCCATCGGTGCTCATGACGGTCATGACGACATCCCGGCGCTGGATACGCCTACGCGTAGCCGTCCGCTCGACTTCGACATGTCCGGCATCTCGCTGGACCTCAGTCCGGCGGGCCATGCCGACGCGCGTGCCGACAGCCCGGCGCAAGTGCATGACGAGGCACGTTCCTCGTTCGGCTCGTCCCTGCCGGCGCCGACCATGCTGCGCGACGGCAAGCTGTCCGAGCCGATCGATCTGTCCCGCGTGAGTGCGGAAAGCGGGCTCGACACGGCGCGCGGCATCTCGCCGAGCACGTTGTCGGCCGACTCCGCCGATGGTGGCCGCGACATGCAGATCAAGTTCGACCTGGCCCGCGCCTATATCGAGATCGGCGACAAGGAAGGCGCGCGGGAATTGCTGCAGGAAGTGGTGGAGCAGTCGCAGGACCCGCTGCTGACCGAAGCCAAGACTTTGCTGCGGGACGTGGCCTGACAGCCAAGCTGTAGAATGGCGGGCTGTGCGCAAGCGATGCGCCCGGCAGCTCGCCACCAATGCGCCGGGAGCGTGGCTCCCGGCGCATTTGTTTTTTTGCGAGCCGGCAGCCGGGCGATCCTCATCGGCGCCGCGCCGTTTTCGCTAGCTCCCGTTGATCGTCAATTTCCGTCGTCAATTTCCGCCCCATGACCCGCATTGCCCTCGGCCTCCACTATGACGGCGCCGCCTTCTCCGGCTGGCAGTCGCAACCGCACCGCAATACGGTGCAGGACCGGCTCGAGGACGCCATCGCGCAGTTCGCCGGCAGCCGGGTGCCGACCACGGTGGCGGGCCGCACCGATACCGGCGTGCACGCGCTCGGCCAGGTGATCCACATCGACACCGAGCTGACGCGCGAACCGTTTTCCTGGGTGCGCGGCGTCAACGCCTTCCTGCCGCCCAGCATCTCGCTGCAATGGGCAAAGCCGGTGGACGACAGCTTCCATGCGCGTTTCCTGGCCTTCGAGCGCATGTATTACTACGCGCTCTACGTGGGGCCGCACCGTGTGCCGCTGGTGCACGGCAGGGCGGGCTACCTGATGCTGCCGCCAGGCAAGGGCCTGGACGTCGACGCCATGCGCACGGCCGCGGGCTGCCTGCTGGGCGAGCACGATTTCTCGGCCTTTCGCGCCGCCGAGTGCCAGGCGAAGTCGCCGGTCAAGACCATGTACGACATCACCTTGAAGGCCGACGGCGACTGGTTGTTCGTGCGCTTTCGCGCCAGCGCCTTCCTGCACCACATGGTGCGTAACCTGATGGGTTGCCTGGTGGCGGTAGGGCGGGGGCGCAACCCGCCGGAGTGGCTGGCCGAAGTGCTAGCAGGGCGCAACCGCGCCAAGGCAGCGCCCACTTTCATGCCCGACGGCCTTTACCTGGCCGGGGTGAAGTATCCTGAGCAGTACCAGATCCCGGTCGCCGAGACGGCCGCCAGCCTGTTTCATGGAGTGTTTGCCAATGACCCAGTTGCCTGAAGCAGGCAGCGCGCCGAGCCGCACCCGCATCAAGATCTGCGGGCTGACGCGCGAGGACGATGTCCGCGCCGCGGTCGATGCCGGCGCCGACGCGATCGGCCTGGTGCTCTATCCGGGCAGCCCGCGCTTTGTCGAGGTGGCACGCGCCGCAGCGCTGGCCGAAGCTGCCGGCCCCTTCGTGTCGGTGGTGGGCCTGTTCGTCAATGCCGAGGCCGATCATATTGCCCATGTGGTGGAGCGTGTGCCGCTTACGCTACTGCAATTCCACGGCGACGAGCGCCCCGAGGACTGCACCCTGGTGGCCCAGCGCTGCCGGCTGCCGTTTCTGCGCGCGGCACGCGTGCAGCCGGGCCTCGATTTGGTAGAATTCGCAGATCTGCATCGTGATGCCGCCGCCTTGCTGCTTGATGCCTTCGTCGAAGGCTACGGCGGTGGCGGGCACGTCTTCGACTGGACCCTGATACCCCCGGCATGGCTTCCGCCCACCCACAACCCGACCGCAAGCGCCGCTCCTCGGATCGTTTTGAGTGGTGGGTTGAACGCGCAAAACGTCGCTGGCGCGATTGAGCGCGTGCGGCCCTACGCTGTCGATGTAAGCAGCGGCGTGGAGGCTGCCAAAGGCGTGAAAGACCACGCCAGGATTGCCGCCTTCGTGCGCGCGGTGCGCAGCGCGGATGCCGGGTGAGTCAAGTCGCCGTCCAGGCGCTCGGCCTCCCGCATATCCCCCGCAAACCGCACCTGCCCCGCGCACGACCCTAACGTCATCGGGCCCCTGCCAGAACGGCAAGGGCCCTGTTCAGAAGAGCTGACTCATGTACGACCTGCCCGATTCCCGTGGCCATTTCGGCCCCTATGGTGGTTCCTTTGTATCCGAGACCCTGGTGCACGCGCTGGACGAACTGCGCGAAGCCTATGCGCACTTCCAGAAGGATCCTGAGTTCGACGCGGAGTACCGCCGCGAGCTGAAGCATTTCGTCGGCCGCCCCTCGCCGATCTATCACGCACAGCGCTGGAGCGAGATGCTCGGCGGCGCGCAGATCTATCTGAAGCGCGAAGACCTCAACCACACCGGTGCCCACAAGATCAATAACGTGATTGGCCAGGCACTGCTGGCCAAGCGCATGGGCAAGCCGCGCGTGATCGCCGAGACCGGCGCCGGCCAGCACGGCGTGGCCACCGCGACCATCGCCGCGCGTTTCGGCATGGAGTGCGTGGTCTACATGGGCTCGGAAGACGTCAAGCGCCAGGCTGCCAACGTCTACCGCATGAAGCTGCTGGGTGCCACCGTGGTGCCGGTGGAAAGCGGCTCCAAGACCCTCAAGGACGCGCTCAATGAAGCCATGCGCGACTGGGTCACCAACGTCGAGAACACCTTCTACATCATCGGCACCGTGGCCGGCCCGCATCCTTACCCGATGATGGTGCGCGACTTCCAGTGCGTGATCGGCGAAGAGGCCAAGGTGCAGATGCCGGAGATGACGGGCCGCCAGCCCGATGCCGTGATCGCCTGCGTGGGTGGTGGCTCCAATGCCATGGGCATCTTCTATCCGTACATCGAGCACAAGGATGTGCGCCTGATCGGCGTGGAGGCCGCCGGCGACGGCCTGGAAACCGGTCGCCACGCCGCCGCGCTGATCGGCGGCTCACCGGGCGTGCTGCACGGCAACCGCACCTACCTGCTGCAGGACGCCAACGGCCAGATCATCGAGACCCATTCGATCTCCGCCGGCCTGGACTATCCCGGCGTCGGCCCCGAGCACGCATGGCTCAAGGATATCGGCCGCGCCGAGTATGTCCCGATCACCGATGAGGAGGCGCTGAAGGCTTTCCACGACTGTTGCCGCATCGAAGGGATCATCCCGGCGCTGGAGTCCAGCCACGCCATCGCCTACGCCTGCAAGCTCGCGCCCACGCTGCCCAAGGACAAGCTGCTGCTGGTGAACCTGTCCGGCCGTGGCGACAAGGACATGCATACCGTGGCCGAGCGTTCGGGGCTGACCCTCTGATGCGCGACTTTCTCCCGCCGGGCGCCGCTGAAGGCGGCGCCCCTTCCGCGCCCATCGCCGCACCGCAACTGACGCTCTACCAGGAAGACGTGCTGGAAGGCATCAAGCGCATTGCCGACGGCTCCATCGACCTGATCGTGGCAGATCCGCCCTATGGCCTGGGCAAGGACTACGGCAATGACTCCGATCGCCTGTCCGGGGACGCCTACCTGGAATGGTCCGCGAGCTGGATCGATGCGGTGGTGCCCAAGCTGGCGCCGCGCGCCTCGCTCTACCTGTTCTGCACCTGGCAATACTCGCCGGAGCTGTTCGTGATGCTCAAGCAGCGCCTGACCATGATCAACGAGATCATCTGGGACCGGCGCGTGCCGAGCATGGGCGGCACCACGCGCAAATATTCCTCGGTGCACGACAACATCGGCTTTTTTGCCCGGGCCCGCGACTACTACTTCGACCTCGACCCGGTGCGCGTGCCGTACGACGCCGAGACCAAGAAGGCGCGCAGCCGTCCGCGCTTCGAGGGCAAGAAGTGGCTGGAGGTTGGCTATAACCCTAAGGACCTGTGGAGCGTGCCGCGCATCCACCGGCAGGATCCGGAGCGCGCCAATCACCCGACCCAGAAGCCGTTGCATATCGTGCAACGCATGGTGCTGGCCAGCTGCCCGCCGGGCGGGCTGGTGCTCGATCCGTTCACCGGCAGCGGCACCACGGCCGTAGCCTGCGCGTTGCACGGGCGCCGCTTCGTCGGCTTCGAGATGAATCCCGACTATGTCGACGTGGCGCGCGCGCGCGTTGCGGCATGCATCACTACGCCGCAGGCCGCGCCCGCTACCCTGAACATCGCAGCCGCGAACGATGAGCCCCTGCTGGCTGCCTCGTCCACGCCGCTGCCCACTCTCGCTCAATGACCATGTCCCGAATCAAAACGACTTTCGCGGCGCTGGCCGCGCAGAACAAGAAGGGCCTGATTCCGTTCATCACCGCTGGTGACCCCGAGCCCGGCCTGACCGTTGCGCTGATGCACGCGCTGGTGGCGGGCGGGGCCGACGTGATCGAGCTTGGCGTGCCGTTTTCCGACCCGATGGCCGACGGCCCGGTGATTCAGCGTGCCTCCGAGCGCGCGCTTGCGCAGGGCGTGACGCTGACCAAGGTGCTGGCCTGGGTGGCCGAGTTTCGCCAGACCAACGCGGCGACACCCGTGGTGCTGATGGGCTACGCCAACCCGATCGAGCGCATGGGCGAGGAAACCTTCGCCAAGGCCGCGCGCGCCGCCGGTGTCGATGGCGTGCTGGTGGTCGACTATCCGCCCGAGGAGTGCGAGTCCTTCGCCGCGCAGATGCGTGCCAACGAGATGGACCCGATCTTCCTGCTGGCGCCGACTTCCACCGACGATCGCATCGAAGCCGTGGCCAAGCTGGCCAGCGGCTACCTGTACTACGTGTCGCTCAAAGGCGTAACCGGTTCGGCCACCATCGACCTCGACAGCGTGGCCGAGCGCATTCCGCTGATCAAGCGCCATGCCAACCTGCCGGTGGGCGTGGGCTTCGGCATCCGCGACGCGCAGACCGCGCGCACGATCGGCAGCGTGGCCGACGCCGTGGTGATCGGCAGCCGCCTGGTGCAATTGCTGGAAGATGCGCCGCGCGACCAGGCGGTACAATCGCTGCGGTCGTTCATCGCGGAAATCCGCCAGGCGCTGGATGCCTGAATGTGATTGAAGTGCCGCTGCCCGTGTCGACGCACGGGCGGTGAATGCAGCAAAAAACACGGATTTTGACGGCCGTTGTGCCGCAACAGGCGCATCGCCCCGGCGGAACGGGGACTGCGGACCGCAGGCATGGTAAATTCGCGGCCTGACATGTTCCGCACATGTGCCGAAAGGAGCCTTTCATGAGCTGGTTGGATAAACTCCTCCCTCCCAAGATTCAACAGACCGACCCCTCCACCCGCAAGGGCATTCCGGAAGGGCTGTGGGTCAAGTGCCCGTCGTGCGAGTCGGTGTTGTACCGGACCGACGTCGAGGCCAACCTCCACGTCTGCCCCAAGTGCGACCACCATATGCGCATCCGCGCCCGCGCCCGCCTCGACGGGCTGCTGGACGCCGAAGGCCGCTATGAAATCGGCCAGGAAATCCTGCCGGTCGACGCACTGAAGTTCAAGGACACCAAGAAGTACCCGGACCGCATCAAGGCCGCCATGGACGACACCGGCGAGACCGATGCCATGGTCGTGATCGGCGGCGCCATTCACACCATTCCGGTCGTGGTGAGCTGCTTCGAGTTCGAATTCATGGGCGGCTCCATGGGCTCGGTGGTGGGCGAGCGCTTCGTGCGTGGCGCCCAGGCGGCGCTGGAGCAGAAGGTGCCGTTCATCTGCATTACCGCCACGGGCGGCGCACGCATGCAGGAAAGCCTGCTGTCGCTGCTGCAGATGGCCAAGACTACGTCCATGCTGAACCAGCTGTCGAATGCCAAGCTGCCGTTCATCAGCGTGTTGACCGATCCCACCATGGGTGGTGTTTCGGCCAGCTTTGCGTTCCTGGGCGATGTGGTGATTGCTGAGCCCAAGGCGCTGATCGGCTTTGCCGGTCCCCGCGTGATCGAGCAGACCGTGCGCGAGAAGCTGCCTGAGGGCTTCCAGCGGGCTGAATTCCTGTTGCAGAAGGGTGCGATCGATATGATTGTCGATCGTCGCAAGCTGCGGGATGAGTTGGCGCAGTTGCTGGCTTTGCTGCAGAAGCAGCCGGCGGATGCGGTGGCATAAGGGTTGGGTTGGTTGATGGTGATTAGGCGCGGACTGGGATGTTCGCGCTTTTTCGCTTTATGGGGTGGGGGCTTGGCTGCAACTGCAAAATCAGCTTCAGCTACAACCGCTTAACTTCAAGGGCAACTGCAGTTTCACCTCCCCTGCGGGGAGGCGACCTACTTTCTTGTCTCGCCAAGAAAGTAGGCAAAGA
>NZ_JBXAHA010000042.1:0-26946 GCF_058794615.1 Cupriavidus sp. GW823-FHT07A04
CGCGCCTTTTTTGCCTACTTTTTTGGCAAGACAAAAAAGTAGGTCGCCGCCCCGCAGGGGTGGTGAAACTGCAGTTGCTTTTGACTTTGACATTAAGCCGTTGCTGTTGCAGTTTGCAGTTGCAGCCACAACCCAACACCCCAAAAAAAACAAAACCCCATCATCCGATGGGGCCCGTCCCGCCGAAGGCGCCAAAACTACACCCCCAGCCAAAAAACCAACCTTATGCCTGCGCCGGCTGCGCATCACCCGCCGCCTGCAACCGCACATTCAACTCCTTCCGATACCGGTTCAAATCCTGCACGGTCTCGAAAGTGCGCTCGAACAGCAGCGACATATTGTGCAGGATCCGCTCGATCACCTTCTTCTCCCAGCCTTCGTCGAAGCGGATCTGCTCGTCGAGCCAGTGCTCGAGCCAGTCCGGGTCCGGCAGGCGTGACTGGATGGTGTCGTTGGGGAACAACGCCTTGTTGACGTGCAGGTTGGTCGGGTGCAGCGGCTTTTCAGTGCGGCGGGCGGAGGCCATCAGCACGCCGATCTTGGCGAAGGCCGAGCGGGCGCTGTCGCCGAACTGGTTCAGGTATTTCTTCATGTAGCGCAGGTAGGCGCCGCCGTGGCGGGCTTCATCCTGCGACAGGGTGCGGTAGATCTGCTTGATCACCGGCTCGGTGTGCCATTCGGCCGCACGGCGGTACCAGTGGTTGAGGCGGATCTCGCCGCAGAAATGCAGCATCAGGGTTTCCAGCGGCGGGGCCGGGTCGAACTCGAAGCGCACGGCGTGCAGCTCTTCTTCGGTCGGCACCAGGTCCGGGCGGAAGCGGCGCAGGTATTCCATCAACACCAGCGAATGCTTCTGCTCTTCAAAGAACCAGATGCTCATGAAGGCCGAAAAGTCGGAATCGTGGCGGTTGTCGCGCAGGAACATCTCGGTGGCGGGCAGGGCCGACCATTCCGTGATGGCATTCATGCGGATCGTCTTGGCCTGGTCGTCAGTGAGCAGGCTCGGATCGAAGGAATCCCAGGGGATGTCCTTGTCCATGTGCCAACGTACCGCTTCCAGCGATTTGAACAGTTCGGGGTAGAGCATGGTAAGCCTTTGAAATTACGGGCAGATTCTACCAGATGCGAATTATTCCCAATGCGCTTTTTAAGCGCAAAGGAAGGGGGTGTTTGCGGCTGAACCTGCACGATGCCCAATTTATGGGCGAATATCGCGCCTTTCCTTGCTTTTACTGGTGCGAAAAAGAGCAGTATGCGTTGCTCTGCACGGGGTCCGGCGATGCGGCAAACCTGTTGCGGTCATAAGTCAGGCCGTCACACCGGCGGGTGGTTCGACATCAAGTGTAACCGTCCGTGCGGGCGTTGCGTTCGTGTCGTTGCCATAATCGGGCGGGATGACGTCATAGAGGAACGCCGCGAGTTCATGCTGTTGCGCCAGGGCGTCTTTCTCGCCCAGGTCGATCAGGGCCTGGGTGAACTCGGGCTCGAACAGCAGGTAGCTGGCAAAGGCGGCGCCGCGCGCTTCTGTGCCGCCCAACGGCGTCAGCAGGGCGCGCACGGTGCGGGGCAGCTGTTGCACATGCGTCGCGGCAATGGATTCGATGGGCTCGCTGGGCGAGATCGTCATCACCTGCACCGGGCGCCAGCCTTCGCGGTCGTTGGCGATCTCCGGCATGCGCGAGAGCAGGCTGTTGATGTGCTGCAGCCGTTCCAGGTCAGCGGAGAGGCCGTCGAGGAAGATGCTGGCCAGGGCCTGGCCGCCTACCTGCGCCAGCGACGGGTAGCCGCCGGCCGGCACGGTGTCGAACCAGCCGGGACGCTGGCGAGAGGCCGCGCCGATGGCCAGGATGCGAGATGCGCCCAGGTGGATGGCCGGCGACAGGGGCGACATCTGGCGCATGGTGCCGTCGCCGAACCACTCATGGTGGCCTTCGAGCTCCAGCGGCAGCGCGGGGAACAGGAAGGGGATAGAGGAGGACGCCAGGAGGTGGTCCACGCCGATCCTGGCTTCCACGGCCAGCCGCTGGCTGCGGCGCCACGGATGGATGCGGCGGTGTGACTGGTAGAAAGTGACGTGGCGCCCGGTGGTATAGGACAGCGCCGTCACGGCAAAGGCCTGGAGGTCGCCGGCGTCCAGGCTGGCCTGCACGCGCTCGGGGTCGAACAGCTCGCTGAGCAGGCCGCCCAGCGGCGCGTTGTCGAACAGCGCCCGCGGCGCGCGCCGGATGGCCCAGCCGAAGGCCAGCGCGGAGAGCCACCGCGCGCCGGATGCACCCACGCCGACGATGCCGGTGCGGTAAACATCCTCGGCATGGATGCCGCTCCACAACGCGGCCAGGCTATCGGCCGCGGCGCGGAAGTTGGCCGCGTTGATCGCCATGCCGGCGCCGTTGATGGCGCCGGCCGACGTGCCGCAAATGATGTCGAAGGGAATGCGGCCACGATCGCGGCCGTGCTGCGCGGCGATGCGTGCGAGGCCGCGCAACACACCGGCCTGGTAGGCGGCGCGGGCACCGCCACCCATCATGATCAGCGAGGTGGTCTTCACTGCAGGCGTCGGCTCCAAAGTTGGATCACGGGGTTCCCCTGGCGTCGCGTGGCTCAGATGCGGCTCAGGCTCAGGACGGCTCGCCGGAAGTATCGGTCGAGCCGTTGGCGCTGCCTTGCGGCTCGGCGGGCTTGGCCGCCGCGGATTTCTTGCTGGCCGGACGCGTGGCCTTGGGCGCGGGTTTGGCGGCCGGCTTGGCCCCGGCCTTGGTGCCGGCTGCCTTGCTGGCCGGCTTGTGGGCCGGCCTGGCCTTGCTGGCCGGCGCCTTGCCTTCGGGCTTGGCGGCGGGGGCGGGAGCGGCTTGCGGCGCGGCCGTGCCAGGCATGCCAAAGGCGCCCAAGTTGCCGAGATTTCCAAACGGCGACATGCTGGCGGTGGCGGCGCTGCTGGCGATCTGGTTGAACTGCTGCTGCAGCACATCCCACCACAGGCTGGCATCCGGCGGGGTGACGTCACCCGGGCCGGCAGCGTGGCCGGATGCTGCGGCCGGCTCTTGCGCCTGGCCAGCTTCGGGCGCATCGGGGCCGTTGTCTTCCTCGTCCTCGTTTTCCTCGACCGTGGGCTCGGGCCAGACGCGCTTGGCCGCAGGGGGCTCGGCGGGTTGCTGGTAGGGCGCCGCGCTGGGCGAGTTGGCCGCGCGTGCCACGTTTTCCATCGCGCTTTGCATCGCCTCCGGCGAGAGCGCGGTGCCGATGGTCTGCAGCGCCACCAGCGTGGCGCGCTGCACTTCCAGGCCCTGGATGGTAGTGCGCAGCAGGTTGGTGTTGAGCTGCAGCCAGCCTTCCACGGCCTTGAGGTCATGGATGCGCTTGTCGACGTCCTCCAGGTTCATCGGTGGGGTCATGGCCTGCAGGCCAGGCATCAGGCCGCCCGGCATGCCGGCGGCACTGCCCCACATCTTGCGCAGGAACTCGAAGCCGTTGGTGAAATCTGGAATCTGGCCGAACATGGTCTCGCCTCCGGGGGTCGGCAGCCGGCGGCGCCGGCTGCGGAACTGCATTGATCGGAACTACCTGCGTTACTCGAACTGCGGCGGCCGCTTTTGCCGCAGGCTGGCTACGCCTTCCTGCACATCGGGGCCGGCAAAGCCCATGAATTCCAGTGCCAGCGAGGCATCGAACGAGGGGCCCGCCATGCGCAGCCAGTTATTCAGCGCGTACTTGGTCCAGCGGATCGCCGTCTGCGACCCGGCCGCCAGCCGGCGCGCCACGTCGAAGGCGCGCTCGACCAGTTCCTCTTCGTCCACGGTCAGCGACACCAGCCCGATGCGCTCGGCCTCTTCGCCGCTCACCGACTCGCACAGCATCAGATAGTACTTGGCCTTGGCCATCCCGCACAGCAGGGGCCACACGATTGCGGCATGGTCGCCCGCCGCCACGCCCAGGCGTGTATGGCCATCGACAATGCGCGCGGTCCTGGCCGCGATCGAGATATCGGCCAGCAGGCCAGCCACCAGCCCAGCGCCGACCGCCGGGCCGTGCATGGCCGACACGATCGGCTTGTCGCAATTGATCACGTTGTAGACCAGGTCCCGGGCCTCGTGCCACACGCGGGTGCGGGTGGCGAAATCGTTGGCCATGTCTTCCACCAGGGACAGGTCGCCGCCGGCCGAAAAGCCTTTGCCTTCGCCGCGGATCAGCGCCACGCGCACGTCCGGATCGGCCGACACGTCGCGCCAGATCTCCGCCAGCTCGCGGTGCATATTGGCATCGGCTGTGGCCAGCTTGCGGTTGGCGGACTGTTGCGCACCCATCACGATCTCGAGGATGGGGCCATGCCGGCGCAGGGTCAGTGCCTGGTAGCGGTCGTAGCGTGGCGACAACGGCGCGTCGTCCACGTTGTCCGTGCCGGACGCTAGCGGGGTGGACGAAGGCGTGGGCGCTTGCGGAGGGATTGCGGTCATGGGGCAGCGATGGCCGGGGCCATTCCTTGGTGACGCGTGGGGGCCGGGCCGCGAAAAACGGCCCGGGTCGCCGCCGGTGGCTGCCTGGCGCAGTCGACGGCAATTAGCCAACCGTTCGGTCGGTCAATTATAAGCACTCCCATCGCCGCGCGGCCAGCGGCAAACAGCGTGGTCCGCGGCGCTCCCTATAGCCTCAGCCTCAGCCCTTCGCCGACACCAGCTGGTCGATCGCGCCGAACACCGAGCGGCCTTGCGCATCGAACATCTCGATCTTGACCGCGTCGCCGAACTTCATGAAGCCCGTGACCGGCTGGCCGCCGTCGATGATCTCCAGCATGCGCTTCTCGGCGATGCAGCAGTAGCCCTTGCTGCGGTCGACGTTGGAGATGGTGCCGGAGCCGACGATGCTGCCTGCGCGCACATTGCGCGTCTTGCAGATATGGGCGATGAGCTGGCCGAAATCGAACACCATGTCGGTGCCGCAGTCGGGCGCGCCCACCTTCTTGCTATTCCAGTGGACGGTCATCGGCAGGTGCACGCGGCGCTCGCGCCAGGCTTCGCCCAGTTCGTCGGGCGTGACCGCCACCGGCGAGAAGGCGGTAGCCGGCTTGCTCTGGAAGAAGCCGAAGCCCTTGCCCAGCTCGGCGGGGATCAGGTTGCGCAGGGATACATCGTTGGCCAGCATGATCAGCCGGATGGCGTCGGCGGCCTGCTCGGGCTTGGCGCCCATCTTCACGTCGCCGGTGATGACGGCGACCTCGGCCTCGAAGTCGATGCCGAAGGCTTCGCTGGCGCACACGATATCGTCATGCGGGCCGATCATGTCGTCGGAGCCGCCCTGGTACATGAGCGGATCGGTCCAGAATTCCGGCGGCATCTCGGCGCCGCGCGCGCGGCGCACCAGTTCCACGTGGTTGACGTAGGCGGAGCCGTCGGCCCACTGGTAGGCGCGCGGCAGCGGTGCCATGCATGCCCTGGGGTCGAAGGCGAAGGGGTGGCGCGCGCGGCCCGCGTTCAGGGCATCGTAGACGTCCTGCAGCTGCGGCGCGTAGAAGTTCCAGTCATCCAGCACGGTCTGGAGCTTGCCGGCGACATCGTTGACGTAGTGGGCGGTCTTCAGGTCGCGCGAGACAACCACGAGCTGGCCGTCGCGCGAGCCGTCCTTGAGGGTGGCGAGTTTCATGTATGCGGTGCGTTAGGAAAAAAGCAGATCAAGCGGAAAAAGCAGAAAAAGCAGCCCGCTAGTCTACCGTGATGCCCTTGGCCTTGATCAGCTTGCCCCAGCGCTCGGCTTCGGCATGCGCGTACTGCGCGAATTCCTCGGGCGTGCTGGAGACCGGCTCCACGCCGATGCCTTCGAAGCGTTTCTGCACATCGGCGCTCTTGAGCGCCTTCACCAGCTCGGCGTTCAGGCGGGTCACCACCGGCTTGGGGGTACCGGCCGGCGCCACCACGCCTTGCCAGGCATAGGCTTCGAAGCCGGGCACGCCGGCTTCGGCCACCGTCGGCACCGAGGGCAGCGCAGTCAAGCGCTTGGGCGTGGCCACGCCCAGCGCGCGCACCTTCCCGGCCGCCACGTTCTGCTGGCCGGAGGCGAGGTCAAGGAACATCAGTTCGACCTGGCCGGCGAGCAGGTCCTGCACCGCCGGCGCGGCGCCCTTGTAGGGCACGTGGGTCATCCTGGTCTTGGTCTGGTCCATGAACAGCTCCATGGCCAGGTGGTGCGGGCTGCCCGCGCCCGGCGAGGCGAAATTCACCTTGCCGGGGTTCTTCTGCACGTATTCGATGGCTTCCTTGAGCGTGCGCGCCGGGAAGTTCGGCGTTGCCACCAGGATCAGCGGAAAGCGCGCCACCATCCCTACATGCACGAAGTCCTTCTCGGCGTTGTAGGGCAGCTTCTTATACAGCGACGGATTGGCCGCCAGGGTGGCGGTATCGGCGGTCAGCAGCGTGTAGCCATCGGGCTTGCTGTGCGCCACCGCGTCGGCGCCGACGATGGTGGCCGCGCCCGGACGGTTGTCGATCACCACCTGCTGGCCTAGCGCCGGCGTGATGGCCTGGCCCAGCGTGCGCGCCACTACGTCGGTGCCGCCTCCCGCCGGATAGGGCACGACCCAGCGGATCGGCTGGGTGGGCCAGTTGTCGGCGGCGCAGGCGGGCTGAAACGCGGCGGCGCCCAGCGTCAGCGCGGCTAGCAGCGGCGCCGCGCAGGCACGCCATGCTTGCAGGGCGAGGCGTTGGCCGAAGGGGGAAAGGCGGGTCATCTTCGTCTCCTGTAGAAAGCGGCGGCGCCGCGCCATCTGGATTGCATGGCGGCATGCCCGCGCCGGTATTGGCCGGTGCCGAAGATATCGATTCGCCCCGACCTGTATATGTGCGCTCAAAGGTGCGCTCAAAGTCTACCGACGGTTTAAAAATTGGTAAATCGATTTCGCTATAGTAAATTCATGGACTGGACTGCATGATTGCTTTGCGCGCGCGTAGCCGGTATGTGTGACTGATGCACTTCTTTTCCAATTTCTTGCCTCCCGTTGCCGCATGACCGAACTTGAAGAAGACGATTCCAAGCTGCGTTCCGGCATCCAGTCGATCGAGGTCGGCTTCAAGCTGCTGCAGGCGCTGGCGGCATCGCCGCGCGCCATGATGCTGCGCGACCTCGCCGCCGCCGCCGACATGAATCCGGCCAAGGCGCATCGCTACCTGGTCAGCTTCCAGCGGCTCGGCGTGGTGGTGCAGGACCCGGTTGGCGGGCGCTACGATCTCGGGCCGTTCGCACTGCAACTGGGCCTCGCCGGCCTCAATCGGCTCGATCCGGTCAAGAAGGCCCGCCCGATCCTGTCGCAATTGCGCGACGAGATGGACCAGACCATTGGCATCGCTGTCTGGGGCAACCACGGCCCGACCATCGTGCACTGGGAAGAATCCAGCCACCCGGTCACGGTCAGCCTGCGCCTGGGCGACGTGATGCCCATGCTCAACTCTGCCACTGGCAGGCTGTACGGCGCCTACCTGCCGAAACAACAGACGCGGCCGCTGGTCGAACGGGAACTGGCGGAGCGCGGCCATGACGATATTCCGGACCTGCCGCGCTCACTGGCCGACTATGACGTGGTCTGCGACGACGTTCGCGCCCATGGCGCGGCGCGCGTCAAAGGCGGCGTGCTGCCGGGCATCAATGCGTTTTCGATGCCGGTGTTCGACGCCAACGGCCACGTGGCGATGGCGCTGATCGTGCTGGGCGCGCAGAGCGTATTCGATGCAGAATGGGGCGGTGCGGTCGACCGTCATGTACGCGATATTGCCCGGCAGATTTCTTCGGAGCTTGGTTATCTTGGTGGCAGCCCGACGAGCGGGCCGAACGGCCCTTCCCCGTAAGCCTACCTCGCGCCGCCTGCGCTGGGCGGCGGCGCTTGCGCTGGTGCTGGCCGCCCACCTGCTGGCGGTGCTGGGCCTGCTGCATATGCCCGGGCTCCCGCGGGACCCGACCGCGCCGCCGCCGCTCGAAGCCATCCTGCTGCCGCCGCCGGCGCCACCGGTACCCGTCGCGCCGCCACGCCCGGCCCCGGCCGCACCAAAGCGGCCTCCGGCGGCGCGCGCCGAGCCGACGCCCACGCCTGAGCCCCCGGTTGAAGCACCCGCCGCCCCTGAGGCGCCAGCGCTGCTTGCCACGCCTGGCGCCGGCCCTTCCATGGCGAGCGCCGCTGGCGGCGCCGGGAGCAGTGCGGCGCCCGCATCCGCGCCGGCGGCCGCGCAGGCCGCGGCGCCCCCTGACAACGTCCGCTACTCGGCGCCCCCATCCACGCTGCTGCACTACGCCAGCTTCGTCAATGGCGTGCAGAACCCGGATGGCCTGATCCGCTGGCAGCAAGACGGCGCGCACTACCAACTTGCGGTGGAGACACGGGTGTTGTGGTTCCGCTTCGCCTTTCACAGCACCGGCGCGCTCAACGAGCGCGGCCTCGCGCCCGAGCGCTATGAGGAGAGCCGCCGTAACCGCGTCGAGGCGGCTCGCTTCGATCGTGCCGCCGGCACGCTCGTCTTCGAGGGGCGCGGCAAGCAGGAGCCGTTGCCGGCCGCGGGCCAGGACCGTTTCAGCGTGTTCCTTCAACTGGTGGGGCTTGTGCGGGGCAATCCGCAGCGCTACGCCACGCCGGGCGTGACGGAAACCTTCGAGGTGGCGGATACGCGTGACCTGGAGCCCATGCAGGTGCAGTATGTGGGGGAAGAGGACGTGGATACCGGCCATGGCGCGGTGCGGGCCAAGCATTTCGTGCGGCTGCCGCGCCATGCCAATGATCGCCGGCGCGTGGAAGTGTGGCTGGCGCAGTCGCTGCAGTGGATGCCTGTGAAGCTGCGGCAGACGGAGCCTGACGGCACGCAGATCGAGCTCGTCTATCGCGACAGCGAGCCGCTGCGCTGAGCCTGCTAGCTGTCTTGAGGCCGTCTTAAGCCCGTCCGCATGCCGCGGCATCGGCCGCCGCTGTGGTTCACCGTGTTTTCACCAACAACCGGAGACCCGTCATGAGCGCCACCCTGCCACCATCCGAGACCCGCCGCGTGCGCGTGGGCGATATCAGCCTGCATGTGCGCATCGACGGGGGCGACGGCCCCTGGGTAGTCCTGGCGCATGCGCTGGGCGCCAATCACACCTTGTGGGATGCCACGGCGCGCCACCTGGCGCCGCGCTATCGCGTGCTGCGCTACGACCTGCGCGGGCACGGCCAGAGCGATGCGCCGATCGGCGCCTACTCGATGATCCGCCTGGCCGACGACGTGGCCTGCCTGATGGATGTGCTGGAGGTGCCGGCCGCGCATTTCGTCGGGGTCTCGGTAGGCGGCATGATCGGCCAGACCGCGGCCGTGCGCCATCCCGAGCGTTTGCTGTCACTGACCCTGGTCGCGACCGTCAACCGCACGCCGCTGGATGGCCACCCGATGTGGCATGAGCGCATCGGCCATGTGGAAGCGCACGGCATGGCGGGCGTTGCCGACAGCACCATGCAACGCTGGTTCAGCGCGGCATTCGGGGGGGCGCATCCGCAGGAGGTAGCCCGCGTGCGCGAGATGCTGCTGGCCACGCCCGTGCACGGTTACGTCGGAACCAGCCAGGCCATCATGGCATTTGACCTCGCCGGGGCGATTTCGCGGATTCATTGTCCTACCCTGGTAGTGGCCGGCGAGGAAGACCTGGGGGCGCCGCCGGCGATGGCAAGCGAGATTGCCGCCGCCATTCCCGGTGCCCGGCTCGAAATCCTGCCTCACGCCGCGCACCTTGCCCATATCGAGCAGGCGGACCGCTTTCATTGCGTGCTGGATGCTTTCCTTGGCAATGCGGCTTGCGGCGCACAGTGCGATGTACCCTGAGACGAACCTTGGCGCTCAAGGCAGAACGGCGGGCGATAGCTTTCCCACCAAACTCAAGAACTTGCTGGGATGGCCGTTGCCCAATGTAGTGAGGGAACGCTTAATACCTGCGGTTTGCCGAAGCAGAACTTGAAAACACGGCAAACACCCTCAGCTTGGAGGTGAAATCGCGGAGGGCAACCGGCCAGTGTGCCGGTTTTCGAAATAATCAGTCGCCCGCCGCTTGACCCATGACAGCCAGGAGGTATGCCATGCAAATGATCTACAACAGCGACAATTACTGCATTGTCGAGTTTGGTGCGGATGTCGAGCATGCGCCTCTTGCCTCTGGCGGCTATGAAATCGTGGACAAGAACCTGAAACGCGAGATTTTCCTCGGTGGCCAGATGGCCGAGAGCTTTCGCGCGGACGTGACGCGTCTGATCGAAAGCGAGCCGTCGGTGGAAGAGGTGGATGATTTCCTTGGCAAGTTCGATACAGTGATGATTCACCCGCTAGTGATGCACTAGGCTCCGCGGTTGCCTTTGCCAGCTTTGCGTCGCGTGACGGGCCGGCAAGCTAAGCCATAGAGGAAATAGCAAGAAGCCCGCGCAGTGCGCGGGCTTCTTGCTATCAGGCTTTGTGCTTTCAGGATCTGTTCCCGGCCCCTGTTCCTGGCCAGCTTCCGGTCATTCAATACTGTTAATACTGTTCCCAGGGCAGCCCGGCATGGCGCCAGCCGTTGAGCGTATTGCGGTGGCGCTCGGCGTCGAGGTCGCCCTCGAAGCCATGCAGCACGTTGTAGACGGTAGAGAACCCGGCGCCCTCCAGGGCCCGCGCGGCGGCCGTCGAGCGGTTGCCGCTGCGGCAGATCAGCAGCACCGGGCGCGCCGATGCCTGGCCAGCGAGCTTCTTCACCGACTGCACGAAATGCGGGTTCACCTCCCAGTCGGGGCCATCGTTCCAGGGCACGTTGTGTGCCCCCTTGGGGTGCCCGACGAAGAGGTACTCCATTTCGCTGCGGCAATCGATGAAGAGCGCATCGGGCGACTCGCTGAGGAGCGTTTGGGCGTCGCCGGGGCTGAGGTGTTGCATGGGCAAGGCTTTCCGTTAATGGGAATGAGGGCGAATGTGCCCAGTGTAGGGCCGGGCGGTGCCGCGCGGCAACCCGCGGGCGCCGTTGGCTGCACCGCCCGGATGCTGCCGTTATTCCGCAAACCATTGATGTAACTGATAAAATCGCAGTCTTTTCCCTTGCTGTCGAGCCCCACATGAGCGCCGCCCCACGTTCCGCCTCGCTTCCTCCCGCGCGTCCCTACACCCGGGCGGCCAACCTGCCGGCCCTGCTGCGCGAGCGCATCCTGATCCTGGATGGTGCCATGGGCACCATGATCCAGCGCTACAAGCTGACCGAGGCGGATTACCGCGGCGAGCGTTTCGCCGGGCACCATGTCGACGTCAAGGGCAATAACGAACTGCTGCTGCTGAGCCGCCCGCAGGTCATCAGCGAGATCCACGAGCAATACCTGGCCGCCGGTGCCGACCTGATCGAGACCAATACATTTGGTGCGACGGGCGTGGCCCAGGAAGATTACAAGATGGCGGACCTGGCGTACGAGATGAACGTCGTTGCGGCCCGGCTGGCGCGCGAGGCCTGCGACAAGTACAGCACGCCTGACAAGCCGCGCTTTGTGGCCGGCGCCTTCGGCCCCACGCCCAAGACCGCGAGCATCTCGCCGGACGTGAACGACCCGGGCGCGCGCAACGTGACCTTCGAAGAGCTGCGCCACTCGTACTACGAGCAGGGCAAGGGTCTGCTGGAAGGCGGTGCCGACGTGTTCCTGGTGGAAACCATCTTCGACACGCTCAATGCCAAGGCCGCGCTGTTCGCCATCGACCAACTGTTCGAAGACACCGGCGAGCGCCTGCCCGTGATGATCTCCGGCACGGTCACCGACGCCTCCGGGCGCATTCTCTCCGGCCAGACGGTGGAAGCCTTCTGGAACAGCCTGCGCCACGCCCGCCCGATCACCTTCGGCCTGAACTGCGCGCTCGGCGCCACGCTGATGCGCCCCTACATTGCCGAACTGGCCAAGATCTGCGACGCGGCCGTGTCGTGCTATCCGAACGCCGGCCTGCCTAACCCGATGAGCGATACCGGCTTCGACGAAACCCCGGAGGTCACGTCGTCGCTGGTGGAGGAGTTCGCCGCGTCCGGCCTGGTGAACCTGGTGGGCGGCTGCTGCGGCACCACGCCCGAGCACATCGCCGCCATCGCCGAGCGCGTGGCCAGCAAGAAGCCGCGCGCCTGGCCCAGCCAGTACCGCGACGCCGCCTGAACTCGCATCGCGAGCCTACAGAACAAGATCAAGCCATGACTAACGATACCCTGCCGCCGCGCCCGATGCGCCTATCCGGCCTCGAGCCTTTCACCATCGATGAAGACACGCTCTTCGTCAACGTCGGCGAGCGCACCAACGTCACCGGCTCCAAGGCCTTCGCCCGCATGATCCTGAACGGCCAGTTCGACGATGCGCTGGTGGTAGCCCGCCAGCAGGTCGAGAACGGCGCGCAGATCATCGACATCAACATGGACGAAGCCATGCTGGACTCCAAGGCGGCCATGGTGAGGTTCCTCAACCTGATCGCCTCCGAGCCCGATATCGCGCGCGTGCCCATCATGCTGGACTCGTCCAAGTGGGAAGTGATTGAGGCCGGCCTGAAATGCGTGCAGGGCAAGCCCGTGGTCAACTCGATCTCGCTCAAGGAGGGCGAGGAACAGTTCCGCCATCACGCCCAGCTGATCCGCCGCTACGGCGCCGCGTCCGTGGTGATGGCCTTCGACGAGCAGGGCCAGGCTGACACCTTTGCCCGCAAGACCGAGATCTGCAAGCGCAGCTACGACATCCTGGTCAATGAAGTCGGCTTCCCGCCCGAAGACATCATCTTCGACCCGAACATCTTCGCGGTGGCGACCGGCATCGAAGAGCACAACAACTACGCGGTGGACTTCATCGAAGCCACCGCCTGGATCAAGCAGAACCTGCCGTACGCCAAGGTCAGCGGCGGCGTGTCCAACGTATCGTTCTCGTTCCGTGGCAACGACGCGGTGCGCGAAGCCATCCACACCGTGTTCCTGTACCACGCCATCAAGGCGGGCATGGACATGGGCATCGTCAACGCCGGCCAGCTCGGCGTGTACGACCAGCTCGACGCCGAGCTGCGCGAGCGCGTGGAAGACGTGGTGCTCAACCGCCGCGAGGACAGCACCGACCGCCTGCTGGAGATCGCCGACCGCTACAAGGGCGGCGGCGCGAAGAAAGAAGAAAACCTGCTGTGGCGCGGCACCCCGGAGAACCCGGTGCCGGTGGCCGACCGCTTGTCGCACGCGCTGGTGCATGGCCTGACCACCTTTATCGTGGAAGACACCGAGGAAGTGCGCCAACAGGTGGAAGCGCGCGGCGGGCGCACGATCGAGGTGATCGAAGGCCCGCTGATGGATGGCATGAATATCGTGGGCGACCTGTTCGGCGCCGGCAAGATGTTCCTGCCGCAGGTGGTCAAGAGCGCCCGCGTGATGAAGCAGGCCGTGGCTCACCTGTTGCCCTACATCGAGGAAGAAAAGCGCCTGCTGGCCGAGGCCGGCGGCGACGTCAAGGCACGCGGCAAGATAGTCATCGCCACCGTCAAGGGCGACGTGCACGACATCGGCAAGAACATCGTCTCGGTGGTGCTCCAGTGCAATAACTTCGAAGTGGTCAACATGGGCGTGATGGTCCCGTGCAACGAGATCCTGGCGCGCGCCAAGGTCGAGGGCGCGGACATCGTCGGCCTGTCCGGGCTGATCACGCCGTCACTTGAGGAAATGGCCTACGTCGCCTCCGAGATGCAGCGCGACGACTATTTCCGCATCAAGAAGATCCCGCTGCTGATCGGCGGCGCCACCACCTCGCGCGTGCACACCGCGGTCAAGATCGCGCCCCACTACGAAGGCCCGGTGGTCTACGTGCCGGACGCCTCGCGCTCGGTCAGCGTGGCGTCCAGCCTGCTGTCCGACGATGGCGCGGCCAGGTACCTGGACGAGCTGAAGACCGACTACGAACGCATCCGCCACCAGCACGCCAACAAGAAGGCCACGCCGATGGTGTCGCTGGCCAAGGCCCGCGCCAACAAGACGCCGGTGGACTGGAGCGCCTACGTGCCACCCAAGCCGAAATTCATCGGCCGGCGCATCTTCCGCAACTACGACCTGACGGAGCTCGCCAACTATATCGACTGGGCCCCGTTCTTCCAGACATGGGACCTGGCCGGCAAATTCCCCGACATCCTCAATGACGAGATCGTCGGCGAATCCGCCCGCCGCGTGTTCTCCGACGGCAAGGCCATGTTGTCGCGCCTGATCCAGGGCCGCTGGCTGACGGCCAACGGTGTGCTGGCCCTGCTGCCGGCCAACGCCGTCAACGACGACGATATCGAGATCTACACCGACGAGACCCGCAGCAAGGTCGCGCTGACTTGGCACAACCTGCGCCAGCAAAGCGAGCGCCCGGTGATCGATGGCGTGATGCGCCCCAACCGCTGCCTGGCCGACTTCGTTGCGCCCAAGGACAGCGGCATTGCCGACTACATCGGCGTGTTCGCCGTCACCGCGGGCATCGGCGTGGACAAGAAGGAAGCCCAGTTCGAGGCCGACCATGACGACTACAGCGCGATCATGCTGAAGTCCCTGGCCGACCGTCTGGCCGAAGCCTTTGCCGAATGCCTGCACGAGCGCGTGCGCCGCGACCTGTGGGGCTACGACGCTGGCGAAGTGCTGACCAACGAGCAACTGATCGCCGAGACCTATCGCGGCATCCGTCCGGCGCCGGGCTATCCGGCCTGCCCGGAGCATACGGTCAAGGCGCCGATGTTCGAGTTCCTCAACGCCGCCGAGATCGGCATGGGCATCACCGACTCGCTGGCGATGACGCCGGCCGCATCGGTGAGCGGCTTCTACCTGGCGCATCCGGAGTCGACGTATTTTTCGGTCGGCAAGATCGGCGAGGACCAGCTGGACGATATGGTGGCGCGCCGCGGCGAAGAACGCAGCGTGCTGGAGCGCGCGCTCGCGCCAAACCTGTAACCGCTTGCGTACCGGCGCGGCGGCGTTTTGCGCCGCTGTGCCATCGCAAGCCATTGGGCAAGCAGGGAAAAGCCTCTTTAAGCGCATCCATGTGCCTTTGTAAGTTCTTCACTACTCCTTACAAGGCATTACATCTCCTAACAGACCGCGCGGCTCTGCGTCCCTAGACTGAGGACTCACATCAAGTGAACACCGCAGCGAATGTTTCGCAGCGGCGCAAACTGCTAGGAGCCTCTCCATGAACAAACTGCTGATCTCCCTTTCCGCTCTCTCGATCGCTGCCGCTTCCTCGCTGGCCATGGCACAAGGAACTGGCGTTGATGCGAAGGCTGGCGCCACCGGCGCCATGGCGGCGCCCGCGATCAGCGCGCCCGCCGACAAGGGTGCAGCCGCCAGCGCAGGTGTGAACGCTGGCCTGGGCGCTTCGGCCAGCGCCGACAAGGGCGTGGACGCCAAGGCCGACGCCGCCGCCGGCACGCACGCCAAGTCCACTGCTAAGACCAAGAAGCACAGCAGCCACGCCAAGGCCAAGAAGGGCGAGGCAGCGACCGACACCAGCGCGGCCGCCGACGCTGGCGCGGCGACCAAGGTCCAGTAAGCCTGGCCATGCCGGCAAGACTGGCATGCTGGAGCACAGGGACGGGTCCACCCCGTCCCTTTTTCATTGGTGCGGCCAGTTGGGAGCCTGTCAGTCTTACACCGACAGTCGGGCGGTTTTGTAAGCACTACAATGCATTAGCCCGGCCGCTCCTGAGAGCTGGTGCATCCATGCCCAGGGAGACATCATGATTCGCGTTTTGATCGCCGACGATCACCAGATCGTGCGCGCCGGTCTGCGGCAGTTCATTGCCGACGAGCCCGATATCCGGGTGGAGGGCGAGGCAGCCAGCGGCGACGAAGTCATGATTCGGCTGCGTGAGTTCGAGTTCGATGTGGTGGTGCTCGATATCTCGATGCCCGACCGCAACGGCATCGACGTGCTCAAGCTGCTGCGCCAGCGCCATCCCGACCTGCCGGTGCTGATCCTCTCCACCTACCCGGAAGACCAGTACGCCATCAACCTGATCCGCGCGGGCGCTTCCGGCTACCTGACCAAGGAAAGCGCGCCCGACGATCTCGTCAAGGCCATCCGCACCGTGGCCCAGGGCCGGCGCTACGTCAGCGCCAACGTGGCGGACCTGCTTATCGGCGGGCTTGACAAGCCCACCAACCAGCCGCTGCACCAGACCTTGTCCAAGCGCGAGTTCCAGATCTTCTGCAAGCTCTCGCGCGGGCAGTCGGTCTCGGTGATCGCCGAGGAGCTGTTCCTGAGCGTCAAGACGGTCAGCACCTATCGCTCGCGCATCCTGGAAAAAATGGGCATGAAGACCAATGCCGACCTGACCTACTACGCGATCAAGAACGGCCTGGTGGAGTAGGCGCCGCAAAGGCAAGGCGCATTCCACGGCACTCGGCCGCGTTTGCCAGACGCTGCTGTAGGACGGACGCCGATGGTCTCTCCCTGTACTCTGTTGCTACCATGGAATCATGTTGGATCAAGCTGCGGCCCCCTCGTATCGCGCGCTGCGGGTCCTGCTAATCGAGGACTCAGCGGTACTGCGGGGTATGTTGCTTGAATACCTGAACGCGTTTCCGTTTATCGAAGTCGTGGATTGGGCGGATACCGAAAGCGCAGCGCTGCGCCTCTACGAGGCGGGCAAGTACGAGGTCGTCATCGTTGACCTGCAGTTGCGGCAGGGCAACGGTATCAACGTGCTGCGCGCCTTGCAGAAGACCGAGGTGTCGGGCATCCGCATCGTTTACACCAATCATGCCCAGGTGCCTACATACCGGCGGCAGTGCGCCGAGGCCGGGGCGGACTATTTCTTTGACAAGTCGCTCGAGCTCGAGCAGGTGTTCCGGGTGATCGAGGAGTACGCGCAGGCAGATGGCTGAATGCGTATCGACGATCTTGACCATATCGACCATCTCGACCATCTCGACCGTATTGTCAGTACCGGCAGTTCCAATCGCGGCCATGCCGCGTCAACCTAGAGCAAGGAGAGAATCATGAGAAAGCTGATGGCGCTGTGTGCCCTGGCAGGTGTGGTCCTGGTAACTGGTTGCAACACGATGGCCGGTGCCGGCAAGGACATCGAGAAGGGCGGCGAGAAGGTGCAAGGCGCCGCCGAGAGCACCAAGCAGAAGATGTAAGGTGCCAGCCGCCATGCCGTGTGCATGGCAACCGGGCCAGAGAACAGGTGGACAAGAGGAATGGAAAAGGGGCTCCGCGGAGCCCCTTTTCCATTTGTCACTGCTTGGCTGGCCGGCTAGCTGGCCGGCGGCGTGCCGGTGGGCTCGTCCTGCGGCTGCTCGCCGGGGTCCCCCAGGCCGTCGAGCTCGTCCTCATCGTCGCGCGGCGGCGCCACGATGGCATCGGTGAGCGGCACCACCACCCGGATGGTGACACCGGCACCGGGTTCCGACTGGAGCTCCAGCGTGCCGCCCAGCGCGATCACGCGCTGCTCCATTCCCAGCAGGCCATGGTGTCCCACCGAGCGCCGCGATTCGAAGTCCGCCGGCAGCCCGCGCCCGTTGTCGCTGATTGCCAGCTCGAGCGTGCCGTCGGCGCAATCGAGCCGGATGGACACGCGCTGCGCTTCGGCGTACTTGCTGGCGTTGGTGAGCGACTCCTGCACGATACGGTAAAGGGCGATGGCAGCGTCGTCGCGCAGCGCAGGCACCGCCTCTGCCAGCTGCACATCCGCCTCCCACTGGTTGCGCGCCGCCACTTCCTCCACCAGCTGGCCGATGGCTTCCTTCAGGCCCAGGTTGAGCAGCACGGTGGGCCGCAGGTCCTCGATCAGGCGCCGTTTGATCTGGATCCCCTGGTCCACGTGCAGCATCACGCGGGTGAGCTTTTCCGCCACATCCGGGTGGGTGTCCTGGATGCGGCGGCGCACCCAATGCATATCAAGCTTGGTGGCGGTCAGGATGGAGCCCAGCTCGTCGTGCAGCTCGCGCGCCAGCCGCGTCTTCTCGTCCTCGGTCACGCGCTGCAGGTGGGATGCCAGCGCCGATAGCTGGCGTGTGCGCGAGCGCACCATGCTGTCCAGGCGCGCGCTTTCTTCTTCCAGCTCGTTGCGTTCGGCTTCCGATACCGCCATGCGGCGCGAATGCTGCAAGCCCACCACAATCAGCAGCACGATATTGATGGCGGTCAGCAGGCCGATGCCGTAGCGCGACAGCGCAAGGTCGCGGTCGGCGTACTCCAGGCTCTGCGACACCGATTTGGCCTCGCGCTGCAGCAAGGCCTCCAGCCCGCGCCGCGCGTTGTCCATCGTCTGCTTGCCGAAGTCCGTGCGCACCAGGTCGAGCGCCACTTCCACGTCGCGCTTGCCGTAGATCAGTGTCAGGTCCATCTCGGTGAGCTTGCGGCTGACGGCGGCGGAGGCCTCGGTGAACAGCTTGAGCGCCTCCGGGTCCTCCGCGTAGCGGTTGCGCAGCGCGCTCATCAGCGCATTGATGCGCGGCACGGCCTGGTAGTACGGCTGGAGGTAGCTTTCCTTGCCGGTCAGCAGGAAGCCACGCTGGCCGGCTTCGGCAGTGACCAGCTCGCCGAGCAGGGCGTTGATCTGGCCCTGTACCTGCTGCGACTGGATGACTTGCGTATAGCCCTGGCGCAAGCGGATGTTGCCCGCCTCGGAGGCGATCAGCACCACCACGGTAAGCACGATGCCGCCCGCCAGAAGCAAGGTCGAGCGCAGCAGTGACTGCTTGAACATGTTCGTTTCCCGATGTCGGGCGCTTGGCCGGCGCGGCGTCTCCCGCACCATGCGGCGCCGCGCCTGGCTTGCACCTGTCTGCGACGATGGAAGCACATCGACGGTCTGCGGTCAACCTGCCGCGTCGCCGGTGCTGCCCGCGAGGCCGCGCCGGTGCTTGGACTGTAGGATTTGGCTGACAAGCGAATCGGTGCGGCTGCGGTGTCTGGGCGGGGGTCTGCTTTCTACCATGGTTCCATGAGCTTGCGCACCCTGCGTCAAGCCAGCTCGGGAAGAAAGAGGGAGAACGTCAATGCTGAAATGGGCGCTGATATTTGCAGTGGTTTCCGTGGTCGCCGGCTTGCTGGGGTTCACAGGTATTGCTGCCGGTGCGGCCGGCATTGCCAAGATCCTGTTCTTCATCTTCCTGGTGCTGTTCGTGCTGTTCCTTGCCCTGGGCGTGACCGTGTTCAAGGCGGTGAAATAGCCAATCGCAATCGCCGGTCGCTGTCACTTGCCAAGCGCGCGCCTGCTGGCGCGGCAGCCCAATCCACTTAGGGAGCCATCACCATGTTGCACTACGCACTCGTATTCTTTGTCATCGCCCTGATCGCCGCGGTATTCGGCTTTGGGGGCATCGCGGCAGGGGCGGTCGAGATCGCCAAGATCCTGTTCTTCATCTTCCTGGTGGTTGCGCTGGTGACGTTTGTGATCAGCCTGGTCAGGCGCTAGGGGATGTCAGGCGCGGCTTTCGCGATGGCAGTGAACGCCGCGGGCGGGGCGGCGGTCGGCAGGGCCGCCGCCCCGCTTTGCTCATGCAGATCCCGACTTACTGACTTCCTGGCAGACAGCGCGAACCGCATCACAGCACATCATCAGACCAAACGGAGATAAGCCAATGCTGACCAACAATCCGAAGATCCGCAAAGAAGTGAATCACCTGGCTGACAGCGCCGAAAGCACGGTGCGCCAGATCCGGCATGCCGCGCGGGATACGCGCGGCGCCGCCCGCGAAGCCGCGGGGCCCGTGGCCGGCGAGGTCAGCCGGCTGATTGCCCAGCTCGAGCAAACCATGGAAGTGCTGGGGCGCGAAAGCTCGTCCGAGGCAGTGCAGGCCGCACGCCGGTTGCAGGACCGTACGCGCGCCTTGCGCGACCACGTTGCGAGCCGTGCTCGCGAACGCGTCGACTATGCCGTGGACGGCGTGCAGCGGCGCGTGTTGGCGTCGCCGTTGAAAGCGATCGGTATCGCGGCGGCGCTAGGCGCTTTCGTCGGCTTGCTGATGGCAGCGAATAGCCGCAGCCGCAACGACTGACCGAGGCACTGCTGCCAGCCCTGATGAGGCAGTGAAGCCGTGAAACAGTGAAGCAGACCCCTCAGAGGCCATCGCCCAACATTCCCACAGGAGCATGACTGTCATGGACACCCCCGTAAAAGAGAAGCCCACCGCCGGCAAGGGCAAGGATCAGCAGGCCCGGAATGAGAAAGGCGCGAGCGGGGGCTTCCTGTCGGACGTCAAGACGCTGCGCGAACGCGCCCGCAAGCACATCGAGGATGGCGCTGTCACCCAGGACTACGATGCGGACCGGACCACCGTGCTGAAGCTGCTCAATGAGGCCCTGGCCACGGAACTGGTCTGCGTGCTGCGTTACCGGCGCCACTTCTTCATGGCCAAGGGCATCCACGCGGAACCGGTCGCGGCCGAGTTCAAGGTGCACTCCGACGAGGAGCAGGGGCACGCCGACCGCATTGCGGCGCGCATCTTGCAACTGGGCGGGGAGCCGGACTTCTCGCCGGACACCCTGACTTCGCGCAGCCATGCCGAGTATGTCGAGGCCGGATCGCTGACCGACATGATCAAGGAAAACCTGGTGGCCGAACGGATCGCCATCGAGAGCTACCGCGAGATGGTGCAGTACCTGGGCGAGCGCGACTCGACCACCCGCCGCATGCTGGAGGAAATCCTGGCGGTCGAGGAAGAGCACGCCGACGAACTCGCGGACATGCTGGACAAGGGCTAGCGCCTAGCCGCCAGCCAGGCTGGCAGTGCTGCATTCGCCGCATTCGCCGCGCCCCACCCAACACAGTTCTTTCCCCCTTCCGGATCCGCTTCCTGATCCGGCTCGCCCGGCCCGAATCAGCGGCTGGGCATTTTTTTGCCGGAAGCGCGAGCAAGCAGGAGAAGGGAGCGCGGGTGGGGCGGGACGCGGGGCGGCGAACGCAAGGGCAGACAAGGTGCCGGCTGGTGCCGGCTACCTTGTTGTCAATCTACGAGTGTGCGGGGATTCGGCGCACTGCCTACACCCCCCACATCACCTCGGTGCTCTCGCGCTGGGATGCGCGCAGCATGTCGAGGAAGGGGTAGGCGCGCTGGCCCAGGTGCAGGGGTTCTTCCTCGTTGTCATCGTCATTCTTGCCGGGGTGGACCGACGATACGGCCGGGTGCACCTTCTTGGCGTCCGTCACGGCGGCTTCCAGTATATGGATGCAGCGTGGCAGTTCCTCGATAGTGATCACCCCGCGCTCCCCCAGGTGCTTGCCGATAATCCCCAGGAGCGTCACGGCAAGGTCTCTCATCATGATGAGGTCCTGCGACGCGTGGGATTTGAAGGTGATCAGCATGATATTTCCTTTCCTTGGCGTACAGCGAAATACAGGGGCGAAAACCATGGCCGCGCGGCCTGTCCCGGGACCGGGCAGGGGGCTCGCAATGGCCGGTTTTGGGCTTGCTGCATGATGTCAGCATAGCACCTGATAAAATTCTGCGTTCTGCAATTCATTGCCTGCCACGCGGCGCGGCCTCCACATGCCGCCCGTGACGGTGCCGCCGCGGCAGAACCGCCGCGACGGCACCAGACAACCGCCTCAGGGCCACGACATCCATGCTGCCAGTTCAGACCACCAATCTTGCCGCTGCGTTCAATGACGCGGTGCGCGCAATCGCCCCGGCCGACACCGCCCTGCCCGACGCCGTCTTCGAGCGTCCGAAGGTCGCCGCCCACGGCGACCTGGCCTGCAACCTCGCCATGCAGGTTGCCCGCGCGCTCAAGCGCAACCCGCGGGAACTGGCCCAGCAGATCGTCGACGCAGTCAAGGCCGACGCGCGTACCGCCGGGCTGGTGGCCAGCCTGGAAATCGCCGGTCCCGGCTTTATCAACCTGCGCCTGACGCCGGCCGCCAAGGCCGATGTGCTGCGCGCGGTGCTGGAGCAGGGCAACCGCTACGGCGCCAAGGCACAGGGCGTGCACGGCAAGGTGCTGGTCGAATTCGTCTCCGCCAACCCGACCGGCCCGCTGCACGTCGGCCACGGCCGCCAGGCGGCACTGGGCGACGCGCTGGCCAACCTGCTGGACTGGCAGGGCTTTGCCGTGCATCGCGAGTTCTACTACAACGACGCCGGCGTGCAGATCCAGACCCTGGCCGTATCTGTGCAGGCGCGCGCCCGCGGCTTCAAGCCGGGCGATGCCGCGTGGCCGGAGTCGGCTTACAACGGCGACTACATCGCCGACATCGCTGCCGATTTCCTGGCAGGCAAGACCGTGCGCGCCTCCGACGGCGACGCCGTGACGGCCTCCGGCAAGGTCGAAGACATCGAGTCGATCCGCAAGTTCGCCGTGGCTTACCTGCGCAACGAGCAGGACATCGACCTGCGCGCCTTCGGCGTCAAGTTCGACCGCTACTACCTGGAGTCCTCGCTGTACAGCGACGGCCGCGTCGAAGCCGCGGTGCAGTCGCTGGTGGCCAAGGGCAAGACCTACGAGAACGAAGGCGCCCTGTGGCTGCGCACCACCGACGAAGGCGACGACAAGGACCGCGTCATGCGCAAGACCGACGGCACCTATACCTACTTCGTGCCGGACGTGGCCTACCACACCAGCAAGTGGGAGCGCGGCTTCGCCAAGGTCATCAACGTGCAGGGCAGCGACCACCACGGCACCATCGCCCGCGTGCGCGCCGGCCTGCAGGGGCTGGACATCGGCATCCCCAAAGGCTACCCCGACTACATCCTGCACAAGATGGTCACCGTCATGAAGAACGGCGAGGAGGTCAAGATCTCCAAGCGCGCCGGTTCCTATGTGACCGTGCGCGACCTGATCGAGTGGAGTAACGGCGCGGAAGGCGGCGAGACCATCCGCGGCTGCCTGGAAGCCGGCGTGGCCGACTGGCCCGAGCACTTCACCCGCGGGCGCGACGCGGTGCGCTTTTTCCTGCTGTCGCGCAAGGCCGATACGGAATTCATCTTCGATGTCGACCTGGCTCTCAAGCAGAACGACGAGAACCCGGTGTATTACGTGCAGTACGCCCATGCCCGCATCTGCTCGATCTTCGAATCCTGGGGCGGCGCGGACTGGGAGGCCAAGCTGCCTGCCCTGGCCGGCACCGACCTGGCCCCCGTGACCGGCGCCGACGCTACCCCGCAGGCGCTTGCGCTGGGCCAGCGCCTGGCCGATTTCCCGGACATGCTGGCGGCAGCGGCGGGTGAACTGGCGCCGCATGCGGTCGCCTTCTACCTGCGGGACCTGGCGGGCGATTTCCACGCCTTCTACAACTCCGACCGCGTGCTGGTGGACGACGAGACGGTCAAGCTGGCGCGCCTGGCGATGCTGGCCGCCACCCGCCAGGTGCTGCGCAACGGGCTGGCCGTCATCGGCGTCTCGGCGCCGCAGCGCATGTAAGCCAGGCCGGCGCCATGAAGGGGGCAAGCCCCCGTTCATGGCGCCGCCTTATCCGTATCGCCCTGACCACAGACAGTGATGCCGGGATCGGCGCAGGCTCTATAATCGCGCCATCACGCTAGAGGAATTCATGCAACAGCAACGCAAGCGCACCCCGCGCAATGCCAGCCGCGCCCCGCAGCGCGGAGGTACGTTCCTGGGACTGGTGCTGGGCCTGATCGTCGGCCTGGCGATCGCGGTAGTGGTCGCCCTGTACATCACCAAGTCGCCGGCGCCATTCCAGCAAAAGGGCGCGCAGAAGCCGGCCGAGCCCGGCAATGTGGTCAGCAACCTGCCCGCTCCGGCGCAGGAAGCGCCCAGCGATCCCAACAAGCCGCTGTGGAGCAAGACGCCGGCCAAGCCGGTCGGGCCTGCCGCTGAGCCCGAGCAGCCGTCCGGCCCGGCGCCGACCACGGTGAAGCCGCCCGAGCGCCAGCCGCCGGTAGCCGTCACCCGGCCAGCCGACAAGCCCGCCGCCGAGAAGCCCGCGGACAAGCCTGCCGATCGGCCCGCCGCCGAGAAGCCGGCCGACAAGAGCGCGCAGAAGCCGGCGGAAAAGCCTGCTGAAAAGCCGGCCGAGAAGCCTGTCGCCGACCCGATCGCCGAGATCGCCCAGGCCGATGCCAACAAGGTAGGCTACCTGCTGCAGGTAGGCGCCTTCCGCTCGCAGGACGACGCCGACCGCCAGAAGGCCAACCTGGCCATGCAGGGGTTCGAAGCCAAGGTGACCGAGCGCGATGTCAATGGCGTCAAGCTTTATCGCGTGCGCCTGGGGCCGTTCAACAAGATCGACGACATGAACCGTTCGCGCGACCGGCTGCAGGCGTCGGGTTTCGAGGCTTCGGTCATCCGCTTTACCAAGCAGTAACAAGCAGTAACGGTAACCCGGGGCGATCCGCTGAACCGGATTGCCCCGCCGCTGTCATACGCTCATTGCCCATTCTCGAAAGCCGCGCCACATGAAGAAACTCGCCACCTTGTTTGCCACGCTGGTCGCTGTGACCGGTTTCCTGATGACCGCGCCCGCGCAGGCAGCCGCGCCCACCTCGGGCAAGGAATACCAGGTCCTGAAAGCGCCGCAGCCCGTCGCGCCGGGCAAGATCGAAGTCACCGAGTTCTTCTGGTACGGCTGCCCGCACTGCTTTGACTTCGAGCCCGAGCTGGAAGCCTGGGTAGGCAAGCAGGGCAAGGACGTGGTGTTCAAGCGCGTGCCGGTTGCCTTCCGCGACGACCTGCTGCCGCACACCAAGATCTTCTACGCGCTGGAAGCCATCGGCAAGCTGGACGCCATGCACACCAAGGTCTTCAACGCCATCCACGTCGACCGCAAGCGCATGCTGGACCCGAACGAAATCGCCGACTTCATGGCCAAGAACGGCATCGACCGCAAGGCCTTCCTCGATGCTTACAACTCGTTCTCGGTGACCACCAACTCGCAACGCGCCAACAAGATCGCCGACGCCTACAAGATCGACGGCGTGCCGACCATCGTGGTGCAGGGCAAGTACGTGACCTCGCCGTCCATCGCCGGCACCAAGGGCACGGCCATCCAGACCATGGATTACCTGGTTGGCCAGGTGCGCGACAAGAAGATGTAATTCCCGGGCTGCGGCCAACGGCCTTTGGGCTCGCCACGCGCGAGCCGGCTGATGGCCACCAGCGGTCGACCGGCACCGCCGGCGCCGGCGAGGCGCAGCGGCGTCCGGCGCGCGCCAGGGCGGGTCGGTCGGCATGAACCATGTTGCGCTTACCCCTGGACCCTCCCGATGCGAGCACAGAAAGTCTTCCTTACCGGCGCGTCGAGCGGACTCGGCCAGGCCCTGGCGCGCGAGTACGCCTCGCAAGGCGCCATCCTCGGCCTGGTTGGCCGGCGCGAAGAGGTGCTGCGTGAATTCGCCCGCACCCTGCCCAATCCCAATGCGGTGCGCGTCTATGGCGCGGATGTGCGCGATGCCGATGCCATGCAGCGCGCCGCCCAGGACTTCCTCGATCATTTTGGTTGCCCCGATGTGGTGATCGCCAATGCGGGCGTATCGGTTGGCACCGTCGCCAGCGAGCGCGAGGACCTCGAAGCCTTCCGCATGGTGATGGACACCAACTGGTTCGGCGTGCTCACCACCTTCCAGCCCTTCATGCAGCCCATGCGCGAACGCGATCCAGGTGCCGGCGGCTGGCGCGGCACGCTGGTCGGCATTGCCAGCGTGGCCGGCGTGCGCGGCCTGCCGGGCGGGGGTGCCTACAGCGCCTCCAAGTCCGCGGTGATCAAGCTGCTGGAGAGCCTGCGCCTGGAACAGCGCCGCGAGCGCATCCGCGTGGTCACTATCGCGCCTGGCTACATCCGCACGCCGATGACCGAGCACAATCCCTATCGCATGCCCTTCCTGATGGACGCCGACGTGTTCGCCCGCAAGACGGTGCGTGCGATTGCCGCAGGGCGCCGCTTTGCCGTGGTGCCCTGGCAGATGGGCGTGGTCGCATCCATCCTGCACCTGATGCCGCGCTGGCTCTACGACGCAATCTTCTCCCGGGCGCCGCGCAAGCCGCGCGCGCAGGGAGGTAGCCAGGACAAGCAGCCATGAGCTGGCAGGACGCAGCCGGCATCCTGCACGGCCCGGCCACGGGCGAGGTGCGCATTGCCTCGCTGGTGCCGTCCGTTACCGAACTGCTGTTCGCCCTGGGGCTGGGCCCGCTGATGGTGGCGCGCACCGGCTTTTGCATCCATCCCGAGCCCGCCGTGCGTGCCGTTGCCAAGGTGGGTGGCACCAAGGATGTCAATCTTGAGCGCCTGCGGGCGTTGGCGCCCACTCACGTAGTGGTCAACATCGACGAGAACCGGCGCGAGACGGTGGACGAGATCCGCGCGTTTGTGCCGCATGTGATCGTCACCCACCCCTGTGCGCCCGCGGACAACCTGGCGCTCTACCGGCTGCTTGGCGGCATCTTCGGCCGTCTTGCCGAAGCGGAATCGCTCTGCGCCGCCATGGCGGCCGAACTGGCGCAGGTACGTGCCCGGCAGTGGCCCGCGCGCAAGGTCCTGTATGCGATCTGGCAGGACCCGTGGATGACGGTGTCGCGCGATACCTATATCAGCCAGATGCTGGCGTTGGTGAACTGGCAGACGTGGCCTTCGGCTGACGCCATGCCCCAGGCTTGTGTTGACGGCGAGTGCAGCCGGCCCAATACGCCGCAGACGCGGTATCCGAGCTTCCGGTGGAGCGACGCGCTGGTGCGGGAGATTGACCTCGTCCTGCTTTCCAGCGAGCCCTATCGGTTTACCGAGGCGCATGTTGATGCGCTGGAGCGGCAGATTGGCAAGGAGGTTTTGCTGATCGATGGGGAGATGGTTTCCTGGTACGGGAGCCGGGCTGTGGAGGGGGTGAGGTATTTGTCGAGGTTTGCGGTTGGGGTTTAGTGGGTGTGATTGTGACTTCAGCTACAACGGCAATGGCAATGGCAATGGCAATGGCAACGGCTTAACGTCAAAGGCAAAGGCTGAAAGTCAAAGGCAGTTTCACCTCCCCTGCGGGGAGGCGACCTACTTTCTTGTCTCGCCAAGAAAGTAGGCAAAGAAG
>NZ_JBXAHA010000043.1:0-20364 GCF_058794615.1 Cupriavidus sp. GW823-FHT07A04
TCGATCATGTCCAGGCTGTAGGGGTCGCGCTCGTGGGTCCACTCGTCGAGTTCTTTCTCCCAGGCGGCCTTCTCGGCGGCGATCTGTCCGGCGCGGTCTTCGCGGGAGGCGTCGCAGGCCAGCGTGCGGCCGGCCAGGCGCTCGGTCAGTGCCACGGCTGCGGCCTTGGCATCGCCGCAGATGCCCACCGAGATCTTCTTGACCAGGCCGAGCATCTTGTGGTCGGCATCGATCTGGATGATCTTGGCGTGCTTGGGCCAGTAGTCCATGCCGTGCTGGGGCAGGGTGCCGAAGGGTCCGAGGCGCGAGCCGAGGGCGATGACGACATCGGCGCGGGCGAGCAGCTTCATGGCCGCCTTGGAGCCCTGGTAGCCCAGCGGGCCGCACCACAGCGGGTGGCTGGCGGGGAAGGAGTCGTTGTGCAGGTAGCTGTTGACCACCGGGGCGCCCAGCCGCTCGGCCAGCGCCTGGCATTCGTCGATGGCATCGGCCATGACCACGCCGCCGCCGGAGATGATGACGGGGAACTTGGCCTTGGCGATCAGCTCGGCGGCCTCGTTCAGGCGCTGGTCGCCGCCGGGGCCGCGGTCCAGGCGCTGGGGCTGGGGGATCTCGGCCTTGATCTGGCCGTAGAAGTAGTCGCGGGGGATATTGAGCTGGGTCGGTCCCATCTCGGCCATGGCGCGGTCGAAGCAGCGGCCGGTGTACTCGGCCATGCGCGCGGGGTGGGTGACGTGTCCCTGGTACTTGGTGAACTCCTGGAACATGGGCAGTTGCTTGGCTTCCTGGAAGCCGCCCAGGCCAATGCCCATGGTGCCGGCCTCCGGGGTGACGATGACCACCGGGCTATGTGCCCAGTAAGCGGCGGCGATGGCGGTCACGCAGTTGCTGATGCCGGGGCCGTTCTGTCCGATGACGACGCCGTGGCGGCCCGAGACGCGGGCATAGCCGTCGGCCATGTGGCCAGCGCCTTGCTCGTGCACGACGGGGATCAGGCGGATGCCGGCGGGGGCGAAGATGTCCATGGCGTCCATGAAGGCCGAGCCCATGATGCCGAACATGTCGGTGACGCCATTGGCGGCCAGGGTCTCGACAAAGGCTTCCGACGGGGTCATCTCCTGCGGGCCGGTGGTGGCGGGCAGCGCGGTGGTCTTGAGGGCTTCAGGCAGGTGTTCGCTCATGGTGTGTCTCCGGTATGGTTGTCAAAACGGAACTAATCGTCCCGAAAAATGTAATTTCCAGAAATGTAGGCCGCATAAAGTCGAAGGTCAATAGGTGAAACCAATAAACGAGATGATTTGTATCTAAAAACGAAACTGCTCTATCATGGCCGAAAGGGCGGCGCCCAAAGGAGACCAACGTGATGGATATCGTGACTGGCCAACCGGACAAGATGGTCGCGGCGCGCGCCCTGTTTGGCATCGACTCTGGCCTGATGGTGCCGGCATTCAGCGAGCGCGACGATCATGTGCCGGAGATCGACGAGGCCTACCGCTTCAACCCCGAAGTGACGCTGGCGATTCTGGCCGGCTTCACGCGGGATCGCCGCGTGATGGTGCAGGGCCTGCACGGCACCGGCAAATCCACCCATATCGAGCAGGTGGCGGCGCGCCTGAACTGGCCTTGCGTGCGTGTGAACCTGGACGGCCATATCAGCCGGCTAGACCTGGTCGGCAAGGACGCCATCGTGGTGCGCGACGGCCGCCAGGTCACCGAGTTCCAGGAAGGCATCGTGCCGTGGGCGCTGCAGCGCCCGGTGGCGCTGATCTTCGACGAGTACGATGCGGGCCGCCCCGATGTGATGTTCGTGATCCAGCGCATGCTGGAGCGCGACGGCAAGTTCACGCTACTGGACCAGAACCGCGTGATCCATCCGCATCCGGCGTTCCGCATGTTCGCCACCACCAACACCGTGGGGCTTGGCAACCTGAACGGCCTGTACCACGGCACCCAGATGCTGAACCACGCGCAGATGGACCGCTGGAACGTGGTCGCCACGCTCAACTACCTGCCGCGCGCGGAAGAGGCCGGCATCGTGCTGGCGCGCGTGCCGGAGCTGGCGGACGACGCCGGCCGCGCGCTGATCGCATCGATGGTGAGCGTGGCCGAGCTCACGCGCAAGGGCTTTGCCACGGGAGACCTGTCCACGCTGATGTCGCCGCGCACGGTGATCAGCTGGGCGGAAAACTGCCAGATCTTCCGCGATCCGGCGCTGGCGTTCCGGCTGAGCTTTCTCAATAAATGCGACGACGCCGAACGCCCGATCGTGGGCGAGTACTTCCAGCGCTGTTTTGGCCGGGAAGTGGACGCCGCGCTCGGCGAGGCGCCGCAACCGTGCTGATGCCGCCGCCCCGGCAGGCAAGCCGCCGCGGCCAGCAGCGCGAGGCCCTGTGCGCGGCGGTGGTGCGCGCGCTCACGGGCGACCGCGCGCTGCATTATCGCGACGGCCGCCTGTGCCGCGACCTGCGGCCGCTGCCGCTGCATGCGCCGCACCTGCGCACCGACCCGCAGGCGGACGATTTTGCCTGCCTGCGCGGCGCGGCGGATGGGGCGGCACTACGGCTTGCGCATTCGGACGCGGATCTGCACAAGCAGTTGTGCCCGGCGGATCCGGTGGAAAGGCTGGTGTTCGAGCTGTTGGAACAACTGCGCTGCGAGTCGCAACTGCCAGCCGGCATGCCGGGCGTCGCGCAGAACCTGCGCCACCGCTTTGCGGCCTGGTCCCGCGACTTCCATCGCAGCGGCCTGGCCGAGAGCCACCTTGGCATCCTGCTGTACACCGTGGCGCAGATCTCGTGGTCGCGCCTGTCGGGCTGGCCGGTGCTGGAAGACACCGAAGACCTGATCGAAGCCACGCGCGCGGCCATCGTGCCGGTGCTCGGCGTGCCGCTGGCGGGCCTGCGCCGGCACCGCGCGGAGCAGGGCGCGTTTGCGATCCATGCCCTCGAACTGGCACGGCTGGTGGGCGAGATGCTGCGCGCCACCCGCACGCACGGGATGCAAGCCGATGAGCAAGAGGCCGAAGACAACGAAGCCGTGCGCGTGGCGTTCTCACTGGCGCTCGGGTGCGAGGATGATGAGCTCGAGGCCATGGCCATGGCGGCCACAGGCAACAGCCGCGTGCTGCATGCGTGCGGCCAAGGCTACCGCGCCTACACCACGCGCTACGACCGGGAGATCGCCCCCGGCACGCTGGTGCGCAAGGACCTGCTGGCGGAGTACCGCGAACGCCTCGACCGGCGCATCGCCGAACAAGGCATCAACGTGGCAAGGCTGGCACGCGCGCTGACGGCATCGTTCGCCGTGCCGCAGCGCGATGGCTGGTCCTTCGGCGAGGAAGACGGCCGCATCGATGGCCGGCGCCTCGCGCAGCTGGTCACCTCGCCGGCCGAGCGCCGTCTGTTCCGGCAAGAGCGGCACCGGCTGCAGGCGGACTGCGCGGTGAGCTTTTTGATCGATTGCTCGGGCTCGATGAAAGCGCATATCGAGCAGGTAGCCATGATGGTCGACATCCTCACGCGCGCGCTCGACCAGGCCGGCGTGGCCAGCGAGGTGCTGGGCTTTACCACCGGCGCGTGGAATGGCGGCCGCGCCCGGCTCGACTGGCTGGCCCGCGGCCGGCCCGCGCATCCCGGGCGGCTGAATGAAGCCTGCCACATGGTGTTCAAGGACGCCGCCACGAGCTGGCGGCGTGCGCGCGCCAACATCGCCGCGCTGTTCAAGGCCGACCTGTTCCGCGAAGGCGTGGACGGGGAGGCAGTCGACTGGGCGTGCGCGCGGCTGCTCGCGCGTGCCGAAACCCGCCGCATCCTGATCGTGGTGTCCGACGGCAGCCCGATGGACAGCGCCACGGGGCACGCCAACGATGCGTTCTACCTGGACAACCACCTGAAGGAAGTGGTGGCGCGCAACGAGACACTGCGCGACGTGGAGGTGCTGGGGCTTGGCGTGGGGCTGGACCTCAGCCCGTACTACCGCCGCTGCCTGGCGCTGGACTTGTCGGTGCCGATGGATATGCCGGTGTTTGGGGAGCTTGTGCGGTGGATTGGGGGGCGGCGATGAGGGGCCTTCTCACCGCTCCCGCCGCTTTGCCCTTCCGGGCGGCTACGGGCAGGCCATCTTCGTCGTGCCGGCGCCGGCCTCGTCGCCAGGCTGTTTATGCTTACCAAGATTACCAAGATGAGGTACCCCCACGTGCCCTAAGCAGTTTCCCTTCAAAGTGCGCAACGAGAAAGTCGAGGAACGCCCGGACCTTGGCCGACATGTTCAGCCGCTCCGGAAAGACGGCAAATATGTCGGCTGGTGGTAGGGCATAGTCTTCGAGCAGCAAGACCAGGCGGCCACTTCGGAGGTACTTGGCAAGGTCCCATTCCGCGCGCTGCAAGATCCCTTGCCCGGCCAAGCCCCAAGTCAGCGTCACTTCGCCGTCATTGCTGCTCAGGGCGCCGCGTACCTTTACCGTTTCCGTCTTCTTCCCCTTGGCGAAGCGCCAGATGCCATAGGCAGAGTCGTTCTGGCGCAGCACGATGCATTGATGCTGCGTCAGATCGTGCGGCGTGACCGGCGTGCCGTGGGTTTTCAGATACGAGGGCGCGGCGCAGACCAAACGCCGGTTGTCGGCGATCTTCCGCGCCATCAGGCGCGTGTCCGGGATCTCGCCGAACCGGATCCCTATGTCAAATCCCTCATCGCCCAGGTTCATTGGCCTGTCCGTCAGATGGAGTTGCACCTCCATCTGTGGATATCGCTTGGCGAAATCGGATATGGCGGGCGCAATGTAGGTGCGCCCGAACCCCAGCGGAGCGTTGACCCTCAGCGTCCCTCGCGGCGCCACATGGCTGCTGGAGATCAGCTGGTCGAGATCCTCGATCTCCGCGAGCAGGCGCCGGGCGTGCTCGAGGTAGACCTCCCCCTCGGCGGTCAGGCCAATGCGCCGCGTCGTCCGGTTCAGCAACCGCACCCCAAGCCGCTTCTCCATTTGAGCTAGCCGTTTACTGACGGCTGCGGGGGTGACGTCTTGCTCACGCGCTGCGGCCGACAGGCTGCCCGCCTTGGCCAGGCCGGCGAAGAAAGCAAGTTCCGAAGGCTGCCCCATCTTCAACCTCAAGTTAATATTAGTTTGAAATACAGTTCATCTTACTCCCTCGGTTTTCAACGATAGTTAGGTCACAGAAGGACGCCGGCATACCTGGCGGTGGAAAGCGGCCTTCGGTGTGTGGAAAACAACGAGAGGAGCAACGCGATGCGTGAATACAAGATTGCAGCCATCCCTGGCGATGGCATTGGCCCGGAAGTCATCTCTGCCGGTCTGCAAGTGCTGGAGACCCTGGCGGGGCAAGATGGCGGCTTCAAGCTGAGCGTCGAGCATTTCCCGTGGAGCTCCGACTACTATCTGGAGAAAGGCTACTACATCCCCGAAGGCGGGCTGGAGCGCCTGAAGCAGTTCGACGCCATCTTCTTTGGCGCGGTGGGCGCCCTGAACGTGCCCGATCACGTGTCGCTGTGGGGCCTGCGCCTACCCATCGCCCAGGGCTTCGACCAGTACGCCAACGTACGCCCCGCACGCGTACTGCCAGGGGTGAAGAGCCCGCTGGCCAATGGCAAGGACATCGACTGGGTCATCATCCGCGAGAACTCGGAAGGCGAGTATGCCGGCAACGGCGGTCGTACCCACCGTGGCCTGCCCATCGAGACCGGCACGGAAACCGCTGTCTTCACACGCGCCGGGGTCGAGCGGATCCACCGCTTCGCCTTCGAGATCGCGCAGAAGCGCCCCCGCAAACACCTCACCCTGGTGACCAAGTCGAACGCGCAACGCTTCGGCATGGTGATGTGGGACGAGATCTTCTATGAAGTCGCCAAGGACTATCCGGACGTCAAGGTTGACCGCGAACTGGTCGACGCCGTGACCACGCGCATGGTGTTGAAGCCCCATACGCTGGACGTAGTGGTCGCGACCAACCTGCACGCCGACATCCTGTCCGACCTGGCTGCGGCGCTGTCCGGCAGCCTCGGCATCGCACCGACCGCCAACCTGAACCCGGAACGCGTGTTTCCGTCGATGTTCGAACCGATCCACGGCTCCGCTTTCGACATCACGGGCAAGGGCGTGGCGAATCCCATCGCCACCTTCTGGACCGCGGCCATGATGCTCGAGCATCTGGGCGAGAAGCCCGCGGCGGACCGCTTGATGGCAGCCATCGAGCAGATCACCGCCAACGGTGTCTTCACCCCGGACCTGGGTGGCAATGCGACCACAGCGTCCGTCACCGAAGCCATTTGCAAGGTGCTGGTCAATCAGGTCAGGAAGGCGGCCTGAGGCTAAGCAGGAAGCGCGGCTCGCCGCGCCGCAGCAAACAGCTAGCGGGTTAGCACCGGCACAGGTGACCCGCACCGAGTTGGCCCCGGGTGGGCCAGCCAAGAAAGTATTCCATCAGGAGACAGGCATGCAATCCGTGATCCGGACTGCGGTGATAGCGTTCGGCCTCGTGCTCGGCGCCGGCACCGCTTTCGCCCAGGCATATCCCACCAAGCCGATTCGCCTCATTGTCCCGTTTCCCCCGGGGGGCACCACCGACGTCCTTGCCCGCACCGTGGGACAAAAGCTCACGCAGGCGCTGGGCCAGCCCGTCATTATCGAAAACCGGCCGGGCGCCGGTGCCACCATCGGCGCGGACGCCGCGGCAAAGTCTGCGCCAGATGGCTACACGCTGCTCATGGGGGCGGTGCATCACACCATCGCACCGAACGTCTACAAAAAGCTCTCCTACGACGTCCAAAAGGATCTGACGCCAGTCTCCGTCGTTGCCATCGTGCCGAACGTGCTCGTCGTCAGCCCAAGCTTCCCGGCCAGGAACGTGCAGGAACTGGTCGCTTATGCCAAGGCCAATCCCGGCAAGCTGACGTATGCGTCCAATGGCAACGGCACGGCCCATCACCTCATCGGCGAGCAATTCAAGGCACAGACCGGCACCCACATCGTCCACGTTCCCTACAAGGGAAGCGCCCCGGCTATCACGGACCTGTTGGGCGGCCAGGTATCGATGATGTTTGACACCGCGTCGTCCGCGCTGCCTTACATCAAGGCGGGCAAGCTCAAGCCGCTGGCGGTCGCCACGGCCAGGCGCTCTTCCGCACTGCCGGATGTGCCTACCCTTGCCGAATCCGGCTTGCCCGGCTTCGACGTCGCGTCCTGGTTCGGCATCCTTGCCCCTACCGGCACGCCGCCTGAGATCGTGAACCGGCTTAGCACTGAAATCACCAAGGCCCTGGCACTCCCCGATGTGAGGAAACAATTCGCTGCCATCGGCGCTGAGCCGGTCGGCAATACCCCGGCCCAGATGACGGCCCAGATCAAGGACGAAGTCACCCGCTTCGGCAAGCTCGTCAAAGAGGCGCGCGTAAGCATGGACTGACCAAGCGGCACGGCCGTCGCGAAGACGTCGGCCGCATTCAGTTGATGAAGGCAAGACAGGCAGCGCTGCAAGTGCGTCGCCACAGGAGACATCATGAAAAGGCGACTCATAAGCTCACTGTATGTCCAGGTGCTCATTGCCGTGGCGGCGGGCATCCTGCTGGGTATCTTCATGCCCCATATCGGCAGCGAGCTCAAGCCACTTGGGGATATCTTCATCCGCCTCATCAAGATGGTGTTTGCACCCATCATCTTCGCGACGGTCGTGCTCGGCATCGCCAAGATGGAAAGCATGAAAGACCTTGGCAGGGTAGGCTGGCGTGCCTTGCTGTACTTCGAAGTGCTGTCGACGTTTGCGCTGCTGCTCGGCGTCATCGTGGTCAACGTGGTACAGCCCGGTCATGGCATGAACGTCGACCCGGCGACGCTCGACACGAAGAGCATTGCCGCCTATACGGCACAGGTAAAGCACGAAGGCGTCATGGACTTCCTGCTCAACCTCGTGCCGATGAGCATTGTGGATGCGCTCGCCAAGAACGACATCCTGCAGATCCTCGTGTTCTCTGTATTCATGGGCGTGGCCCTGGCCCATCTGGGCGAGCGCGGCAAGCCGTTCGTCGCCGCCCTGGACGCGTTCGCCAACGCCATGTTCGCGATCGTCGGCATGATCATGCGTTTCGCGCCGGTTGCCGCGTTCGGCGCCATGTCATTCACGGTGGGCAAGTATGGCTTTGGCTCCATTGCATCGCTTGGCAAGCTGGTCGCCACCATGTATGGGACCTGCGCGCTGTTTGTGCTGATTGTGTTGGGTGCCATTTGCCGCATCTGCGGATTTAGCCTGTTCAAATTCCTGAAGTACATCAAGGACGAAATCCTGACCGTGCTGGGAACGAGTTCATCAGAATCCGTCATTCCGCAGTTGATGCGCAAGCTGGAGAACGTCGGCGTGTCGAAGCCCGTCGTCGGGCTGGTGGTGCCGGCGGGCCTCACCTTCAACCCCGATGGCCAGTGCATTTACTACACCATGGCAGCGATCTTTATCGCACAGGCAACCAACACACCATTGACCCTCACCGACCAGTTCGTCGTGCTCGGTGTGCTGCTGCTGACTTCGAAGGGTTCCGCGGGCATCACCGGCTCGGGCTTCATCACCCTGGCGGCGACGCTCGCGTCGCTGGGGAAGATTCCGGTGGCGGGCATGGTTCTCCTGCTTGGGGTGGACCGCTTCATGTCGGAGGCGCGCGCCATCACCAACACCATCGGCAACGCGGTTGCGACCATGGCGATTGCCAAGTGGGTCGGCGCACTCGACGAGGACCGCGTCCAGCGCGTCCTCAATGGCGAAGCCGACCCGGAGGACCTGGAGCAACTCTACGAAGGTGTCGCGCCGGAACCCATCCCGCTGGTGCCGTTGCAGCCGAACTATGCCGCCGACGCCCGCAAGAGCGCTTGACACCAGAACGGAAACAGGTAGCGCATCGTGAAACACCTCACCATTGAAAACCCCCGGGCATTCCTGGCGTCGCTTTTCCGGACTGCCGTATCCGCAGCGGACCCGCAGGACTGCCTGGCGTGCGCATTACCCGAGCCGCCTGTCGGCCGCACCATCGTCGTCGGGGCCGGCAAGGCCGCCGCCAGCATGGCCCGCGCGCTGGAGCAGGCTTGGCCAGGCCCGCTCGCTGGCCTGGTTGTGACGCGGTACGGCCACGCCGCGCCGACCTCGCGCATCGAAGTCGTCGAAGCCGCGCATCCGGTACCCGACGCGGCTGGCCAGCGTGCCGCGGTTCGCATGCTGGACATGGTCTCGGGGCTGTGCGAGGACGATCTGGTCATCTGCCTGATATCCGGCGGCGGATCCTCGCTGCTCAGCCTTCCGCTGGCCGGCATCACCCTGGAGGAAAAGCGCGCCGTCAACCAGGCACTGCTGGCCAGCGGCGCGACCATTTCGGAGATGAACTGTGTGCGACGGCATCTCTCGGGCATTAAAGGCGGAAGGCTCGCCGCTGCGTGCCATCCGGCTCGCGTCGTGTCGCTGTTGATTTCAGACGTACCCGGCGACGACCCGGTCAATATTGCATCCGGGCCAACCGTATGCGACGCGACCACATGCCAGGACGCGCTGGATGTCGTCCGGCGCTATGGGATCCCGCTCCCGGCCAGCGCCGAGCGTCTGCTGGCGTCCGGCAGCGGGGAGTCCGTCAAGCCTGGCGACGAACGGCTCGCGCGCAGCGAGGTGCGCATGATCGCGACGCCTGCCATCTCCCTTGCCGCCGCAGCGCAGGCAGCCGCCGCCGCGGGCATCCAGCCCTATGTACTGGGCGATCGCATCGAAGGCGAGGCCGCCGCCGTCGGCAAGGCGATGGCCGGCATCGCTTTCCAGGCCGCGCGGGGAACGGAGCCATTCCAGCTGCCGTGCGTGCTCCTGTCAGGGGGCGAGACCACCGTCACGGTCAGAGGCGATGGCCGCGGCGGGCGCAATGTGGAATTCCTGCTTTCCCTGGCCATTGCGCTGGACGGCCACCCGAATGTCTTTGCGCTGGCCGCCGATACGGATGGCGTGGACGGCATCGAAGAGATCGCGGGGGCATACGCCGACCCCACGACACTCTCGCGCGCCTGGCAAAGGGAGATGGCGCCGCACACCTTTCTCGCCAATAACGACGGACACACCTTCTTCGAGGCGCTTGGCGATTCCATTGTCACGGGCCCCACGCTTACCAACGTCAACGACTTCCGCGCCTTGCTGATTACCAGCCCGGCCGGGAAAGGATGCTAGATCATGCGCCGCACTCGAAATGCCAAGATTGTCGCCACCGTCGGACCGGCCAGCAGCGATGCTGCAACCCTTCGCCGCCTGTTCATGGCCGGCGCCGACGTTTTCCGGCTGAATTTCAGTCACGGCACGCATGCCGACCACAAGGCACGCCTCAACCTCATCCGGGATCTGGAGACGGAGTTGGGACGGCCAATCGGCATCTTGCTGGACCTGCAAGGGCCAAAGCTGCGCGTGGGGCAGTTCGCGAACGGTCCCGTTACGCTCGTGCAAGGCCAGACGTTCCGGCTTGACATGGATAAGGACCGCCCGGGCGACGCGACCCGGGTTGCGCTGCCTCATCCCGAGATCTTCGCGGCGCTGAAAGCGCAGACGGACCTGTTGCTCGACGACGGGAAGCTCCGCCTCCGGGTAAGGGCATTTGGGCCGGACCATGCCGAGACCGAAGTGATCGACGGTGGGGTGCTGTCCGACCGCAAGGGCGTCAACGTGCCAGGCGTCGTGCTGCCGCTGTCGGCCTTGACCGCAAAGGACCGCGAAGACCTGGACTACGGCTTGTCGCTCGGGGTCGACTGGATCGCCTTGTCTTTCGTCCAGCGCGCCGAGGATATTCGCGAGATCAAGCAGATTGTCGGAAGCCGGGCCAGCATCGTCGCCAAGCTGGAAAAGCCTGCGGCCATCGCCGAGTTGCATGCCATTGTTGCCGAGACCGACGCAGTGATGGTCGCGCGGGGCGATCTTGGCGTCGAAATGCCCGCCGAGCAGGTGCCGTCGATCCAGAAGCGCATCGTGCAGGCTTGCCGCAAGGCAGGCAAGCCCGTCATTGTCGCCACGCAGATGCTGGAATCCATGGTGAGCTCGCCGGTTCCGACGCGCGCCGAAGCTTCCGACGTTGCCACCGCCATCTACGATGGCGCGGACGCCGTCATGCTCTCCGCGGAGTCGGCCTCGGGGAAATACCCTGTCGAAGCGGTGCAGATGATGAACAGCATCATCGTGCAGACGGAGGCGGACCCGTATTACAGGGAGGTCATGGAGGCATCGCAGACCCCGCCGGAGCCGGACATCGCCAACGCCATTGGCAGCGCAATGCGCCGCGTGGCCGGGCTCCTCCACGTAGCCACCACCGTGGCTTACACAAGCTCGGGCTATTCCGCCATGCGCATGTCGCGCGAGCGTCCCGATGCCCCCATCATCGGCATGACCCCGAACCTGCATGCTGCGCGTGCCATGGCGCTCGTCTGGGGTGTCCATGCGGTCATCATCCATGAAGTGGAGAGCGTCACCGAGATGACGAACTATGCCTGCGACACTGCCGAGAGCGAGGGTTTTGCCACGTCGGGGCAAGTCATCGTGATCTCCGCGGGCATGCCCTTTGGCACGCCCGGCACGACCAACCTGCTTCGCATCGCAACAGTTGGCCAGCCGGCCGGCTGAAGACCTTGGCGCCCACGACATCAGTATTTGAGGCCCGAGCAAGGGTGCCGTGGATTGGGGCGGTGAGTGGTAACCCCACCGCCGCCGGGCCGCGCGTGCTTGCCTGCGGCCCTTCGTTGCTCGTCAGCCTAGCCAGCCCTTGATGGTTGCCGCTATGACGTTGGCCGAGATGCCGTAGCGATCATGCAGCGTAGGCAGTGCGCCAGCGTCAAGGAACGCGTCCGGCAGGCCAATCTGCCGGAATGGCGCGCTGACGCCCGCGCGCATCAACGCTGCCGCCACGCCTTCGCCAAGACCACCGATCACCGTGTGGTTCTCGGCAACGACGACGAGCCGGCCGGAGCGCCTTGCCTCGCGCACGATGGTCTCGGTGTCCAGGGGCTTGATCGTCGGCACGTGCAGCACAGCCGCGCCGATGCGATCCGCCTCCAGCGCCTTGGCCACTTCGAGCGCACGCATGGTCATGATGCCCGACGAAATGACGAGCACCTCCGCGCCGTCGCGCAGCAATTTCGCTTTGCCAAGCTCAAAGCGATAGTCGTATTCGTCCAGCACCACGGGCACGTTGCCGCGCAGCAGCCGCGCATAGACTGGGCCGCGATGGGCCGCGATGGCCGGCACCATCTGCTCGATGTCCAGCGCGTCGCACGGATCGATGACGGTCATGTTCGGCATCGCGCGCATCAAGGCCAGGTCCTCGGCGGCCTGATGGCTTGGGCCGTAGCCTGTCGTCAGGCCGGGCAGCGCGCACACGATCTTCACATCCAGGTTGTCTTCGGCGATGGCCTGGTGCATGAAGTCATAGGCGCGGCGCGTGGCAAAGACCGCGTACGTGGTGACAAAGGGCTGTGCCCCCTCGTGCGCCAGGCCGGCGGCTGCGCCCATCAGCAGCTGCTCGGCCATGCCCATCTGGTAGTAGCGTTCCGGGAACGCCTTGGCAAAGAGATGCAGGTCGGTGTATTTGCCGAGGTCGGCCGTCATGCCGATCACGTCGGTCTTGTTGCGGGCCAGTTCCACCAGCGCATGTCCGAACGGGGCAGGGCGCGTCGCCTGGCCTTCTCCGGCAATCGAGGCGATCATCGCCGACGTCTTCAGTCTCGGCTTGGTCAAGGTTGCGTGGCTCATGCTTGTCTCCCGGCTTCCAGTGCTTCCAGCGCGAGCTGCCACTCGTGGGCGTCGACGCGGATAAAGTGGTTCTTCTCGCGTTGTTCCAGGAAGGGAACGCCGCAACCCATGCGCGTATCGCAAACAATGATGCGGGGCTGCGCGCCCGGATGCGACCGCGCCGCATCGAACGCCGCCGCCACCGCCGCGATATCGTTGCCATCCACGCGCTGCGTGAACCAGCCGAACGCCTCCAGCTTTTCCACCAGCGGCTCGAACGCCATGATCTGCGTCGATGGCCCGTCGGCCTGCTGGTTGTTGACGTCGACAATCGCGATCAGGTTGTCCAGCTTCCAGTGGCTGGCCGACATGATCCCTTCCCAGATCGCGCCTTCATCCAGTTCGCCATCGGAGAACAGCGTATAGACAAAGGCATCGGAGCCCTTGCGCTTGAGGCCCAGGCAGCGGCCAACCGCGATCGTCAGGCCTTGCCCCAGCGAGCCGCCGGACATCTCCATGCCAGGCGTGTAACTTGCCATGCCTGACATCGGCAGGCGGCTATCGTCGCTGCCATATGTCTCCAGCTCGTCCGCAGGCAGGATGCCTGCTTCGAACAACGCGGCATACAAGGCAATGGCGTAGTGCCCGTTGGACAGGAGGAAGCGATCTCGCCCCTCCCACTCTGGATCTTCCGGACGGTACTTCATGGCGCCGAAGTACGCGACGGCCAGGACGTCCGCAATGTCGAGTGCTTGCCCGATATAGCCCTGGCCCTGCACTTCGCCCATCAACAGGGCATTCCTGCGGATGCGATAGGCGCGCTCTGGCAATGGCACGGACGCGTCGGATGAGGATGAATGCATGTTCGTCTCCTGCGTGTATCTGATGGTCAAGGGAATGGGAAATCTCAGCGGTTGACAGCCTTCGCCGGGACAAGGAAGACAAGCAATGCGCCGAGCACGACGGCAACCGAGATGAAGATCAGGCCGGCCGTCGATTTCCCGGTCAGATCGTTGAGCCAGCCGACGATGGCCGGGGAAAAGAACCCTGCGAGGTTGGCAACGCAGTTGACGGCGGCAATCCCGGCCGCTGCCGACATGCCACCCAGCAAAGCGGTGGGCAACGCCCAGAACTGCGACGACGACGTCAGGATGCCCGCCGCCGCGATGCTCAGGCAGACGATCGAAGCGCCGACGCCACCAAGCAGAGGGAGCGTGGCAAAGCCCGCCGCCGCTACCAGCATCGGGATCGCCAGGTGCAGGCGCCGCTCGCGATGGTGGTCCGCGCTCATGCCGACCAGCGGCAACGCAACGATCGCGCACAGGTACGGCAAGGCGGTGAGGATGCCCACCCACAAAGGATCGGCGACACCAGCCTTCCTGACGATGGTCGGCAACCAGAACGTCAGGCCATACTGTCCGAGCACGACGCAGAAGTAGATGGCCGCCATCAGCCAGAGCCGGCGATCGGCGATGAACGCGCGAATCGACACGTGCGAGACCTTCTGGGCGTTGTCGCCAGCGACGTTGCGCGCAAGCAGTGCCTTCTCCGCTTCGGTGAGCCACTTCGCACTCTGGATGCCGTTGTCCAGGTAGAGCAGGATGGCGATGCCGAGAACGAGCGATGGCAGCGCCTCCAGCATGAACAGCCACTTCCACCCGGCCAGGTCCAGCGCGCCGTGGAACGCGTGCATGATGTAACCGGAAAGCGGCCCGCCAACGATGCCCGCCAACGGAATCGCCATGAAGAACATCGATAGCGCCTTGGCCCGTCGTTCCGATGGGAACCAGTAGGTCATGTAAAGGATGACACCCGGCGCGAATCCGGCCTCCGCCACGCCGAGCAGGAAACGCAACACGTAGAAGGAAGTGGGGCTGCTGACAAAAGCAAAGCTCGCCGAGATGACGGCCCATGTCAGCATGATGCGTGCGAGCCAGTTGCGCGCACCCACCTTGTGCAGGATCATGTTGCTCGGGACTTCGAAGAGGAAATAGCCAAGAAAGAAGATGCCGGCGCCGAGGCCATAGATCGTTTCGCTAAAGCGCAGGTCATTGAGCATCTGCAGCTTGGCGAATCCCACGTTGACCCGGTCCAGGTAGGCGCCGAGATAGCACAGCATCAGGAACGGTATCAGGCGCCGTACCACTTTTGCGTAGGTTCTGGATTCAAAGGTGGCGGCATCCGCGTGCGCCATCACATCGCCCGCAACGGGCGAAGCGTATTTGGTTTTCATGTTGTCTCCTGCCATGCGCCCCGGGTTCGCCCGGGTGCGCGGATTGTTCCGCCAGCCAAAGGCGGTCGTCGGGGACGATCAGTGAATCAGCATCCCGCCATTGACGTCGAGCGTAATGCCCGTCAGGTAAGCGGACAGGTCGCTGATCAGGAAGAGGCAAGCGTTGGCCACATCGGCGGCGTCACCCAGGCGGCCCAGCGGAATCCCCTTGATGATGTCGGCCCGCATTTCCGCGGTGAGCTTGTCGCCGGTGATGTCCGTCTGGATCAGGCCGGGCGTGATGGAGTTGATGCGGATGTTGTCGCCACCGAATTCGCGGGCCATGGCACGTGCAAGGCCAAGTACGCCCGCTTTGGCCGCGCTGTAGTGCGGCCCCCCGAAGATGCCGCCGCCGCGTTGCGCGGAGACAGACGACATGCAAACGATGCTGCCGCGCCTTTGCGCCTTCATTTGCGGGAGGACGGCCTGCGACATGTAGAGCGTGCCGCGCAGGTTCACATCGACCACGGCGTCGAAATTGGCGGGCTGGATGTCCAGTGTCCGTACCGGCTGCGTAATCCCCGCGTTATTGACCAGGCCATCGATCCGGCCGTATTTTTCCAGGGTGGCGCGTGCTGCCAGTTGGCAGGCCTCGCGGTCGGTCACATCGCATGCGAGGCCGAGATGGCCTGCGCCCAGTTCCAGCGCTGCGCGCTCAGCGTCAGCCTGCAGCAGGTCCAGGACCACCACCTTGGCGCCCTGCGCGGCAAGGGCGCTTGCCGTTGCCCTGCCGATGCCGCGGGGGGAGGCGGCGCCGGTTACGATCACAACCTTGTTCTCGAGCATCATCTTTGTCTCCTGGCTGTTGAAATGATGATTCGAGTGTCGTGCCTCGGGCAGCGCCGATCAATGCAGTCCGTCTCAGCTATTGCTGAGAAATTTTCAGTTGAGGGATTGGATTCCGGGAGATGAGGATATTGTGCGTTGCACAATAAAAAAGACTGCCGACTACCTATGACGCGGCTGGGCTACTTCAATTCCCGGTCGATCCAGTCGAGAAAGCGCTGTACCCGGGGCAGATCCGCGTTCTGCGATGGGCAGACGATGTGATGGCCCCCCACCTCAACGGCATACGTCTGGTCAAAGACCGGCACCAGCGTTCCCTTGCCGATATGGACCGACGCGAGCAGCATGCTTTCCAGCGCCACGCCAATGCCCAGTGCCGCGGTCTCCAGCGACATGTAAGAGCGGTCAAAGGAAAAGTCGAACGCCTGGTGCTCGCCGCCGGACACACCAAACCTGGCAAACCATTGCTGCCATTGGACAAGTGGCGTCTCTGAGAAGACCAGGCGCTGGCCCAGCAGGTCAGCCGGCGTGCGTATGGGGTGTTTGGCAAGATACTCGGGGGAGGCCAGGGGCGCGATGAATTCGTTGCGCAATGTCTTGACCTGCAAGTCCCGCCAGTGCGCATAGCCATAGCGGATATCGACGTCGTAGTAGCCGCTTGTGAATGAGACATCCTCGTAGGAGCAGGCGATATTCAGCTGGATGTCGCCGTTGTCGGCCTGGAACGACTTCAGTCGCGGCAGCAACCACATCAGGCCGAAGCTCGGGCTCGAATGCACCCTGAGTATGTCGACTTCCGCCTGGCTCGACGCGCGCTCGGTGGCGCGGTTCAGTTCCGCAAGCGAACCTGTGACGTCGCGCAGGTATTGCTCTCCGACTGGCGTCAGCGTCAGTCCTCGCCCCTGCCGGAAGAATAGCGGCTGGCCGATGATGGTTTCGAGGTTGGCAATCTGATGGCTCACCGCTGACGCGGTCAGGCCCAGTTCCTCGGATGCGCGGCTCACGCTCTTCGTTCTCGCGACGCTCTCGAACGCGATGATCGACTTCAGCGGCGGAATGCGCATGTTCGGCTCTCGGGCAACGGCAGCAGTACGAATGGGCCGGGGTGGCAGGCGGTGAAGTACCGAAGCTGGTGTGGTGTCATCTGCGCTGTCCCGACCGGCAAGCGGGTGCCGATGCTGGTATCGATGACGTAGTGTAAGCGGGGCCCAATTCCAGCGTCAATTTGGCAGCCGGCACCGGGGGGACGGTTCAGAGCCGGTGTTACGGGCGGTGCGTGATGCGCCAGGCAAAACGCAAAAACGGCTTAGAGATCAAAGTTCTCTAAGCCGTTGGTTTGCTACTCGTGTCAGGTGGTGCGGCTGGCAGGATTCGAACCCACGACCCCTTGGTTCGTAGCCAAGTACTCTATCCAACTGAGCTACAGCCGCACGCGAGGGCAGGACTATATCGCACCTGGCGAAAAATGCAAGGGGTACGCCGATAAAAGTTGGGGGGCGGTCCCTGACTGGCGGGCTAAGTCACCAGGTCAACCAGCCCCGGCAGCATCAAGTACCCCCCGATCACCACCAGCACCCCAAATGCAATCCGCCGCGTTGCCACCGCCGAAAGCGGTGGCGGAAAGCGCCGGGCTGCCATCGTGGTCAATGCCACAACCGGCACGGCAAGCGCTGCCTGCATCCAGATATCGGCACTGAGCTGCCCTTGCCACGCACTGAACAAGGTGCGTGTCACGGAGGTCGCGGTGAACACAAGAATCAGCGCGCAGCGGATCTCCACCAGCGACAGCGGCTGGCGATAGAACTGGAAGATCAGCGGCGGCCCGGACACGCCAAACATGCCGCTGAGCAAGCCGCCAAGGATGCCGCTGACAAAGAAGCTGCGGTTGCCGGAGCGCCGCAGCAGCGGCGCAGGGCGCAGCGCGGCGCTAACGCCGCCGTACAGCACCACCGCGCCCAGCAGCCATTGCAGGATGCCGGCGGCGGCGCTGCTCAGGTAGTCAAGAATCAGCACGCCGGCCACCACGGAGGGCAGAATGCCGAGCGTGGCGGAGCCCACCGCGTGCCAGTCGATGTGATGCAGCTTGCCGGGCAGCGCCACGGCGCTGTTGGCCAGCGTCACCAGGCTCACCAGCGTGGCAACGGTCGCCACCGGCGCGAGGTCCAGCCCGCTGGTCGCGCCCATCACGATCATGCCGAGGCCAAAGCCGGTCACCGTCTGGAAGTAGCTTGCCGCGCCCATCAGCGCGAGCAGCGGCAGCAGGTGGTCCGCGGTCATGGCTGGCATGCGGCCATCGGGGCTTCCGGCTGGGCTTGCGCGGCGGCTTGCGCCTGCACGGCGGTGACGGCGATCACGTAAAACACGTCGTCGGCGCTGCAGCCGCGCGACAGATCGTTGGCTGGTTTTTGCAGCCCTTGCAGCAAGGGCCCGATTGCCTTGGCGCCGCCCACGCGCTCGGCCAGCTTGTAGCCGATATTGCCGGCCTCCAGGCTGGGAAAGACCAGCACATTGGCGCGGCCTTCCACCTTGGAATGCTCGATCTTCTCCCTGGCGATCTCGGCAACGATGGCGGCATCGAGCTGCACGTCGCCATCGATGGCCAGCGCCGGGCGCTGCACCTGCACCAGGCGCGTGGCTTGCACCACTTTGTCGACCGCGGCATGCCGGGCGCTGCCGCTGGTGGAGAACGACAGCATGGCGACGCGCGGGGCATCCATCAGCAGGTTTTGCGCGCTGTCGGCCGCGGCCATGGCGATCTCGGCCAGCTCAAAGGCGTCGGGATCCACCACCAGCCCGCAATCGGAGAAAATCAGCCCGCCCTTCAATGCATGGAACGGCTCGCACAACATCATCAGGAAGAAGCTCGATACCAGCTTGAACGCCGGGTGAATGCCGATGACCTGGATGGCGGTGCGCACCACGTCGGCGGTGGTGTGCACCGCGCCGGCCACCGAGCCGTCCGCATGGCCCAGGCGCACCATCAGGTTGGCGAAGCACAGGGGCTTGAGCACTTCGCGCCTGGCGTCTTCCAGCGTCATGCCTTTTTTCGCGCGCAGGGCGAACAGCTTCTGCGCGAGGGACGGCGTGAGCGCGGAGGTGGCGGGGTCGATCACGTCCATGCCGGCCAGGTCGATGTCCTCGCTGGCGGCCGCCTGGCGGATGCGCGCCGCGTCGCCCACCAGCACGATGCGCGCGATGCCCTCATGGGCCGCGCGTTGCGCGGCGTGCAGGATGCGCGGGTCTTCGGCCTCGCACAGCACGATGCGCCTGGGTTCGGCGCGGGCGCGCTCGATGATGCGGTTGATCGCTTTCATGATGGGGTCGCTCAGAATGGAAAATGGCCGGAAGCAGCGGGCGCTGCCTCCGGCCACCGGCCAAGCGCCCGCTAACTCACTGGCTCAAACGTAGTCCTTGTACTTGTCGAGCATGCGCACGGGCTTGGCCAGCGCGTCGCGGCGGAACGGGTCGCCGAGCTCACGGGTGCACATGATCTCGATGATGGTGGTCTTGCCGTGGTGCATCTGCAGGTCGATGGCGCGCTTGAGCGCCGGGCCGACGTCTTCCAGCTTGTCCACCACGATGCCCTCGGCGCCCATGGCGCGGGCGATCTCGGCGAAGCTCTGGTTGTCCAGCTCGCCGGCGACAAAGCGGCGGTTGTAGAAGTCCACCTGGTTTTTCTTCTCCGCGCCCCACTGGCGGTTGTGGAATACCACGGCCGTCACCGGGATGTTGTGGCGCACGGCGGTCATGGTCTCCATCAGGCTCATGCCCCAGGCGCCGTCGCCGGCGTAGGACACGGCCGGGCGGTGGGGTGCGGCCACTTTGGCGCCCATGATGGTGGGGAAGGCATAGCCGCAGTTGCCCCAGCTCATGGCGGCAAAGAAGCTGCGCGGCTTGTTGAAGCGCAGGTAGCTGTTGGCCACCGAGTTGATGTTGCCGATGTCGGTGGAGACCATCACGTCTTCGGGCATGGCCTTCTCCAGCTCACGCAGGACCTGGCGCGGATGCAGGTAGTGTCCGCCGGTGGGCGTGCGCTCGTGCTTCTGCTCCTCGATCATGTCCAGGCTGTAGGGGTCGCGCTCGTGGGTCCACTCGTCGAGTTCTTTCTCCCAGGCGGCCTTCTCGGCGGCGATCTGTCCGGCGCGGTCTTCGCGGGAGGCGTCGCAGGCCAGCGTGCGGCCGGCCAGGCGCTCGGTCAGTGCCACGGCTGCGGCCTTGGCATCGCCGCAGATGCCCACCGAGATCTTCTTGACCAGGCCGAGCATCTTGTGGTCGGCATCGATCTGGATGATCTTGGCGTGCTTGGGCCAGTAGTCCATGCCGTGCTGGGGCAGGGTGCCGAAGGGTCCGAGGCGCGAGCCGAGGGCGATGACGACATCGGCGCGGGCGAGCAGCTTCATGGCCGCCTTGGAGCCCTGGTAGCCCAGCGGGCCGCACCACAGCGGGTGGCTGGCGGGGAAGGAGTCGTTGTGCAGGTAGCTGTTGACCACCGGGGCGCCCAGCCGCTCGGCCAGCGCCTGGCATTCGTCGATGGCATCGGCCATGACCACGCCGCCGCCGGAGATGATGACGGGGAAC
>NZ_JBXAHA010000044.1:0-18980 GCF_058794615.1 Cupriavidus sp. GW823-FHT07A04
CGTGCCTTTTCTTCCGGCGCTGCGTCGATTTCGTCGTACTTCTTGGCCGAACCGCCAAACTTGGCTGCCAGCACCGTGGCAATTGCTGCCGTCAGGGTGGTCTTGCCGTGGTCAACGTGACCGATCGTGCCAACGTTCACGTGCGGCTTAGTCCGCGAGAACTTTTCCTTTGCCATTTTTCAGCTCCTAATCGAAACCAGTATGTCGTGTTCATAGTGCCGCCGCGCACAACGCGCGGCGGCGGATTTTTTTACTTACTTGCCACGTGCCGTGATCACGGCGTCGGCTACGTTCTTCGGAGCTTCAGCGTAGTGCTTGAACTCCATCGTGTACGTAGCACGGCCTTGCGTGGCCGAACGCAGCGAGGTCGAGTAGCCGAACATCTCTGCCAGCGGAACTTCCGCGCGCAGGATCTTGCCACCGCCGACCATGTCGTCCATGCCCTGGATAATGCCGCGACGCGACGACAGATCGCCCATCACGTTACCCATGAAGTCTTCGGGCGTTTCCACTTCCACGGCCATCATCGGCTCGAGCAGCACGGGGCTTGCGCGACGCATGCCTTCCTTGAAGCCCATGGAGCCGGCCATCTTGAACGCGTTTTCGTTCGAGTCCACATCGTGGTACGAACCGAAGAACAGCGTGACCTTGACGTCGACCACCGGGAAGCCTGCCAGGACGCCGGAGTTCAGGGTGTCCTGAATGCCCTTGTCCACTGCGGGGATGTACTCGCGCGGAACCACGCCGCCCTTGATGGCGTCGACGAATTCGTAGCCCTTGCCCGGTTCTTGCGGCTCGAGCTTCAGCACCACGTGACCGTACTGGCCACGGCCGCCCGACTGCTTGACGAACTTGCCTTCCACTTCGTCGCAGGTCTTGCGGATGGTTTCGCGGTACGCAACCTGGGGCTTGCCCACGGTGGCTTCCACGCCGAACTCGCGCTTCATGCGGTCAACCAGAATTTCGAGGTGGAGCTCGCCCATGCCCGAAATGATGGTCTGGCCGGATTCTTCGTCGGTCTTCACGCGGAACGACGGATCTTCCTGTGCCAGGCGGTTCAGGGCGATGCCCATCTTTTCCTGGTCAGCCTTGGTCTTCGGCTCGACAGCCTGCGAAATCACCGGCTCCGGGAACACCATGCGTTCCAGGATGATGATGTGGTCCGGATCGCACAGCGTGTCGCCCGTGGTGGCTTCTTTCAGGCCAACCGCGGCGGCGATGTCGCCTGCCAGCACTTCCTTGATTTCTTCGCGCTGGTTGGCGTGCATCTGCAGAATCCGGCCCAGGCGTTCCTTCTTGCTCTTGACCGGGTTGTAGATGGTGTCGCCCGAATTGACCTTGCCCGAATAGACGCGGAAGAAGATCAGCTGGCCGACGAACGGGTCGGTCATGATCTTGAACGCCAGAGCGGAGAACTTTTCGTCGTCCGCAGCACGGCGCGACACTTCCTTGTCGTCATCGTCCACGCCGGTGACCGGCGGGATGTCGACCGGCGACGGCAGGAAGTCGATCACGGCGTCCAGCATACGCTGCACGCCCTTGTTCTTGAACGCGGTGCCGCACAGCATCGGCTGGATTTCGCAGGCGATGGTACGGTCGCGCAGGCCCTTGATGATCTCGGCTTCGGACAGTTCGCCCTCTTCCAGATACTTGTTCATCAGCTCTTCGTTCGACTCGGCAGCTGCCTCGACCATCTTCTCGCGCCATTCGTTGCACGAGTCGGCCAGTTCAGCCGGGATGTCCACGTAGTCGAACTTGGTGCCTTGGCTGGCCTCGTCCCAGATGATCGCTTTCATCTTGATGAGGTCGACCACACCCTTGAAGGTGTCTTCGGCGCCGATGGGCACAACGACGGGAACCGGGCTAGCCTTCAGGCGGGTCTTCAGCTGGTCGTAGACCTTGAAGAAATTCGCGCCGGTACGGTCCATCTTGTTGACGAAGGCCAAGCGCGGCACGCCGTACTTGTTAGCCTGGCGCCAAACGGTTTCCGACTGGGGCTGCACGCCACCCACTGCGCAGTAGACCATGCATGCGCCGTCCAGCACGCGCATGGAGCGCTCCACCTCGATGGTGAAGTCCACGTGGCCCGGGGTGTCGATGATGTTGATGCGGTGTTCCGGGTAATTGCCGGCCATGCCCTTCCAGAAGGCGGTGGTCGCAGCGGAGGTGATCGTGATGCCACGCTCCTGTTCCTGCTCCATCCAGTCCATCGTGGCGGCGCCATCATGCACTTCACCGATCTTGTGGTTCACACCGGTGTAGAACAGGATACGCTCGGTCGTGGTGGTTTTACCCGCGTCAATGTGAGCCGAGATACCGATATTGCGGTAGCGCTCAATGGGAGTCTTACGAGCCACTTTAATCCTCTATTCGTCCGTGAGACGCCGGCATCTCATTGCCAACGCCCGTAACACAAACGGGCGAGCGTGTGAAAACACAGCCCGCCCGGCAACCAACGGCGTATAACTCGCGCGCTTTAGAAGCGGAAGTGCGAGAACGCCTTGTTGGCTTCAGCCATGCGGTGCACTTCGTCGCGCTTCTTCATCGCGCCGCCGCGGCCTTCCGCAGCTTCCAGCAACTCACCTGCCAGGCGCAGCGCCATCGACTTCTCGCTGCGTTTTTTCGCGGCCTCGCGCAACCAACGCATCGCCAATGCCAAACGACGCGACGGACGGACTTCGACCGGAACCTGATAGTTGGCGCCGCCCACGCGACGGCTCTTCACTTCGACCACCGGCTTCACGTTGTTGATCGCAACGGAAAACACTTCAACGGGGGCCTTGCCTGCCTTCTTTTCGATCTGGTCGAACGCGCCATAAACGATACGTTCGGCAACCGACTTCTTGCCGTCCAGCATCAGGACGTTCATGAACTTGGCAACTTCAACGTTACCGAACTTCGGATCGGGCAGGATATCCCGCTTGGGGACTTCACGACGACGTGGCATCTTCTTTCCTTTAGATTCAGTTGAGAGCGCGGCAATGATTTCCCGCTCTCCGGCCACCAACTAGCTTGCCTTCCATCGAGGCAAATTCGCCGGGTGACCACTTACTCGACGGCACGGCGCATAAACGCTCCGTTGTACCGCCGCCTGGTGACAGCACCATGACGCAACCGCCACAGGCCATCGTTTGTTGCTTCGGGCTTTGTGCCCAGCTTGCCTGGCGTTAGCCTTAAGCAGCCTTCGGACGCTTCGCGCCGTACTTCGAACGTGCCTGGCGACGATCCTTCACGCCTTGCAAGTCCAGCGAGCCACGGACGATGTGGTAACGCACACCCGGCAAGTCCTTCACACGGCCGCCGCGGATCAGCACGACCGAGTGTTCTTGCAGGTTGTGGCCTTCACCGCCGATGTACGAGATGACCTCGAAACCGTTGGTCAGGCGCACCTTGGCGACCTTACGCAGTGCCGAGTTCGGCTTCTTCGGCGTCGTGGTGTACACACGGGTGCACACGCCGCGACGCTGGGGGCAGTTCTCAAGCGCCGGGCTCTTGCTCTTGACGACTTCAGAGACACGCGGCTTGCGAACCAGTTGGTTGATAGTTGGCATTGTTCAATCCAGCTTGGTTTTACGGAAAAACACCCCTGGGGCCACAAGCAATGGGCCGAAGAGGCAACGACGGGTTTTGGGCGGGAAAAGTGAGCGAGCGCTCTTGAGACGGACCTGTGGAGGAACAGACTGGCCAAAGAGCGCGAGCTCGCCTGGGATCCCGCTGCGACCACACCACCAGAGCATCACACGATCCCCTGGCAGGCTTGCCGATTGCGAACCGAGGGCCACAATTACGACAGGCGAGCGAAATCCAAAGCCAAAAACTCGAATCTGACATGCTAGCAGCGACTACGTAAACCGTCAAGCAGCTTCTGACAGAAGCGTGCTGCTCGGCTTAGGCCCGGGCAGGGCCTCAAAAGTCCTCCACGGCGCCCAGCGCTTCCAGGATGGCATCACCGTAGCGCTCCAGCTTGGCGGCGCCGATGCCGGGGACTTCAGCCATTGCCGTCAACGAATCCGGCGCGCTGCGCGCCAGTTCGGCCAGCGTGGCGTCATGGAAGATCACATAGGCGGGCACACCGTGCTCGCGTGCCGTCTCGGTGCGCCACTTGCGCAGCGCTTCCCAGTTGGCCAATGCCTCGGTGTCCATGCCGGCGGTATGGTCGGTGCGCGTGCCGGCGGAGCCGCGCGCGCCACGCTCGCCGCTCTTGGCTGGCTTGCTGACCTGGCGGCGCAGGGTGATCGACGTCTCGCCCTTGAGCACCGCGCGGGCAGCGTCGCCCAGCAGCAGGGCGCCGTGACCGCCATGGTCGATCACCAGCAGGCCGTGAGCGATCAACTGGCGGAAAATGGCGTGCCACTCGGAGACCGAACGGTCCGCGCCGATGCCAAACGTGGAGACCTTGTCGTGGCCCCATTGACGGATTTTTTCCGACGCGTTGCCGCGCAGCACATCGACCATATGGGTTGCGCCGAAATGAACACGGCTGGCCTGTGCCGTGCGGTAGACGCAGGACAGCGCCATCTGCGCTTCACGCGTGCCGTCCCAGGTAGCGGGCGGTTCCAGGCAGGTGTCGCAGTTGCCGCAGGGCTCGCTGGCTTCATCGAAATAGCCAAGGATGCGCACGCGGCGGCAGCCGGCCGTCTCGCACAGCCCGAGCAGGGCATCGAGCTTGGCGGACGAGACGCGCTTGTGCGCATCGTCTGCCTCGGACTCGTCGATCATGCGCTTTTGCTGAACCACGTCGCCGAGGCCGTAGGCCATCCAGGCGTTGGCCGGCAGCCCGTCGCGGCCGGCACGGCCCGTTTCCTGATAATAGCCCTCCATGCTCTTGGGCAAGTCCAGGTGCGCCACAAAGCGCACGTCCGGCTTGTCAATGCCCATGCCAAAAGCGATGGTGGCCACCATGATCACGCCCTCTTCCTCGCGGAAACGCGCCTGATGGTGCTGGCGCACGCCCGCATCCATACCGGCGTGGTACGCCAGCGCGTTGAGGCCCTGGGCGCTGAGGTAGCTGGCGGTGTCCTCCACCTTCTTGCGCGACAAGCAATAAACGATGCCGCTGTCGTGCGTGCCGTCGGCGGCCAGATGCTCGGCCTTGATAAAGGCCAGCAACTGCTGGCGCGCATTGTCCTTCTCGACGATGCGATAGCGGATATTGGGGCGGTCGAAGCTGGAGACGAAAACGCGAGCGTCGTGCAGCGCGAGACGCTCGACGATTTCCTCGCGCGTAACGGAATCCGCGGTGGCCGTCAGGGCAATGCGCGGCACGTCCGGGAAGCGCTCGTGCAGCACCGAGAGCTGGATGTATTCCGGTCGGAAGTCATGGCCCCACTGCGATACACAGTGCGCCTCGTCGATGGCAAACACGCCGATACGGGTACGCTGGAGCAGGTCCTGGAAGCGCGGCGTCATCAGCCGCTCGGGTGCCACATAAAGGATTTCCAGCCGGCCGGCTAGCAGATCGCGCTCCACCGCGGAGGCCTCGGCCCCGCTGAGCGTCGAGTTCAGCACTGCCGCGCGCACGCCCGCCTCGGACAGCGCCGCGACCTGGTCCTGCATCAGCGCGATCAGCGGTGACACCACGATGCCGGTGCCCTGCCCGGCCCGCTGCCGCAGCAGCGCGGGGATCTGGTAGCACAGCGACTTGCCGCCGCCGGTCGGCATCAGGACCAGGCAATCGCCACCATCGGCCACATGGTCGATGATCTCCCCCTGCCGGCCGCGGAAGGCGTGGTAGCCAAAAACATCCTTGAGAATCGCCAGGGCGCGCGACATAGCAACAGCTTAAAAAAAGGGGTGGGACCGCGAAAGGCGTAACCATACCACCAAGGGCGCGGCTAACTACTTCGGCCTGTAACGAATGTTCCCGGATTTCTTTCGTCTGGCGGCGCATGGAGCACGGGTCCGTGCCCCTGCGGCGAAGCATAAGCACGACGAATAAAAATAACCGAAGAGGCCTAAAGAAATAAAACCGGCTATATACCTACAGGCCAAAAAAAACCCGGCCACCAGGGCCGGGCTTCTTCATGCAGCTTGCTTGCAGGTTCAGGCTGGCAGTCTTAGACCGCGTCGCCCTCGCCTTCGGTCGTCGCCGGCACCACAGGCGGCTCGATGAAGAGCGACTGCTCTTCGTCGGAGATCGCCTGGGCACGTTCGCGCTCGGCCGCCTCGCGCGCCTTGCGGGCACGGTGGTAGGCCAGACCCGTACCAGCGGGGATCAGTCGGCCAACGATCACGTTTTCCTTCAGACCACGCAGGTCGTCGGTCTTGCCCATGATCGCGGCTTCCGTCAGCACGCGGGTGGTTTCCTGGAACGATGCCGCCGAGATGAAGCTGTCGGTGGACAGCGACGCCTTGGTGATACCGAGCAGCAGGTTTTCGTACGTGGCCGGACGCTTGCCTTCGGCGATCACGCGATCGTTCTCGTCGAGCAGTTCCGAACGCTCCACCTGTTCACCCGGGATGAACTTGGTGTCGCCCACATCCGCGATCTGCACGCGGCGCAGCATCTGGCGCACGATCACTTCGATGTGCTTGTCGTTGATCTTCACGCCCTGCAGACGGTACACATCCTGCACTTCGTCGACGATGTAGTGCGCCAGCTCCTCGATGCCCTTCAGGCGCAGGATGTCGTGCGGGTCCGCCGGACCTTCCACGATCATTTCGCCCTTGTTCACCACCTGGCCATCGTGCACCAGGACTTGCTTTTCCTTGGTGATCAGGAACTCATGGGCGTTGCCGTCCAGGTCCGTAATCACCAGGCGTTGCTTGCCCTTGGTGTCCTTGCCGAACGACGTGGTGCCGGTGACTTCCGCCAGCACGGCGGCATCCTTCGGCGAACGCGCTTCGAACAGCTCGGCCACACGCGGCAGACCCCCGGTAATGTCGCGGGTCTTTTGCGATTCGGTCGGGATACGTGCAAGCACTTCGCCCACATGCACCTGCTGGCCGTCCTTCACGGTGATCAGCGCGCCGACCTGGAAGCCGATGGTCACGGAGTGGTCCGTGCCCGGGATCTTCACTTCCTGGCCGTTGGCGTCGAGCAGCTTCACCTGCGGGCGCAGGCCCTTGGTGGCAGCCGTACGGCGCTTGGCATCAATCACCACGAGGGTCGACAGGCCGGTGACCTCGTCCATCTGCTTGGCGACGGTCACGCCCTCTTCGACGTTCTCGAACTTGGTCGTGCCGGTGTACTCCGACACGATCGGGCGCGTCAGCGCGTCCCACGTGGCCAGCTGCGTGCCAGCCTTGATGGCCTGGCCGTCCTGCACCAGCAGCGTGGCGCCGTACGGGATCTTGTGGCGCTCGCGCTCGCGGCCGTGGTCGTCGGTGATCAGCGCTTCGCCCGAACGCGAGATGACGATCAGCTCGCCCTTCGCATTGGTGACGTAACGCATGGTCGCCGTGAAACGCACGGTACCGGTTGCCTTCGCTTCCACGCTCGATGCCACGGCCGAACGCGATGCCGCGCCGCCGATGTGGAACGTACGCATGGTCAGCTGGGTGCCCGGCTCGCCAATCGACTGAGCGGCGATCACGCCAACCGCTTCGCCGGAGTTCACCAGCACGCCGCGGCCGAGGTCGCGGCCATAGCACATGCCGCACAGGCCGTAGCGCGTGTCGCACGACAGCGGCGTGCGCACCTTCACTTCGTCCACGCCGATGGCGTCGATCATGTCGACCAGGTCTTCGTCCAGCAGGGTGCCGGCCTCGATCGCGGTTTCCTGGGTCTCAGGGTTCACCACGTCGGACACCGTCACACGGCCGAGAATCCGGTCGCGCAGGGCTTCGATCACTTCACCGCCTTCGACCAGGGCCTTCATGGCCACGCCGTTGGTCGTGCCGCAATCGTCTTCCACCACCACCAGATCCTGCGTCACGTCGACCAGACGACGGGTCAGGTAACCCGAGTTCGCGGTCTTCAGTGCCGTATCCGCCAGGCCCTTACGCGCGCCGTGGGTGGAGATGAAGTACTGCAGAACGTTCAGGCCTTCACGGAAGTTCGCCGTAATCGGCGTTTCAATGATCGAGCCATCCGGCTTGGCCATCAGGCCACGCATGCCAGCCAGCTGACGGATCTGCGCAGCGGAACCGCGCGCGCCCGAGTCGGCCATCATGTAAATCGAGTTGAAGGAGTCTTGCTTCACGGTGTTGCCGTGACGGTCGACCACGTCTTCGTGCTGGAGCTGCTCCATCATCGCCTTGCCCACCTGGTCGCCGGCAGCACCCCAGATGTCCACGACGTTGTTGTAGCGTTCCTGGTCGGTCACCAGGCCCGACATGTACTGCTTGTCGTATTCCTTCACCTTGGCAGCCGCGTCGGAAATGATCTTTTCCTTTTGCGGCGGCACCAGCATGTCGTCGATGGCGATCGAGATACCAGCGCGCGTTGCCAGGCGGAAGCCCGACTGCAGCAGCTTGTCAGCGAAGATCACGGTCTCGCGCAGGCCGCACTTACGGAACGCGGTGTTGATCAGGCGCGAGATTTCCTTCTTCTTCAGCGGCTTGTTCAGCACCGAGAAAGGCAGGCCCTTCGGCAGGATCTCGGACATGATCGCGCGGCCGACCGTGGTGGCCTGCAGCGTGATCTTGGGCGCGAAGCGGGCGTCGCCCACTGCATCCTTGTCGACCAGTTCATACTCGGTGATACGCACGTTCACGCGCGAAGCCAGTTCGACTTCCTTGTTCTCGTAGGCGCGGATCACTTCGCTGATGTCAGCGAACGTCAGGCCTTCGCCCTTGCCGTTGATCTTGTCGCGGGTCGTGTAGTACAGACCCAGCACCACGTCTTGCGACGGGACGATCGACGGATCGCCGTTGGCCGGGAACAGCACGTTGTTGGAGGCCAGCATCAGCGTGCGGGCTTCCATCTGCGCTTCCAGCGACAGCGGGACGTGAACAGCCATCTGGTCACCGTCGAAGTCGGCGTTGAACGCCGCGCAGACCAGCGGGTGCAGCTGGATGGCCTTGCCTTCGATCAGCACCGGCTCGAACGCCTGGATACCCAGGCGGTGCAGCGTCGGCGCGCGGTTCAGCATGACCGGATGCTCGCGGATCACCTCTTCGAGGATGTCCCACACCACCGCGGTCTGGCTTTCCACTTCCTTCTTCGCCGCCTTGATGGTGGTGGCGATGCCCATCGTTTCCAGCTTGTGGAAAATGAAAGGCTTGAACAGCTCGAGCGCCATCAGCTTGGGCAGGCCGCACTGATGCAGCTTCAGGGTCGGGCCCACCACAATGACCGAACGGCCGGAGTAGTCGACGCGCTTGCCCAGCAAGTTCTGACGGAAACGGCCGCCCTTGCCCTTGATCATTTCGGCCAGCGACTTCAGCGGACGCTTGTTGGCGCCCGTCATGGCCTTGCCGCGACGACCGTTGTCCAGCAGCGAGTCAACCGCTTCCTGCAGCATGCGCTTTTCGTTGCGCACGATGATTTCAGGCGCCTTCAGTTCGAGCAGGCGCTTCAGGCGGTTGTTACGGTTGATGACGCGGCGATACAGGTCGTTCAGGTCCGAAGTGGCGAAACGGCCACCATCCAGCGGAACCAGCGGACGCAGTTCGGGCGGCAGCACCGGCAGCACTTCCAGGATCATCCATTCCGGCTTGATGCCCGAACGCTGGAACGCCTCGAGCACCTTCAGGCGCTTGGCGAACTTCTTGATCTTGGCTTCGGAGCCGGTGGTCTGCAACTCGGCGCGGATCGTTTCGATCTGCTTTTCGATGTCGATGCCGCGCAGCAATTCACGGATGCCTTCGGCACCCATCATGGCCACGAATTCGCCTTCGCCATACTCTTCGCACTTGGCGATGTAGTCGTCCTCGGACATGATCTGGCTCTTCTTGAGCGGGGTCATGCCGGGTTCGAGCACCACGAATGCTTCGAAGTACAGGACGCGTTCGATATCGCGCAGCGTCATGTCGAGCACCATGCCCAGACGCGACGGCAGCGACTTCAGGAACCAGATGTGCGCGGTCGGCGCAGCCAGTTCGATGTGGCCCATGCGCTCGCGGCGCACCTTGGCCAGCGTCACTTCAACGCCGCACTTCTCGCAGATCACGCCACGATGCTTCAGGCGCTTGTACTTGCCGCACAGGCACTCGTAGTCCTTGATCGGGCCAAAGATCTTGGCGCAGAACAGACCATCGCGCTCGGGCTTGAACGTCCGATAGTTGATGGTTTCCGGCTTCTTCACTTCACCGTACGACCACGAACGGATCTTCTCTGGCGATGCCAGGCCGATCTTGATCGCGTCGAACTGCTCTTCCTGCTGAACCTGCTTAAAGAGATCGAGCAATGCTTTCATTGCAACTCCTTGTTTCGCCGCCAGCCCGACAGCATGTCGGGCCCGCGGCATTCATCCTGTGGGAAAACCGTAGCGGGCATTCGGCGGTAGGCGGGCCATTCACGGCCGGCCTACCGCGCACTCTCGATCCAAATCAATAGCGATCGAGGTCGATGTCGATACCCAGCGAACGGATTTCCTTCACCAGCACGTTGAACGATTCCGGCATGCCGGCATCGATCGAGTGCTCGCCCTTGACGATGTTCTCGTAGACCTTGGTCCGGCCGTTCACGTCATCGGACTTGACCGTCAGCATTTCCTGCAGCACGTAGGAGGCGCCATATGCTTCCAGCGCCCACACTTCCATTTCACCGAAACGCTGGCCACCGAACTGCGCCTTACCACCCAGCGGCTGCTGGGTCACCAGCGAGTACGGGCCGGTCGAACGCGCGTGCATCTTGTCGTCGACCAAGTGGTGCAGCTTCAGCATGTGCATCACGCCCAGCGTAACCGGACGCTCGAACGCTTCGCCGGTGCGGCCGTCGTGCAGCGTGACCTGTTGCTTGGAGGCGGTCAGGCCCATGTCGCGGGCGATCTCTTCCGGGTACGCCAGGTCCAGCATGCGGCGGATCTCGTCTTCATGCGCACCGTCGAACACCGGCGTGGCGAACGGGACACCCTTCTTCAGGTTGGTCGCCAGTTCCAGCACTTCAGCGTCCGACAGGCTGTCGAGGTCTTCCGGCTTGCCGCTCTCGTTGTAGATCTGGGCAAGCAGCGGACGCAGTTCCTGCGCCTTCGCCTGTGCCTTGAGCATGGAGCCGATACGCTGGCCCAGGCCGCGCGCGGCCCAGCCCAGGTGGGTTTCCAGAATCTGGCCCACGTTCATCCGCGACGGCACGCCGAGCGGGTTCAGCACGATGTCGGCGGGCGTGCCGTCGGCCATGTAGGGCATGTCTTCGATTGGGACGATCTTGGACACAACACCCTTGTTGCCGTGACGGCCTGCCATCTTGTCGCCAGGCTGCAGGCGGCGCTTGACCGCCAGGTACACCTTGACCATCTTGATCACGCCCGGCGGCAGTTCGTCGCCTTGCGTGAGCTTCTTGCGCTTTTCTTCAAAGGCCAGGTCGAACTCGTGACGCTTCTGCTCGATGGCTTCCTTGACGGCTTCCAGCTGGGCAGCCACTTCTTCGTCGGCCGGGCGGATGTCGAACCAGTGGTACTTGTCCAGATCGGCCAGGTACTCGCGGGTCAGCTTGGCGCCCTTGGACAGCTTCTTCGGACCGCCATTGACGGTCTTGTCGAGCAGCAGGCGTTCCAGACGCTGGAAGGCATCGCCTTCCACGATACGCAGCTGGTCGTTCAGGTCCAGGCGGTAGCGCTTGAGTTCATCGTCGATGATGGACTGGGCACGCTTGTCGCGGGTCACGCCTTCGCGGGTAAAGACCTGAACGTCGATCACGATACCGCTCATCCCCGAGGGGACGCGCAGCGAGGTGTCCTTCACGTCCGAAGCCTTCTCACCGAAGATCGCGCGCAGCAGCTTTTCTTCCGGGGTCAGCTGGGTCTCGCCCTTGGGCGTGACCTTGCCGACCAGCACATCACCGGCTTCCACTTCGGCACCGATGTAGGTGATGCCGGACTCGTCCAGACGCGCGAGCTGCGCTTCGGCGAGGTTGGAAATGTCGCGGGTGATTTCTTCCGGTCCCAGCTTGGTGTCACGCGCGACGACCGACAGTTCCTCGATGTGGATCGAGGTGTAGCGGTCTTCGGCAACCACACGTTCGGAGATCAGGATCGAATCTTCGAAGTTGTAGCCGTTCCACGGCATGAACGCCACCAGCATGTTCTGGCCGAGCGCGAGCTCGCCCAGGTCGGTCGATGCGCCGTCGGCGATCACGTCGCCACGGGCGACGAAATCCCCAACCTTGACCATCGGACGCTGGTTGATGTTGGTGTTCTGGTTCGAGCGGGTGTACTTGATCAGGTTGTAGATGTCGACGCCGACTTCACCGGCGACAGCTTCCTCATCGTTCACGCGAATCACGATACGCATGGCGTCGACGTAGTCCACCACGCCGCCACGGGTTGCCTGGACGGCAGTACCCGAGTCGACCGCAACGGTACGCTCGATGCCGGTACCCACCAGCGGCTTGTCCGGACGCAGGCAAGGCACGGCCTGACGCTGCATGTTGGCGCCCATCAGTGCACGGTTCGCATCATCGTGCTCGAGGAACGGCACCAGCGATGCCGCGGCCGAGACGATCTGCGAAGGCGCCACGTCGATGTACTGGACGCGGTCCGGCGTGACCATACGGGTTTCCCGCTCGCTACCTTCACGCGACGACACCAGTTCGTCGATCAGGGTACCGTCGGCGTCAACCGTCGCGTTGGCCTGCGCCACCACGTACTTGCCTTCTTCAATGGCGGACAGGTAGTCGACCTGGTCGGTCAGCTTGCTGTCGACCACCTTGCGGTACGGCGTTTCCAGGAAGCCGTACTCGTTCAGGCGTGCATACAGTGCCAGCGAGTTGATCAGGCCAATGTTCGGGCCTTCCGGCGTTTCGATCGGGCACACGCGGCCGTAGTGGGTCGGGTGCACGTCGCGCACTTCAAAGCCTGCGCGCTCACGGGTCAAACCGCCCGGGCCCAGTGCGGAGACACGACGCTTGTGCGTGATCTCGGACAGCGGGTTGGTCTGGTCCATGAACTGCGACAGCTGCGACGAACCGAAGAACTCGCGGATGGCCGACGAAATCGGCTTCGAGTTGATCAGGTCATGCGGCATCAGGTTTTCGGTCTCGGCCTGGCCCAGACGTTCCTTCACGGCGCGCTCGACGCGCGACAAGCCGGCACGGAACTGGTTTTCGGCCAGTTCGCCAACGCAGCGAACGCGACGATTGCCCAGGTGATCGATGTCATCGACCTCACCCTTGCCGTTGCGCAGGTTGACCAGGATCTTGATGGTCTCGAGGATGTCCTCGTCCTGCAGCACCATGCTGCCTTCACCGCTCGGGCGGCCCAGGCGGCTGTTGACCTTCATGCGGCCAACGCGCGACAGGTCGTACGACTCTTCGCTGTAGAACAGGCGCTGGAACAGTGCCTCCACCGCGTCTTCAGTCGGCGGCTCGCCGGGACGCATCATGCGGTAGATCGCGATACGCGCAGCGGTCTGGTCGGCGGTGTCGTCCACGCGCAGCGTCTGCGACATGTACGGACCTTGGTCCAGATCGTTGGTGTACAGGGTCTGGATCTGCTTGACACCGGCTTCGCGCAGATTTTCCAGCACGGTTTCAGTCAGCTCGTCGTTAGCGTTGGCAATCACCTCACCGGTATCCGGGTCGATGATGTTCTTCGCCAGCACGCGGCCGAGCAGGTAGTCTTCCGGCACGCTGATCAGCTTGGTACCGGCGGAATCCAGGTCGCGGATATGCTTTGCGTTGATCCGCTTGTCCTTCTCCACGACGACACGGCCGTCCTTGTCGGCGATGTCGAAGCGCGCGACTTCACCACGCAGACGTTCGGGCACGAATTCCATCTGCGCGCCTTCCGACTGCAGGGTGAAATTGTCAAACACGAAGAAGTGCGCGAGGATTTGCTCAGGCGTCAGGCCGATCGACTTCAGCAGGATCGTGACCGGCATCTTGCGGCGACGGTCAACGCGGAAGTACAGGATGTCCTTCGGGTCGAACTCGAAGTCGAGCCACGAGCCGCGGTAAGGAATAATCCGTGCCGAGAACAGCAGCTTGCCCGAGCTGTGGGTCTTGCCCTTGTCGTGTTCGAAGAACACGCCAGGCGAACGGTGGAGCTGCGAAACAATCACACGCTCGGTACCGTTGATGACGAAGGAGCCGGTCGACGTCATGAGCGGAATTTCGCCCATGTAGACTTCCTGTTCCTTGACTTCCTTGACCTTGCCCGGATTTTCCCGATCGTTGATGATCAGGCGTACCTTGGCACGCAGAGCCGAGTGGAAGGTCAGGCCACGCTGTTGACATTCCTTGACGTCGAACGGCGGGTTGGAGAGGTGGTAGGAGACGAACTCCATACGGGCGAGCCCGTTGTGCGACACAATCGGGAAGATTGCACTGAAAGCCGCTTGCAGGCCCTCGGTTTTGCGACGTGAGGGTGGCGCACCCTCTTGCAGAAACTGAGCGTAGGATTCAATCTGGGTGGCAAGCAGGAAAGGAACCTGATGAACCGTCGCGCGCTTCGCAAAACTTTTGCGAATGCGCTTCTTTTCGGTGAAGCTGTACGCCATGGGATCTCCGAATCATCGCAGGGCTGGCTGGACCTGGCGCAGCACCTGAGGTGTTCAGCGACTGGGAGGGGATTTGGCGGTTGGCCGCTACCAACCTCTGGCTGACGGTGTCCGCACGCTGCGAGCCGGCAGAAACGACGCAATGCGTCATACCGGCCCGGGGGACACCCGACCAAACTTGTCTTCTGCAGTCGGTTCAGAAGACAAACATCAGCAACCACCTAGTGTGCCACTGATGTTTGGCCTCTGCTCAAGCTTAGGCATACGCCCAGCTCTCAAGCATCGCTTGCGCCATTTGTTCACGCTTCCGAGTGCACAGTAAAACACACATCGCAGAAGCGCAAAAAGGCTGGCGCCGGGAATCTCCCTTTGCCAGCCCCATTCGCGTGCCAAAAGGCACGCGAGTACAGCTTACTTGACTTCGACCTTTGCGCCGGCGTCTTCCAGCTTCTTCTTGGCGTCGGCTGCAGCAGCCTTGTCCACGCCTTCCTTGACAGCCTTCGGTGCGCCGTCAACCAGATCCTTGGCTTCCTTCAGGCCCAGGCCGGTGATTTCGCGAACAGCCTTAATCACGCCAACCTTGTTTGCGCCGATTTCCGACAGGATAACGTTGAACTCGGTTTGCTCTTCAGCGGCAGCAGCGCCTGCGCCCGGGGCAGCAGCCACGGCCATCGAAGCGGCGGACACGCCAAACTTTTCTTCGAACGCCTTGACCAGGTCGTTCAGTTCCATCACGGACATCGAGCCTACGGCTTCGAGGATGTCGTCTTTGCTGATTGCCATTTGGAATACTCCTGCTAAATGTGATTCGGTATCGGTAATGCGATCTTGATGAGCCAGGCTGCGAAAAGGCTTACGCCTTAAGCAGCTGCGCCTTCGCTCTCGGCGGCGGCAGCAGCGCCTTCGCCTTCGGCAGGGGCGCCTTCGCTCTTCTTGGCGGCCAGTGCAGCCAGCAGACGGGCGAAGCCCGACACCGGTGCCTGCATCACGCCAAGCAGCTGAGCAATCAGTTCGTCACGGCTCGGGATCGAGGCCAGTGCCTTGACGGCAGCAGCATCGAGCACATTGCCGTCATACGACGCTGCGCGCAGAACCAACTTGTCGTTGGTCTTGGCAAAGTCGTTCAGAACCTTGGCCGACGACACTGCATCTTCGGAAATACCGTAGATCAGCGGACCGGTCATTTGCTCTGCGAGGCCGGCAAACGGCGTGCCTTCCACGGCGCGGCGCGCCAGCGTGTTCTTCAGAACGCGCAGGTACACGCCTTGCTCGCGGGCCTTGGCGCGCAGCTTGGTCAGATCGCCAACCGCAATGCCGCGATATTCGGCTACGACGATGGTCTGGGCTTTAGCGACTTGCGCCGAAACCTCAGCAACGACGGCCTTCTTATCTTCAATATTAAGTGGCACGGTTAAGCTCCAAAACGATGCTTGTCCCCCGGATCGTCCGAGGCACGCACATCAGTCCAAACGAACGGCGTCCGATTTGGCCCGAATCACCCGGGTCATTGCCCGGATTCTTCAATCCCTCGGGTGCGCCATCTGCGCTGGTGGGCCGGGAGGCGTCGCGGCAGGCCGAAGCCACGCTGCGTACGTTCCGTCCGATTAAGGCGAGGCAGCCAACCTACGGCCGCACCCGCCACCAGCGGTCTTTGATAACCAGCGGTGCCTGCTCCGCGCTTGCGCGCCGGCGGGCACCACTGCCCAAAGCCTTGCTCCTCCATCCTGCGGTGTCCTATCGGGCACCGCCTGACTCGGGAGACGATCCCGGCCTGGGCCAGGATCCTCAATTCTTTACGCTGGGCGACGTTATCGGGTCCACCCTGCGGTTGCCGCCAGCCTTAGGCCGACAGCGAAGCCTGTTCCACGCGAACGCCAACGCCCATGGTGGACGAAACAGCGATCTTGCGCAGGTACACGCCCTTGCTGGTAGCCGGCTTCGACTTCACCAGGGCTTCGATCAGCGCGCTCAGGTTGCGCTTCAGATCGGCGTCCTGGAACGAACGGCGGCCAATGGTGGCGTGGATGATACCGGCCTTGTCGACACGGTATTGCACCTGACCGGCCTTGGCGTTCTTCACAGCCTGGGCGACGTCGGGGGTAACCGTACCGACCTTCGGGTTCGGCATCAGGCCGCGCGGGCCCAGGATCTGGCCCAGCGTACCAACGATACGCATCGTGTCCGGCGAAGCGATCACGACGTCGAAGTTCAGGTTGCCGGCCTTGACTTGTTCAGCCAGGTCTTCCATACCGACGATTTCGGCGCCAGCTGCCTTCGCGGCTTCAGCCTTTTCGCCTTGGGCGAACACAGCCACGCGAACCGACTTGCCGGTACCGGCAGGCAGCACGACGGAGCCACGAACCACCTGGTCCGACTTCTTCGCATCGATGCCGAGTTGCACGGCAACGTCGATGGATTCGTCGAACTTGGCCGATGCGCAACCCTTCACCAGGCCCAAGGCCTCGTCGATCGGGTAGAACTTGGTGCGCTCGATCTTCGCCTTGTTCGCGGCGGTGCGCTTGGAAACCTTAGCCATTTACAGACCCTCCACGGTGATGCCCATCGAGCGAGCCGAACCGGCGATCGTACGGACAGCAGCGTCCAGATCGGCAGCGGTCAGGTCAGCGTTCTTTGCCTTGGCGATTTCTTCAGCCTGGGCACGCGTGATCTTGCCAACCTTGTCGGTGTGCGGCTTGGCCGAACCCTTGGTCAGGCCAGCTGCCTTCTTGATCAGAACGGTCGCCGGGGGCGACTTCATCACGAAGGTGAAGCTCTTGTCGGCGAAGGCGGTAATCACCACCGGCACCGGCAGGCCGGGTTCCATGCCTTGGGTCTGCGCGTTGAACGCCTTGCAGAACTCCATGATGTTCAGACCGCGTTGACCCAGTGCGGGGCCCACGGGCGGGGAGGGATTTGCCTTACCAGCCGGAATTTGCAGCTTGATAAAGCCAATGATCTTCTTGGCCATATTTACTCCAATCCGGACCGCTTCCTGACGGAATGCGATCCTGTTGAGTCGTAGCGCGCTATCGCTGCAGGGATGGTTCATCCACCCCAGCCAGCCTCACGCTCCTCTTGTGGCCAGCCCCTTTCGAGACTGGCCGCTGCATTTTTCGCTGGCCTTGCGACCAGCATAAAACGCGAAAACCTGAACCGCTTAAACCACTTAGACCTTCTCGACCTGGCCGAACTCGAGCTCGACCGGAGTGGCGCGCCCGAAGATGGTGACCGAGACGCGCAAGCGCGATTTCTCGTAGTTCACTTCCTCGACGTTGCCGTTGAAGTCGGTGAAAGGACCGTCCTTGACGCGAACCATTTCGCCCACTTCGAAGAGCGTCTTGGGACGCGGCTTCTCGACCCCTTCCTGCATCTGGGTCATGATCTTGTCGACTTCCTTCTGGGAAATCGGGCTCGGGCGATTGCGCGCACCGCCGACGAAGCCAGTGACCTTGCTGGTGTTCTTCACCAGGTGCCAGGTCTCGTCGGTCATTTCCATCTCGACCAGCACGTACCCCGGGAAGAAGCGACGTTCGGTGACAGACTTCTGCCCACCCTTGATTTCAACGACTTCTTCGGACGGGACCAGGATGCGGCCAAACTTATCCTGCATTTCGGCGCGCTCAATGCGCTCCTGCAGCGCGCGCTGCACACTCTTTTCCATGCCGGAATAGGCGTGCACCACATACCAGCGCTTCTTCGACGAAGGCGATTCAGCTGCGGGGACTTCCTGTTGTGCGTTATCCGTCATGTTCTATCCTTCATTTCCAGCCCAGCACGAGCGAAAAGATGACCCACTCGATGAGCTTGTCCGCAGACCACAGGAACACGGCCATGATCACGACAAAGACAAACACCAGGCCCGTCATCTGCCCGGCTTCCTTGCGGGTGGGCCAAACGACCTTACGGACTTCGCGATACGATTCCTTGGAGAAACCGATGAAGTCCTTGCCTGGCGCCGATACCAGCGCGACCACCACGCCCAGCGCAATGCCGCCGAACAGCGCAGCGCCACGCACGTAGGACGGTTGCTGTGCCAGGGCATAGAAACCGATGACGCCGGCAACCACCAGTAGCACCGCGGCGCCAAGCAACCACTTACCACTGGCGGCGTTGACGGTTTCGACGTTGGGATTGGCCATGTTTCGCAAACGAGACTAAGCCGCGTCACGATACTCTCTATCGCGACGCGGCTGATTGAATTGGCAGGGGCAGAGGGAATCGAACCCCCAACCTTCGGTTTTGGAGACCGACGCTCTGCCAGTTGAGCTATACCCCTAAAACAACTGTGGGGTCGGCGATTAGGCCAACCCCTCTGGCAACGAATACGGCCGGTTGGTGCCGTATTCGCTGTTCGACCTTATCAGTCGAGGATCTTTGCCACGACGCCGGCGCCGACGGTACGACCGCCTTCACGGATGGCGAAACGCAGGCCTTCTTCC
>NZ_JBXAHA010000045.1:0-17840 GCF_058794615.1 Cupriavidus sp. GW823-FHT07A04
CCCCCCCCCCCCCCCCCCCCCCCCCCCCCCCCCCCCCCCCCCCCCCCCCCCCCCCCCCCCCCCCCCCCCCCCCCCCGAGACCGTGGTGCGCGATATCCTGGCCGAGAAGAAGCAGCATTTGCGCGGGCTGTTTCTGGCCATGCCCGACGGTGTGGCGGTGTTTGGCCGCGATCGTGTGATCGACGAGACCAATACCGCGCTGTGCGAACTGCTGGGCGTGTCGTTGTCGCGGCTGCGCGGCGCCACGCAGCGCGAGTTTGTCCACTGGCTCTACCGCGGCCGGCGTGCGGCGCGGCAGGCCTGCCGCGCCGAGCAGCTCCTGGCGGAGCTGGACCGGGCTGAGCCGGCCGGGGAGTTCGCCGGCATCGTCGAATTCGACATGGCGGTGTCGCCCGCCTACGAGGTGCGCATCGTGCATGCGGCCAGCGGCGGCGGCCTGGTGCTGGTGCTGCGCGACGTGACGACGCAACTGCGCCATGACCGCATGAAATCCCATTTTGTCTCCGCGGCCGCGCACGAGCTCAAGGCGCCCGTGGCGGGCATTGCCGGCTATGCCGAACTGCTGAGTGCCGATGTGGTGCCGGTGGAGCGGCGCAGCGGTATTTATCATGCCATCCACGCCCGTGCCGGCCAGCTCAATGCGCTGTTGTCCGACCTGCTCGACCTGGCCCGCATCGAAGCGCGCAGCAGCGGCATGCTCGAGCGTGAACGCGTGGAGGTAGCCACGCTCGTGCGCGAGACGGTGGCGGGCGAGTTCACCGAAGCGGGCAGGGTGCGCGTGATCGATGCCGGCGTGCCGCTGCACGTTTTGGCGGACCGCGCGCAATTGACACAGGCGGTACGCAACCTGATAGAAAATGCGCTGAAGTATTCAGACGGGAAAGACGAAGTTACCGTCACGGTCGAGCCGCTGCCGCTAGAGCAGGAAAAGGTCTCGGTCAGGGTCGAGGATCGGGGTATCGGCATGACGAAGGAAGAAGCGGGCATGGCGTTCGACAATTTTTACCGGGCCAACCGGCAGGGCAATGCAACGGGGAACGGCCTGGGCCTGGCGATCGTGCGCGAGATCGTGGCGGTGCATCAGGGGCAGATCACGCTTGCCAGCGAGATCGGCAAGGGCACCGTCGTCACCCTCAGCCTGCCGGCGGCAATATGAAGCGCTGTCTGCGGGGAGAAGCCGGCCGCGCCGGGGCGCGGCGGCCCGCCTTGCTGGCGGCGTTGCTTGCCACCGGCCTGGCACTATGGCTGGTCGCGATGCTGGCCGCGCACGATGCGCGCGAGCGCGTGGAGCGCATGGCGTCGGCGGTGCGTGACAACCTGGAACTCGCGCTGGCCGATACGCTTGACATTGCCTACCAGGACCGTGCGTTGGTGGGCGCACCCTGCCGCCGCGTGGCGCGCCAGTTGCAGGAGCAGGGTGCCTATACCGCCTATATCCGCGATGTGGTGCTGGTGGCGCGCGGCATGCGCTATTGCTCGGCGGTGCGCGGCGAGATCGCGACCCCCCTGGGCGAGCTGCTGAACTGGCAGCCCGGGTTGCAGTACCTCCTTGCCAAGCCCCCTCGCGGTGGCAGCATGGCGCTTGCCGTGTTCTTAGGCACTGCCCCGGGCGGCGGCGTGCTTGTCTGGGTGGAGGGGCGTTACCTGGCCGACATGGTGCAGTCGGCGGGCAAGCTGGGATTTCCCGGTATCGAGATCGAGGTGGCGGGCAGGCGTTTCATGCTCAACGGCGGCGTTGGTGGCGAGTTGGGCGGCGCGGGCGAGCACGCCGGTGCCCCAGCCCTGGTGCGGCGTGATGACGCCGGGCAGGGCGCGCATGGCATTGTCGATATCCGGCCACTGACGGGACACCCGATCACCGTCATCGCGAGCGCGCCGCACAGCCTGATGCTGCATGAGAGCCTCAAGTACATGGTGCTGCCACCGCTGGCCGCAGGCATCGCCGCGCTGGTGGTGCTGGGGCTGCATTCGCGCCGGGCGGCGCGCCGCTCCTTTGCCGCGGAGCTGCAGCGCGGGCTGCGCAACGGCGAGTTCGTGCCTTACTACCAACCGGTGGTCGATCTGGAGAGCGGGCTATGCACGGGGCTGGAAGTGCTGGCACGCTGGGCGCACCCGCGGCGCGGCTTGCTCGAGCCGGAGCATTTCATCCAGGCCATCGAGCAACAGCATCTGGCGGTCGCGCTGACGCTGAACCTGATCCCCCGCGTGCTGCGCGATCTGGAGTCGCTGGCGTTGCCGCCCGCGTTCCATCTCGCCTTCAACGTCTCCAGCGAGCACTTCGACGACGCGGGCTTCTGGGCCGAAGACTCGCCGCTGTTCGCGCTGCTGCGGGCCAACGTGACCCCGGTGCTGGAAATCACGGAGCGCGATGCCGTCTCGCTGGTGGAGCACCAGCGCAGCGCGATCCAGCGCGCCAAGGCGCGCGGCATCAAGCTGGCGGTGGACGACTTCGGCACCGGCTACTGCGGGCTGGCCTACTTCAAGCAGTTCGAGGTGGACTTCCTCAAGCTCGATCGCATCTTTGTGCAGGCCGATCCTGGCGACAAGGTGAGCGGCCAGATCGTCGACGTTACCATCAACTTTGCGCACGCCCTGGATCTGGCGGTGGTGGCTGAAGGCATCGAATGCGAGGCGCAGCGCGCGTGGCTGGCGGGCAAGGGCGTGCGCCTGGGGCAGGGCTATCACTTCGCGCGCCCGCTGACGCGGGCCGGGCTATGCGAGTGGCTGCCCGCGCATCTCGAGCGCGGCGCGCCGGCAGCGTTGCCTGGCGGCAGCCTGGGTGTGCCGGAGTGCGTCTGATCCTGTTTCGTCGGATCGGTTTTTTTGCGCAAATATGAAACATCACCTCTGTTTTTAATTGATAAAAATGATATAGAATCCGCGTGTAGCCTTACTTTCCCCGTCGGGCTATGCGCCTCCCTGCTGGAATCTCCTTGCCGGCCAGCGCCTCGTGTTCCCACGCGAGGCGCTCTTTTGATTTCCCTGTTGATTTCCCTGTTGATTTCCCTGTCTCCCCGGACGGCCGTGCCTCATTCGCGCGTCAATCCCGGACGCGTGCGCATTCGCCTGGGCATTCGTCCTACAGGGCTTACAGCCGCCGCCTGACACGCAAGGCCGCCGCGACTGCCTAAGCTGATTTCAGCGCCCTCCTGTCCATGCATGTGGGCACGGCGCGGGCACGGCGAGATTGCCGGCTCGCCGCTGGAGGGCGATTCATTCCTGTACCGTCGCTAAAACTGGAGCTGACCATGAACAAGGATCAAGTGAAGGGCCGTATCGAGGAAGCCAAGGGCAAGGTGAAGGAAGTTGCCGGGAAGGTGACCGGCAGCGCCAGCACCGAGATCAAAGGCAAGGCGGAGCAGATCGCCGGCAAGACGCAGGCCGCTTATGGTGATGCCAAGCAAGACGCCAAGCGTACCCGCTAACGCGTGAGCGCAATGGCGCAATGGAAAACGCCGCGGATGGCCGGGGTCACGCGACTCCGGGCATCCGCGGCGTTGCCGCATTCAGCGGTTCAGAGCGGCTCAGCTGAAGCACTCGTTGTAGAAGCGAGTGGCGGCGCCCACCGGTCGAAACGTATACGGCAGCTCGGCAAGTGCCGCCGCGTCGAGCGAGCCGTATGGGATATCGAGGCCGAGGCCGCTGGCGTCAGTGACTGCCTGTTCCTTGCGCTGGGTGTCGTGCGTGGATTTGTGATGTGTGCTCATGTGCGTTCTCGCTGAGTCTGACGGGCGTGCCACGCGGTGATGCCTCGTAGCTGGCGCTGGTGAAATGGCGATTCCTGCGGCTGCCATCGGTACCGGCCATCTTAGCTAAACGTGCCAGAAAGATAATCCGGCCCTGGCAAAATACACTGTTGCGCAATCCCATCCAATGGCGCGCTGGCCGAGGCGCCGCCAGCACGTGGCGCGGTGATCGGGCATGCACGGTGCCTTAGCCGTCCCATCCTGCTTTCCTTTCCGGATTCCTTTCCCCATCTCGATTCGCCGGCCTTATCGGTCTATATTTGGCTAGTGCACGCGCACGCCGCGTTGCCTCGCTGCCGTGAGCGCGTGCCGGCACCGCTGCAGCACTGGCCTGCCCCGGCCCGACCGACCCTCTGCAGGAGCCAGCCATGTCACGCTTCCCGCCATTGCCGCCGTGCTTTGCCGATCGCCGCGAAGCCGGGATCTTTCTTGGACGGCACCTGGCGGAACGCGGCTTTGGCGCCGCTGCGGCTGGCGAGGCGCCGCTGGTGCTGGCGCTGCCGCGCGGCGGTGTGCCGGTTGCCTTCGAGGTGGCGCGGATCCTCGAGGGACGGCTCGATATCCTGCTGGTCCGCAAGATCGGCGCTCCCGGCTATCCCGAGCTGGCGCTGGGCGCGGTGGTGGAGGGCGACGCCGCTGGCAGTGCGCCGCTGACGGTGGCAAACGACGATCCCTGGACGCGCCGCGCACGCGACAGCGGTGCGTTCGATGCCGAGCGCGGCCGCCAGCTCGACGAGATCGGGCGGCGGCAGCAGCGCTATCGCGGTGGTGCGTCCGTGCCGGCCATGGCTGGGCGCACCGTGATCGTGGTGGACGATGGCGTGGCAACCGGCGCCACCATGCGCGCCGCGCTGGAGGGCGTGCGCCGGGCGCAGGCAAAGCGGGTGGTGGCGGCCGTGCCAGTTGCCTCCATCGAGGGCGAAGCCGGCCTGCGCGCCTCGGCGGACGAGGTGATCTGCCTGAACGTGCCAGCCAGCTTTGGCGCCGTCGGCGCGTTCTACCTGGATTTCAGGCAGACCACCGATGAGGAAGTGATGGCCTTGCTGCGCCAGTTCGCCTGCTGGCGCCCTGCTTGAGGTTGCGCTGCTGCCTGTGCGGGCGCCTTTAGCGCTGCGCCGCCAGCCTGGCCCGCAAATGCGGCACCAGCCCGCCGGCCTGCAGCAAGGCACGCAGGAATTCGGGGATCGGCTCGCAAGCCACGCGCTTGCCATCGGGCAGCATCAGGCAAGCCTGCTCGAGCTCGAGCCGCGCCGTGCCGCCATCCACCAGGCGCGTGACATCGGGGCAGATCAGCGCCGGCAGGCCCAGATTGATCGCATTGCGGTAGAAAAGGCCAGCGAAAGACGGCGCAATCACCGCGGCCAGGCCGAGATGGCGCAGTGCCTGCGGCGCCTGCTCGCGCGAGGATCCCACGCCAAAATTACGCCCGGCCACCAGCAGGTCGCCGGGGCGCACCGTGGCTGGAAACTCGGGGCGCAGCCCGGCCAGGCAGTGGCGGGCAATCTCTTCGACACCCCCCTTCATATGGGCGCCGGGTGCCATCTGGTCGGTATCCACGTTGTCGCCAAAGCGCCAGATCCGGCCGCCCGGAAGGGGGGGGATGGGGGCTGGGCTCATGGCAGCAACCCGCGCGGGTCGGTGATGCTTCCGGTGACGGCGGACGCCGCCACGGTCAGCGGCGAAGCCAGCCAGACCGCGCTGCCGCTCTCGCCCATGCGGCCGGCAAAATTGCGCGCGGTCGAGGCGATGGCGCGGCTGTTGGCAGGAAAGCGGGAAGGGCCATAGCCCGCGCACGCGTTGCACGCATTGGGCAGCAATTGCGCCCCGGCATCCAGCAAGATGGCCAGCGTGCCCTCGCTCTCGGCCTGGCGCTGGTCGCGCAACGAGGCGGGCGCCACCTGCAGCGTGACCCCCGGCGCCACGCGCCGGCCGCGCAGCACGCTGGCAGCCATGCGCAGGTCCTCCAGCTTGGCGCCGGTGCAGGCACCCAGGTAGGCGATGTCCACGCGTTGGCCGGCGGCCTGGTCGACCGGGCCGGTGTTGGCCGGTGAATGCGGCGCGGCCACCTGCGGCGCCAGCGCGGCCGCGTCGAAGCGGTGGTTCGCCAGCACTGGCGCGCCGGGCTCGGTGCGCCAGTGCGAGAGCGCGATGGCGTCGAGCGTCGCGGCGGGCACGCCGGCCTGCGCCAGCCAGGCCCGTGTGGTGGCGTCGGGCGCGATCAGGCCGGTCTGTGCGCCAAGCTCGGCACTCATGTTGGTCAGCGTCATGCGTTCCTGCATGGGCAGGGCCATCACGGCCTCGCCGGTATATTCGATGGCTTCATAGCGGCCGCCGTCCAGTCCCAGCCGGCCGCACAGGAACAGCATGATGTCCTTGGCGCAAACCCCGGCCGAGAGCCTGCCGTCCCATTGCAGGCGGATGGTATGCGGCACGCGCAACCAGATCTCGCCGGTGGCCAGCACGCCAGCCATCTCCGTCGCGCCGATGCCGAACATATAGGCCCCGAACGCGCCGCCGGTGGGGCTGTGGCTATCGCCGCCCACGATGAAGCGTCCCGGCAGCACGTGGCCGTGTTCGGGCAATACCAGGTGGCAGATGCCTTCGCCGTCGATGAAGTGGGGCAGGCGCGCCTCGCGGACCCAGTCGCGGGTGAAGCGCACGATGGCCTCTGCCTCGGGATCGGCCGCGGGCAGGTAGTGATCGGTCACCACCACATAGCGCTCCGGGTCCCACACTTTGGCGCCCAGTTCGCGCAGCAGCGGCGCTACCCGGCGCGGGCCGCTGGAATCGTGCGACATGGCCAGGTCCACCCGGCACGTCACGATGGTGCCCGGCGTGACCGTCTCCAGGCCGGCAGCCCGGGCAACCAGCTTCTGCGCCAACGTGGCCGGGGTGTGGGCGGGCCCGGCAAGCGGTCTCATTCCGGCGTGGCTCCCGAATACTTGACCACCTTGGCCCAGCGCTTGATGTCATTGCGCACGAAAGCGGCAAAGGCCTCCGGCGAATTGCCGACCGGCTGCGCGCCGTCGAGCTCCAGGCGCTTGTGCACCGCGGGCGCTTCAAGGCCCTTGCGGGCAGCCTGGTATAGCGCCTGCAAGACGTCCGGCGGCAGGCCGGCGGGGCCGAACAGGCCGAACCAGGCGCTGGACTCGAACCCCTTGACGGTGGCGCCGATCGGCGCGACGCCGGGGAACTGCGGCAGCGGCGCCGGGCTGGTGACGCCAAGCACCTTGAGTTTCCCGCTCCTGACGTGCGGGAGCACATTGAAGGTACTGGCGAACATCAGGTCGACCTGGCCCGAGAGCAGGTCGGTAATGGCCGGCGCAGTGCCCTTGTAGGGGATGTTGACGATGTAGGTGTTCGTCATCATCTTGAACATGTCGCCGGCCAGGTGCACGGACGAACCCACCGAGCCGATCGCAAAATTCAGCTTGCCGGGCTTGCTCTTGGCCAACTGGATCAATTCCGGGATGTTATTCGCGGGCAGGCTCGGCGTGGCAACCAGCACGCTGGGGACGGTCGCCACCAGCGTGATCGGCGTGAAATCCTGGACCGGGTCGAAGGGCAGCTTCTTGTACAGCGTGGCGTTGATGGTGTGGCTGGTGAAGCTCATCAGCAAGGTGGTGCCGTCGGGTGCGCTCTTGGCGACCAGGTCGGCGGCGATATTGCCGCCGGCACCCGGGCGGTTTTCCACCAGCACGGGCTGGTCCAGCTCCCGGGACATTTCCTGGGCGATGGTGCGCGCCAGCGTGTCCGTGGTGCCTCCGGCGGGCGCGCCCACCAGGATGCGGATGGGTTTGCGTCCGGCCACCTGGGCGCGCGTCGACGGCGCCTGCGCAAGCAAAGCAAGGCTGGCGGCGGCGCCGAGCAGCCCGCGCATTGCCTTGCGGCGCGAGGGGTGTGTGAGCGCTTGGGAGCGTGGTCGGCCCATGCGGGGAGCAGGCATCGCGGTTTCCTTCCAGGAAGATCGTGAGCGTGCAGTATCGCTTGCTTTCCTTACTCGCGCAGCCCCGTCCGTGCTTCGCGCTCCACCCACACGTTGGCGCTGTCGCCACCTGCGGGAGAGAGCTCCATGCGGTACTCGTAGCGGTCCGGACGGTATTGGCCTAGCAGGAATTGCACCGGGCGGCCAGCCTTGTCCAGCACCACGCGGCGCACCGCCAGCAGCGCACCGCCTACCGGCACGTCCAGCAACGGCGCTACCACCACGTCGGCCAGCCGGGCCGAGAGCGTCTGGCTGGCGCGCCCAAGCTGCACGCCCGCAGCCTCGAGCAGGCGCAGCATTGGCGTGATCTCGAGATCCTTGCGATTCAGGCCGCGGCCCAGGTCGGCCGGCAGATAGGCTGTGATGTGCGACAGAGGGCGGCTGCCGTAATGACGCACGCGCACCACCTTGACCACCGGGTCGCCCGGCTGCAGGCCAAGCGCTTCGGCGACTTCCGGGGTGGCATGCACATCGTCGATCGAGATCACCTTGACCGAGGTCTTCTGGCCCATGTCGATGATGTTGTCGAGCAGGCTGCCGGGCCGGTCGCCGAGCGTGACCGGCTTGATCGGATGCGGGTTGACGAAGGTGCCAAGGCCACGGTGACGGCGTACCAGACCCTCCTGCACCAGGCGGTCGAACACGCGCCGCATGGTCACGCGCGAGGCGTGAAACTGCTTGGCGAGGTCGATTTCACCGGGCAAGGGGCCTTGACCAAAGCGGCCTTCCACGATCTGTTGGCGTAGTACCACGTAAATCTGGTGATACAGGGGAACGACGGCTTCACTCATGGTTTCCCTTGTGATTGGGCGACAGGTTTGAATTAGCCTTAATGTACTTTAAATCAGACATAGAGCCTAGTCATGTTGCCAAATGTTGCTTATTAGTTACTTAAACGTTGCGAAGGCGTTGCGCGCGCGCACCGCATAGGCAGCATGCAGCGCAATCTCCATACATTAAGGCCACTGCCCGGCAGGCAACACATGCCGTGCCGGACTGCAGCGGCCGGGTGTCATCCGAAGGGTGGAGACCCGTCGCGAGCGACGACCAGTGCACCGGCAGCGAGGCGTGTTTCATTCGCGATACAGCGCCTGCGGCCAAGGGTTTTCCTTAGGAACCCCGCTAAAGGCCTGATAGCAGGGGATTTTCGCCTGTCCCGGGGAAAGCCTGGCCATGCGATGCGTCCGGCCGTGTCACAGCCGTGTGACATGTCGTGTGCGGTTCACAGCGGCGGCGTCCGCGACTGTCCTCAGGAAGCTAGAAAAAGGCTGATTGGATGGCTTTGTAGCCCTTGTGTTTCAAGGGATTACGGGATTTGAACCGCTCCCTGGCACTGATTATGCGCAATGAGAGGCTGGTTTGGCGGAATGCCGGACCTGAGCCTTTAGCCGGCGTTCTCCCCGAGTGCCGGAGCGAGGCTGAGCCGCTGTGACATCCTCCTGGGAGCTTTGTATGAAAAAGACCTTACTTGCGTCGGCGATTGCTTTAGCCCTTGGGGCTGGCGGTCAGGCCTGGGCCAATCCGACGAACAACAATAGCGCGAAATCAGATGGCAGCAACACACAAACGGCCACTGCAACTTCAACTCAGTCCGGTAGTGGCGCTGCGGCAAACGAGAACTCCACGGCGTGGCAGGATTCCAGCACTCACACCAAGGTAGACACCAAGACCTCGACCAAGAACACCACCGTTACCAAGACCAACGCCGATAACAAGGGCAAGGTCACCTTCGACGCTGGCTATGGCAACGCTGGCGCCAACAACGGCAGCACGGCCACCGCCAACTTCAGCAACTCCTTCAACAGTAGCAAGGCCATCGCAATCAGCAAGCTATCTGGCTCGGTGAGCGGCATCTCGATCGGCAATATCGGCAACGTTGCCACCAACAACGGCAACGCCAATGGCGGCGCCGGTGGCAAGGGCGGCGCTGGATATGGCGGCACCGGCAAGGGCGGCACTGGTGGCAACGGCGGCAACAGCGGCAATGGCGGCAACGGCGGCAGCGGCGGTTCGGCTACCAATGGCAGCGCCACTGCAGGCTATGCCTCCAACGGCAGCGCCAATGCGGGCGACGGCGGCAATGGCGGCAAGGCCGTTGGCTGGGGCGGCGACGGCGGCAACGCCAAGGCGTCTGGTGGCGATTCGCTCGCTGGCAGTGCTGGCCTGGGTGGCAAGGGCGGCAGTGTCTACAGTGACGGCGGCGGCGCGCTCGGCGCGGCAAAGACGGGCAGCGGCGGCAAGGGCGGCAGCGCCGGTAGTGACGGCGGTGGCGCGCTTGCGGCAAGCGTTGGCGTCGGCGGAGACAGCAAAGCCAAGGGCAACAATGGAAGTGGTGGCAACGGCAGTGCCGGTACGGCTACTGCGACCGGTGGCGCCGCATCGGCATCGGGTGGCGCCGGTGGCTCCAGTGGCGCTGGCACGGCTGTGGCTACCGGCGGTGCAGCCGGCGGCACGGGCGGCGCAGGCGGCTCGGGTAGCGGCGGCGCGGCGACCTCTACTGCCGGCGCAGCCACTGGCACGGGCGGCGCGGGCGGTGCCCAAACCAGCGTGGCCGGCAACGGCGGTGCAGGCGGTAGCGCGACCAATGGCGGCGCATCGACCATGGCCAGCAACGGTAGCGCAACGGCCGGCAACGGCGCGGTTGGTGCGGCATCCGGCGCCGGTGGCGCTGGCGGCGTGGGCATGGGCGGCACCGGTGGTACCGGCAATGGCGCAGTGGGCGGAGCCGGCGGTGCCGGCGGTAGCAACTCTGTCAATGCTGGCACCTTCAATATGTCCAACACCATGACCAGCGTTGGTCAGTCGGCGGCGGGCATCATGATCGCCAACCAAAACAGCGGCTTCGCTTCGCTGGTGCAACAAAGCGTCAACGTCCAGGCCAACCTGGCGGTCGGCAAGTAAGGCAAGTGCGCGGTGGTGGCGCGCGCAGCGGGTGGATGGCCCGCGCGCACGTCCCGCCGGCACGGCTTGACTCCGGCAACTTAGGGCATTCCGGCGCGTTGTTCGTGTCCGGGATGCCCATTCGACGAAGAGTCCACTCGTCTCTTGTGTGAGCGTCAGGATGGGGACGCCAAACAGAAGGCTGAAGGAGACACCAATGCGATCGGTCCGCTCCGCTGTCATCGCGATGACGGCAGCAATCCTGGTTTGGCCTGGCCTGCAGGCCTACGCCGAGCCGCAGCCCGCGGGGCCATCTGCCGCAGTGCCTGCGGTCAACACCGGCACCGCCACGGAACACAGTGCGGCGGCACCGGACCAAACGCCTCCAGCGACCGCGCGTGAGCGCGGCGTTCTCGCCGGTCTCGGCAAGCCTGTCGGCAGCGACAAACTGCAGGATATCCGTGGCGGCTCCGAGCTCGTGGTCAATGACATGCGTCTGGCCGGCACGGTGGCGGACAACAGCGCCAACCGTGTGATCAGCGGCTCCAACAGCATTGCCGAAGGGTCTTTCGCCAGTGCCGCGGGTTTGCCTACCGTGATCCAGAACACGGGTTCCAATGTGCTGATCCAGAACGCGACCATCATTAACGTCCAGTTCAAGCCATGACGCTGCGCAAGCTGCTTTTGCAGGCTACGCTGCTGCTGGTTTCGGCCAGCGCACCGCTGGCCTGGGCCGACTACGCCGTCGTCACGGGCGATGGCGGCAACTACTACAACGTACGGGTGACCAGTCTCAAGGAGGCGCGGTACAAGACCACCATTCGCCAGCAATACGACTTTAGTTGCGGCTCCGCCGCCGTGGCGACGCTGCTCACCTACCAGTATGGCTATCCGGTCAATGAACAGACGGTGTTCCAGAACATGTACGTCAACGGCGACCAAGCCAAGATCCGGCAGGAGGGCTTCTCGCTGCTGGATATGAAACGCTTCCTGGAGTCGCGCGGCTTCCTGGCCGACGGCTATGAATTGCCGCTTTCCAAGCTGGAGGAAACCCAGATCCCGGCCATCGTGCTGGTGATCGAGAATGGCTACCACCATTTCGTCGTGGTCAAGGGCGTGCATGGCAACCGCGTGCTGGTCGGAGATCCGGCGCTGGGCACGCGCGCGCTGTCGCGCGAGCACTTCGAGCAGATCTGGGACAGCCATTTGCTGTTCGTGATTCACAACCGCGAGGAATCGGCGCGGTTCAATCTCGCAGCCGATTGGCGCATCGCGCCAAGCGGCCCTTATTCGATGGGCATCAACCGGGATAGTCTGTTCTTCACCGTCATGCCTTCGCATGGCGGTAGCGATTTCTAAGGAACGTACCATGTTCCAGACATCCTCAAAGCCAGCGCAGCGCCGCCGCGGCGGGGCCGGTTCGGCCACCGCAGTGGTGTTGCTGGGCGCTGGCCTGGCCTGCGCCGGGCAAGCGCGGGCCGACGAAGGCACCGGGATCGAGGCGCTCGACTCGCATAGCGCGTCCGGCGCCGCCGGCCTTGCCGCAGCGCCGGCCGTGCCGGAGCAAACCGATAACCGGACCGATAACCCTTACCTGGCTGCCGCGCTCGGCAGCATGGCCGGCCGGACGCCGGCCCAGCAAGAACCCATTGCGGCGTCCCTGGCGGACCACCCCGCCGAAGTCGCGCTGGATCCCACGACAGATAGCAGCGGCGCGCTCGAGGCCGCATCCGAGCCATCCGGGCCATCCGCTCCATCGGATACCAAGGATCTCCAGGCCGCGGCACCACCGCCGGCGGCGCAGGCCGACACGGTTGCCTGGAAGCCGGTGGCGGACAAACACCTGCAAGACCTGCGCGGCGGCTTTGCCGCAGCCGCGCGGCCGGCCGCCGATGCGTCCGGCGACCCCGCCATCGCGAGGCCTGAAGCCGTGCGCGCGCAAGCACCGGCACCGCAGGTGCACGCGGCTCGCACCACCATGGCGAGCTGGAAACCCGTGGCGCAGGAGCGCCTGGATGACCTGCGTGGCGGCTTCGACGTTGGCGGCGGGCTGCAGGTTTCGTTCGGTATCGAACGCTCAGTGCTGATCAACGGTGCATTGGTGGTGTCAACCAGTCTTACTATTCCCGATGTGAGCCGCATCACCGCCGATCAGGCGACACGGTTGGCCGCGGCACTCGGTGTGGCGACCGGCGCCGGGGCGGCGGCGGCCACGGCCGTGGGCAACGCGCTGGCCTCCAATCCCGTGACCGCCGGCACCAGCGGGGCCAACGGCAGCAGCGCAGCAGGAGGCAGCAGTAGCAGTACCGGCACCAGTGCCAGCGCCAGCGCGGGCACCGTGGTGACCAGCCTGCCGGCGACAGCGATCGCGGCGGCCGGTGCCGCGGTAACTACCAACGGCGTCCTGAGCCTGATCCAGAACGGGCCGGGCAATAGCGCCGCGGCGAGCATGCTGGCCGGTGCGCCGGTGACGGTGATTCAGAACACGTTGAACAATCAGTCGATCCAGAACTTGGTGACCATCAACGCAGGGGTTAACACCTTGCAGGCATTCCGCGCCCAGGTGGCCAACGCGACGTTGAACAGTGCATTGCTCAGTGCAGCCGGCAGGCATTGAAGACGGACGACTGGCAGCAAGTTGCGCAAAGAGAGAGAGGCAGTATGGGTTAAGCAGGTTGCGGACTCCTGTGCGAAGTAGTCCGCCGTCCGGGGGAGGAAGGCGAAATGAAAAAAGGGTCGCTGCGAGGCATCCGTCAGGCCGGGTGTTCGACATTGCTGTTGCTGGGCGGGATGGCACAGGGCCAGACCCCACCCGACGAAGGACCGGCCGCGGCAAAGCTGGAGGCGCTAAAGCGGGAGGTGACCGAGCAGGCCGCCACCCTGGAGCAGATGAAGCGCTCGATGGCGGAGCAGGAGGCCACCATCCGCGAGTTGCGCAGCGTGCTGGGCACCGACGTGCTGGCGAGAAAGCGCGGCGGCCAGCGCGCGCCTGGCACCGGCGGCGTGACCCCTGGCGATACCGCCACCAATGCCGCTGCCGCCGCTGCCGGCTCGGCGGGCACGCAAGGCTTGCCCAATACCAACAACCTGCCGCAAGCCAGCGACAGTCCCCCTAACAACAACCAGAGCAGTGCGCAGGACAGCACCCAGATGGCTCTCGCCGGCGACGAGCAGCCGGTGGGAAAACCACCCGAAGCCAACACGGCCCCTCCTGCGATCGCGCCGATCTTCGATCAGCCAGGCGTGCTGACACCCGCTGGCAAGCTGGTGGTCGAGCCAAGCTTCCAGTACGGATATTCGTCCAGCAACCGGGTGGCGCTGGTTGGCTACACCATCATCCCCGCGATCCTGATCGGCCTGATCGATGTGCGCGAGGTCAAGACCTCGACCTACATCGAAGCTGTCGCGCTTCGCTACGGCCTCACCAAGCGCCTGGAGATCGAGGCCAAGGTGCCCTACGTGCAGAGTTCCGGCTCGACGATCAGCCGTGAAGTCTTTACCGGCACCGCGGTCGATAACGTCTTCAATGCCAGCGGCAAGGGGCTGGGCGACGTGGAGGCGACCCTGCGCTACCAGATCAACTACGGCAACGAGAAAATGCCGTACTTCATCGGCTGGCTGCGCTACAAATCCGCCACCGGCAAGAGCCCCTTCGATGTGGTGACCGATTGCGTGACGCGCTGCGTGGGCAATACCACCGGCACCGGCCTGCCGCTGGGGCTGCCCACGGGTACCGGCTTCCAGGCGATCCAGCCAGGCATTACGTGGTTGTTGCCGACCGACCCAGCGGTGTTTTTCGGCACCTTCAGCTATCTGCACAATTTCGCTCGGGACAATGTCAGCCGCACGGTACTGAACGGGCAACAGGAGTCGCTTGGCAAGATCGCGCCGGGCGATATCTTCGGCTTCAATTTCGGTATCGGCCTCTCGCTCAACGAGCATGCCTCGTTCAGTATCGGCTACGACCAGAGCATCATCTGGCCGACCAAGCAGAACGGCTCGACGGTGCCGGGCTCGGTGCGGGTGACGCAAGGCACCTTGCTGGTGGGCTATTCCTATCGGTTCAACAGCCGGTACACGCTGAACGTATCGGTCGGCGCCGGGCTGACCACCGACACGCCAAACCTGACGGTAACCGTGCGCTTGCCGATCACATTCTGATGTAAGCCGCGCACACGAACGGGCAGAAAACGGCGCGAGGTGACGCGTGGGCGGCATCGCTGCGATGTTGCCTTGCGCTCCCCCCGCGACTGGCGTACAAATGAAAAAACCCGTCCCCAGGGCGGATACGGATGCACCTCCACCATCTGGCTTGGCTGGCATGGTTGCGTGAAGGCGACTCCGCATGCACACCGCTGCCGGGATAGTCCGAAACGGCCTGACGTGGCCTGAAGCGAGGAGAGAGTCATGCGCAAACGTATCTTCTGGTTGTTGCCCGATCTGGCGAGTGCTCGCCGCACCATGGACGACTTGCTGCTGGCTCGCATCGAGAACAGCCATATCCACTTTGTCGCGCGCGATGGCGCCGATATGAGCGGCTTGCATGAAGCCAACCTGTTCCAGACTTCCGATATCGTCCATGCCGCCGAGATGGGGCTGATGGTGGGCGGTGGCATCGGCATCGTGGCAGGTGCGCTGGTGGCGATGTTCCCGATCGTCAGCGATACCCCGCAATGGGGCCTGGTTGGCGTGCTGGCGGTGCTGGGCGCGGTGTTCGGCGCCTGGGCGTCCAGCATGATCGGCTGCTCCGCGCCCAACAGCCGGCACAAGGCCTTCGAAAAGGACATCGAGGAAGGCAAGATCCTGCTGATGGTGGACGTGCCGCGTGGCCGCGTCGAGGAAATCGAAGCGCTGCTGCAATCGGCCCACCCGGAAGCTCGCTTCGCCGGGCTGGATCCCGCCGTACCCGCTTTTCCCTGAGTTCTCCCTTGCGCTTGCCCTCATCCTGATGGGCAGGACGGTCCCGTTGTCACGCCGAGGCTCGGCGGCCTGAGGGCCGCCTGCCCCGGCGGGCCAGCGCCCGATATTTCCCCAGCCGAGCCCTCCCTCGCCGCTTTTGCAACAGCGATTTGCCGAATCGCCTTGCTTTGAGGTAATTTGCTTGTCGCCGCGCCCATCCGTTGTGCGCGTGACAAAGCAAAAGATTCGCAAACGAACGAGGGGTCGGAGATGAAGACAACATGGATGGCGTGCGGCCTGCTGGCCGCCACGCTGGGTGCGCTTGCGCCGCTGGCACAGGCCGAGCAAGGGGTCACCAGGACCACCATCAAGATCGGGCAATCGGCCGGGGTGACCGGGCCGGTGGCGGGCTCGGTCAAGGAGCAGATCGCCGGGGCGCAGGTCTACCTGAAAACGGTCAACGCCAACGGCGGTGTAGGAGGGCGGCGCATCGAGCTGGTGACGTACGACGACGGCTTCGACGCCAAGCGCACGCCCGACAATGTGCGCAAGCTGGTCCAGGAAGACAAGGTGTTCGCGCTCTTCATGGTGCGCGGCACGCCGCAGAACGAAAGCATCCTGCCCATCGTCAACACCGAGAAGGTGCCGCTGGTGGCGCCGCTGACCGGCGCCATCACCTTGCACCGCCCGGTCAACCGCTACGTGTTCAACGTACGCGCCAAGTACCAGGACGAGGTGGCCCGCGCAATCAACCATCTTGCCACCTCGGGCATGACCCGCATCGCCATCTTCTACGCCAACGACGGCTTTGGCCAGGACGTGTTCGAAGGCTTCAGCACCGCGCTGCAGGCGCGTGGCGTGCAGCCGGCGGCCAGTGCCTCGTTTGCGCGCCCGATGGGCGATATCCAGGCCGGTGTCACCGCCATCAACAAGGCCGGCCCGCAAGCGGTGCTGGTCATCGGCTCCGGCTCCGAGGCGGCGCGGCTGATCAAGGAACTGCGCCGCGGCGGCAGCCAGGCGCAGTTCGTCACGCTGTCCAACAACGCAGCCGACTCCTTTATCAAGGAGCTCGGCGAGGACGCGCGCGGCCTGATCATCACGCAGGTGGTGCCAGGCACCAATTCAAGCCAGATGAGCATTGCCAGCGAATACCGCAGCCTGGCGCGGCAGCAAGGCGTGGACCCGAGCAATGCCGGGATGGAGGGTTTCATGTCGGCCAAGGTGCTGGTAGAGGGCTTGCGCCGTGCCGGGCCGGACCTGACGCGCGAGCGGCTGGTCGGCGCGCTGGAGAGCCTGCGCGACTATGACCTCGGCGGCATCCTGATCAGCTACAGCCCGACGCGGCATACGGGTTCGTCGTTTGTCGAAATGTCGATCGTGTCGTCCACCGGCAAGCTGATCCGCTAGGCCCGCTGCGGTATAGTCGCCGCATGGCTACCTTACCTTTTTCCCTCGAAGGCCGCGTGGCGCTGGTCACCGGCGGCGCGCAAGGCCTGGGCCAGGCGATTGCCGCCGGGCTGGCGCAAGCCGGTGCACACGTCATCGTCGCCGCGCGCAACGCCGAGCGCGTGCATGCCGCCGTTGCCGCGCTGGCCGCTGACGGCGGCCGCGCCGAGCCGCTGGTGCTCGACGTCACCGATGCGGCCGCGGTTGACGCCGCCTTCGCCCACATCGATGCCACGCATGGCCGCCTGGATATCCTCGTCAACAACGCCGGCGCGCGCAACCGCAGCAATATGGCGCACCTGGACGCGGCGGACCTGCGCGAGATGCTGGAGACCAACCTGGTGGCGCCTTACGCCTTGTGCCGCCACGCGGCGCAGCTGATGCGGCGCGGGCGCTACGGTCGCATCGTCAATGTCAGCTCGATTGCCGGGCAGGTGGCGCGTGCCAACGATGTGCTGTATCCCGCTACCAAGGGTGGGCTCGATGCGCTGACGCGCGCCATGGCAGCGGATCTCGGGCGCGACGGGGTGACTGTGAATGCGGTTGCGCCTGGGTATTTTGCTACCGAGCCTAATCAGCCGATGGTGGATGACGCTGGCGTTGCCGAGTGGTTGCGGCAGAGGACTGCGCTTGGGAGGTGGGGGCAGCCGGAGGAGATTGCGGGGGCGGTGGTTTTTCTGGCTTCGGGGGCGGCTTCATATGTTACTGGGCATGTTTTGGCGGTGGATGGGGGGTATCTGGCGCATTTTTGATTTTTGATTTTTGATTTTGGGTTTTGGCTGCGGACTGCTTGAAGTCAAAGTCAAAAGCAGTTTCACCACCCCTGCGGGGCGGCGACCTACTTTCTTGTCTTGCCAAGAAAGTAGGCAAAGAAGGCGCGCCGG
>NZ_JBXAHA010000046.1:0-8529 GCF_058794615.1 Cupriavidus sp. GW823-FHT07A04
GATACTCAGACATGGGTCCCTCGTTTCCGCTCTTTTCGCCGAATCCCGAGGCGCCCCATACGGCCTTGGCACACCTTCACGGCTCGCTTCGCATCGCGCTGGGGTGTTCCCCGCCTGAGGGCGGGTCACACGGCTACGCCGAATCGTTGGTCTGACGATGTCGATTCTGCTCCTGCTGGTTGGCTCCCCTCTCCCACTTGTGGGAGAGGGGCCGGGGGAGAGGGCGGGCGCTCGTCAAGTACGAGATGTCAGACCTGACCCACTGTCTCGTTCCTACTGCGCTGGCCGTTTGCGCCTTGCGTTGTCCAGATCCTTGCACACGACTTCCGCGCCTTGGGCGATGCGTGGTCCGGCCCGGTTGACCAGGTCGCCGTCGATGGCGTAGAGGTTGCCACGCGCCACGGCGGTTACCTGTTTCCAGCGTTCCCACATGGCGAAGTCCGGCAGCGGCCGGTCGGAGCGGGTCGCGCCCATGCTGGCGGTCATCATGACTTCCGGGTTGCCGGCTACCACGGATTCCACCGAGACCGTCGGCACCAGCAGCGCTTCGTTGGCGAACAGGTTGCGGCCGCCGCATAGCGCGAGCACGTCGCTGATCAGGTGCTGGCCGCTGAGCGTCATCAGCGGTTGTTGCCATACCTGGTAGAACACCGTCACCGGCGCACGCGCCGCATAGGTCTGGCGCAGTTTGTCGATCTGCTGGCGGAAACTGGTGGCGGCGCTGTTGGCGGTGGGCTCGGTGCCGAGCAGCACGCCCATTCTCTCGATATTGCTGGGGATGCCTTCGAGCTTGCGCGGCTCGCTGTAGAACAGCGGCAGGCCGAGCGCGCGCAGGCGGTCGGTTTGTTTCTGCGCATTGCCGTGGCGCCACACCACGATCAGGTCGGGCTTGAGCGCGGCGATGCGTTCGAGATCCAGTGCCTTGTTGTCGCCGACCCGGGGGATGTCGCGGGCCTGTGGCGGGTAGTCGCTGTAGCTTACGGTGCCGACGATGCGCGAGCCGCCGCCGGCGGCGTAGAGCATTTCGGTGACGTGCGGCGCGAGCGAGATCACGCGGCGCGCGGGCTGGTCCAGCGTGACGGTCTGGCCGGCGTCGTCGACCACGGATACGGCGGCGCCGGCGTGGCTGCAAAGGCCGCCGCCCAGCAGTGTGGCGAGGACCAGCAGGGCACGGGTAGTGATCGAGGTAGGGGGCATCGGGCGTTAGCTGGATAGGGTGCTTGTGTCGGAGCGCGTTGTTGCAAGGGCTTGGGCCAGTGCCGCATCGAGCCGTTGCCATGCTGGCTCCTGCGCTGGTGGCAAACCCAGGCGCAGGCTTGGCAACGCGCCAGGGATGCCCGGCGGTGCGTCGAACAGCCGCGTCCACACGCCTTGCCGCGCGAGCGCTTCGTGCAGGCGCGCGGCATCGGCATGCGGCACCCAGCTGAACAAGGGGCGGCCCACGGGCGTCAGGCCGTGCTTGCGCAGCAGTGTCGCGAGCCGGATGCCGGCCTGCTGCAAACGGTCGCGCGTGGCGGCTTGCCAGGCGCGGTCGGCCAGGGCCAGGCGAGCCACCGCGCGTGCGGGGCCGGCCACGGTCCAGTGGCCGAGGTGCTCGGCCAGCGCTGCCAGCAACGTGGGCTCGGCCAGCACAAAGCCGCAGCGCACGCCGGCCAGGCCGTAGAACTTGCCCAGCGAGCGCAGCACCACCATGCCGGGGCGATCCGCCAGCGCGGCCAGCGAGCGCTCGGGTGTGCAATCCATGAAGGCTTCGTCGAGCAGCAGCGTGCCGCCACGCGCGGCGAGATCCGCGTGCCATGCCCGCAGCGTGGCTTGCGCGAGCGTGCGCCCGGTCGGGTTGTTCGGGTTCACCACCACGAGGTGATCGAGCTGCGCGGCCAGGTCCGCACGGGCGAAATCCGTCTCCACGAGCGGCACAACCTCATGCCCCGCGCGTGCGAAGGCGGGAGCGTATTCGCTGTATCCCTGCACCGCCACGCCGACGCGCCCGGGCTTGAGCAGTTGCGGCAGCGTGCGGATGGCGGCCTGCGAGCCGGCCACCGGCAGCGCGCGCGGCGCGCCGTAGGCCTGCGCGGCCAGTTCGGCCAGGCCGTCGTCATCTTGCGGCAGCCGCAGCCACGCGTCGGCGGGCAGGGCTGGCACGGGATAGCCGTCCGGGTTGATGCCGGTGGAAAGGTCGAGCCAGTCTTCGACCGGACGGCCATGGCGGCGCGCGGCGGCGAGCAGGTCGCCGCCATGGCGGATCGGAGTACTCATGCTAAGCCGTAGTGGAGGAGAGCGGCGCTGGCGCCGGAAGCGGCCAGCCACAGCCACAGTGTGCGTTGAACAAGGCGCAGGCAGGCATGCACATCGGCTGCGCCGGGCGCGTGGCCCATGCCCAGCGGCGGGCGCTCTTCCCATTCGCCGTGATAGCGGGCGGGGCCGCCCAGCGCCACGCCGACGGCACCGGCGCCGGCCGCCATGACCGGACCCGCATTGGGGCTGGACCATGCCGGTGCCTGCGCGCGCCAGCAGCGCAGCGCCTGGGCAGTGCGCCCGAGCAGCGCGTACGAGAGCGCGGTCAGGCGGGCGGGCGCCAGGTTGAGCACATCGTCAAGCCGCGCAGCTGCCCAGCCGAAATACAGCAGGCGCGGCGTGCGGTAGCCCCACATCGCATCGAGCGTGTTGGCCAGGCGATAGGCGACCACGGCGGGCGCGCCGCCGACCAGGAACCAGAACAAGGCGCCGAAGATGGCGTCGTTGCCATTCTCCAGCGCCGATTCGCAGGCGGCGCGGGCCAGCGCTTCGGTATCCGCGTCGGTGGTGTCGCGCGAGACGATGCGTGCCGTGAGCTGGCGCGCATCGGCGAGATTGCCCTGCGTGAGAGCGGTGGCGATCGGCGCAATATGCTGGGCCAGGCTGCGCGCGCCCAGTGCCGCGTAGAGTGCCAGCGCTTGCAGCAGCCACGCCAGCGCCGCGCTGAACTGCGCGGCGACATGCACCAGCAGCGCGGCCAGCGCGGCCGGCACCAGTACCATCAGCGCCCAGGCCGCCAGGCCGGTGAGCCGCTGGCGCAGTGGCGCGCCAGCCTGGCCGCGGTTCAGGCGGCGCTCAAGCGCTGCCGCAAGGCGGCCGAAGCCAACCAGCGGATGCCAGCGGCGCGGCTCGCCCAGCCATTGGTCCAGCAAGACGCCGGCTACCGCCGCGGCCACGCAGGCTTGCCAGCTGAACAGGGGAAACGGCCACCATGAAGACAGCGATGGCAGCGATGGCAGCCACGACATCACGCCGGGTCGGCGCCTTTCACGCTGACAGGGATGCCGGCCACCAGCAGGCGCACGCGGTCCGCGGCGGCGGCCAGCTTCTGGTTCAGGCGCCCCAGCTCGTCGACATAGAAGCGGGTGATGGCGCCCATCGGCACCACGCCGAAGCCGATCTCGTTGGAGACCAGGATCACGTGCCCGGGCAGGGTGGGCAGCGCGGACAGCAGCGCGTCGATTTCCTCGGTGAAGGCGGCCGGTGGCGTTACCAGGCCATGCTCGGGATAACTGCGCGCATCGAGGAACAGCAGGTTGTTGAGCCACAGCGTGACGCAGTCGACCAGGATGCAGCCATCGTGGGTGGCATGGGCATATAGCGCATCCGCCAGATGCAGCGGTGCTTCGACCAGGCCCCACTCGGCCGGGCGCCGCGCGCGGTGCAGCGCGATGCGCACCTCCATCTCTTCGTCGGCGCTGTCCTGGCCGTGGCGTGCGGTAGCGATATAGGTAACGGGGCCGCCGGTGGCAGCGGCATGGTCGGCGGCCATCTGCTCGGCGAAGTGGCTCTTGCCGGAGCGCGCGCCGCCCAGCACCAGCGTGAGCTGGCGCGCGCGGCCCGGGACGGCAGCGGCGTGCGGCGCGGCAGCAGCCTGGGGCGCGCGTTCGCTGGCCGGTGCATGGGTGGATGCGCGCACGGGCTCGGTGGCGGTGGCGGAAGCGTTGGCCGGGGTCATCCGGGTATTGTAGCGGGCGCATCCATGGATCGCACGCCCGCAGTGGTCCGCGCACAGGGCAGCGCCGCGGGACGCCGATGCGATAATCCCACGATGCAAAAAAATTCCTCCGAAGCCGCTGGCGCGGCATTACCGGGTGGCTTGCGCGGTACCTTGATGGTGCAGGGCACTACCTCCGACGCGGGCAAGAGCACGCTAGTGGCGGGCCTGTGCCGGGTGCTGGCCCGCGCCGGCGTGCGCGTGGTCCCGTTCAAGCCGCAGAACATGGCGCTCAACAGCGCGGTCACCGCGGACGGTGGCGAGATCGGGCGCGCCCAGGCCTTGCAGGCCGCCGCCGCCGGGCTGGCGCCGCACACCGATATGAACCCGGTGCTGCTCAAGCCGAGCAGCGATACGGGCGCTCAGATCATCATCCACGGCCAGGCGCGGATGGACCTGGACGCGCGGGCCTATCACGCTTACAAGCCGGTGGCGATGCAGGCGGTGCTGGCGTCGCACCAGCGCCTGTCCAGCGCCTACGAGGTGGTGATGGTGGAAGGCGCCGGCAGCCCGGCGGAGATCAACCTGCGCGAGCGCGACATCGCCAATATGGGGTTTGCCGAAGCGGTGGACTGCCCGGTGGTGCTGGTGGCCGACATCGACCGCGGCGGCGTGTTCGCTCATCTGGTGGGCACGCTGGACTGCCTGTCGGCGTCGGAGCGCGCGCGCATCAAGGGTTTCATCATCAACCGCTTCCGCGGCGATATCGCGCTGCTGCAGCCCGGGCTGGACTGGCTGGAGGCGCGCACCGGCAAGCCCGTGCTGGGCGTGCTGCCCTACCTGCACGGCTTGCACCTGGATGCCGAGGACGCCATCATCGGCGCGCAGGCGGCCAAGCGGGGCGAACTGCTGCACGTGATCGTGCCGGTGCTGCCGCGCATTTCCAATCACACGGATTTCGATGCGCTGCGCGCGCATCCGCAGGTGGACCTGCGCTTTATCGGCCCCGGCATGCCGATCCCGCCGGCGGACCTGATCGTGCTGCCGGGCAGCAAGAGCGTGCGCGCCGACCTGGCCTTCCTGCGTGCCAATGGCTGGGAGCCAGCCTTGCTGCGGCACCTGCGCTATGGCGGCAAGGTCATCGGTATTTGCGGCGGCATGCAGATGCTGGGGCGGCGCGTGGATGACCCGGCAGGCAACGAGGGCAAGGCCGGTAGCAGCGAAGGTTTTGGCCTGCTCGACTACGACACTGTGCTGGCGCCGCACAAGCAGCTGCGCGTGGTGAGCGGCCGGCTGGCGCTGGATGGCGCCACCGAGGCCACCGAGGCCGCCGTGCAAGGCTACGAGATCCATATGGGCGTGACCACAGGCCCCGCGCTGGCGCGCCCCGCGCTATGGCTGGAAGGCGAGCGCCCGGACGGCGCGCAATCGGAGGACGGGCAGGTGCTGGCCTCCTATGTGCACGGGCTGTTCGACCAGCCGCAGGCTTGCGGCGCACTGCTGCGCTGGGCCGGGCTGGCGCGGGCGGAAGGCGTCGACCTGGCCGCGCTGCGCGAGGCCTCGCTGGAGCGCCTGGCCGATACGCTCGTCGCGCACCTGGACATGGATGCCTTGCTGGCGCCGCTGCAGGCGTCATAGCGGGTGTCAAAGCGGCTCTCCAAGCAGGCTCGGCCGCCCGCCGCGCCTACTGCTAAACTCGCAGGCGGGCCCGCTCCGCCAGGGCCCGGCAGCGGCCAGCGGCAGGGCCATGGCGGAACCCGGAGCGGCGCGCCCGCCGGCGGCGCTGCCATGGAAAGCCATTGCGGAGACAACCATGCCCGTAGTCGTGATCGCCAATCCTAAAGGCGGCGTAGGCAAGACCACGCTGGCCACCAACCTGGCGGGCTACTTCGCCAGCGCCGGCCACGCCGTGATGCTGGGCGACACGGACCGGCAGCAATCCTCGCGAGCCTGGCTGGGTTTGCGCCCGGCCTCGGCACCGGCCATCCGCACCTGGGACATCAGCGCCGACCAGATCGCGCGCCCGCCCAAAGGCACTACCCATGTGGTGCTGGATACCCCGGCCGGCCTGCATGGCTGGCGCTTCAACGATGTGATGAAACTGGCGCACCGCGTGGTGGTGCCGCTGCAACCGTCGCTGTTCGATATCCTCGCCACCCAGGATTTCCTCACCCGGCTCGCCGATGACAAGCGCGTGCGCCACGGCGAAGTGGAGGTGGGCGTGATCGGCATGCGGGTCGACCTGCGCACCCGCGCGGCCGAGCAGCTGCAGCGCTTTGTCGCGGGGCTGGGGCTGCCGGTGCTGGGCTTTCTGCGCGATACCCAGAACTACGTGCAGCTTGCCGCGCACGGCCTGACGCTGTGGGATGTGGCGCCGTCACGCGTGGCGCGGGACTGGGAGCAGTGGCAGCCGATCATCGGCTGGCTGGAGCAGCCGGCGCTGGCGAGGTGCCCAGCCGCCTGAGCAAGGCATCCACGGAGGGCCAGCTCACCCGGCGCACGGCCACGATCAGATCGGCGCCGGGAAACTGGTCGTCGAACGCCTCGCTCTCCACGCCGTCCAGGCGCCGGTAGAACTCGCGCGCCTGGGTGTTGCCGTCCAGCACATAGAGAAAGAGGGGCTGCCCGGGCCAGCCAACGGCGGCACGCTGCGCGCAATGCGCGAAGAGGCGCTTGCCAAGCCCTAGCCCGTGCCATCCCGGCATCACATGCAAATTGTCCAGATACACGCCATATTGCGGCTCGGCCTCGGGTTGCAGGCAGGCAAAGCCGGCGGGCGTGCCGTCCACGCGCACGAGCGTGACTTCCACCGGGCCATCGGCGCCATCTACCAGGCGAGCCTGCCAGGCTTGTGCGCGCTGGGCCGGTGCTTCGTGCTCCAGGTATTCCGCCGGCAACAGGCCACTGTAGGCATGGCGCCAGCTCTGCGTGTGCAGATCGGCAATCAGCGCGGCGTCGTGAGGGTCGGCAGGTAGCAATTCGATGGAATGGGTCATCTTCAAGGGAGTCGTCCGGGGCCTGCAATGGGCGCGATCCACATTCTGCCGCAATCCCGGCAAGCCTCGCCATGGTCTCGCACCTGTCACGCACTGGCAGGCCCTGCCTGTTAGAATCGCGAATCTTTCGCATTCTCATTATGACGGCATGATGCGTTCATCTCACGCCGGCATGGGGTCCGAAAACACAATCTCCACAACCCCCAAATCTGCTCCCGCCTCCCATGGTCACCGGCCGCCTGCGCGTTGTTTTCGTCAAGATTCACCTGTATCTCGGCTTGTGGCTGGGCCTGCTCTTTGTCATGCTGGGCCTGACCGGCACCGTCATCGCCTGGCGCGATGAGCTGGATGCCCTGCTGAACCCGGCGCTGCTGACGGCGTCGGCCGAAGTACCCATGCCGGTAGCGCCGGCCACGGTGCAGGCGGTCGCCGAGCGGCTGCAGGCCGACCCGCGCTATGGCCGCCCCACCTTGCTGATGCTGCCGTCCGCGCCGCATGCGGTGTTTATCGCCTGGTACCCGCTCAAGGGCACGCCCAACGCCGGGCGCTCTCGCCAGGTGATGGTCGACCCCGTCACATTGGCCGTGAAGGGCGAGCGGGTCTGGGGCGAGCCCGGCCTGTCGCGCCCGTTGCTGCTGCCCACCTTGTTCCAGTTGCACCACTACCTGCTCTCTGGCGAGACGGGCCGCACGATCCTGGGCATCACCGGGATGCTGTTGCTGATTCTGGTGATCGGTGGGGTTGTGCTGTGGTGGCCCAAGCTCAAGCCGCGCGCGGTGCTCAATGCGTTTCGCATCAGCCATGGCGGCTCGTGGTCGCGTTTTAATTACTCGCTGCATCGTACGGCTGGCATTTTTGCGGCGCCGGTGCTGGCGACGATGGCGTTTTCCGGCTGGTACCTGGATTTGCCCAAGTGGGTGACGCCGATCGTGGCTAGCGTGATGACGGTGTCGCCGCCCGGCAAGCCGGCATCGGCGGCAGCGCCCGAGGGCACGCCGCTGCTAGGCGTGGCGCAGGCCGTGAGCGGGGCTCAGGCGCTTTATCCTGCGGCGCTGGTGACGCGGGTCAGCTTTCCGCGCAAGGCGGGGGATCCGTTTGAGGTGCGGCTGCGCCAGCCGGGGGAAGTCCGCCAGGGCAGCGGGGCTACGCGGCTCTGGCTGGATGCCCATACGGGCAAGCGGCTCGGGGTTCGCGATCCGATGGATGCGCCGGCTGGGGATACTTTTCTTAACTGGATGTATCCGCTGCATACCGGGGAGGCGTTCGGATGGGTGGGGCGGGCGTTTATTTCGGTGTTCGGGGTGGTGCCGTTGATGTTTGCTGTTACCGGGGTGTTGATCTGGTGGAAGCGTAGGCGGGGGCATCGGCGGCATGTTGTGCGGACGATGGAGAGGGCTAGCGGTGCTAAGGGCGTTAAGGTGGTGCGGGAGGAGGCGGTGGAGGTTTGATTGCCGGTTGTCTTTTTCTGCAGAATTAGCTTTAAATTCAACGGCTTAACTGAAAATTCAACTGCAGTTTCACCACCCCTGCGGGGCGGCGACCTACTTTTTTGTCTTGCCAAAAAAGTAGGCAAAAAAGGCG
>NZ_JBXAHA010000047.1:0-7737 GCF_058794615.1 Cupriavidus sp. GW823-FHT07A04
CCGAACATGTCGGTGACGCCATTGGCGGCCAGGGTCTCGACAAAGGCTTCCGACGGGGTCATCTCCTGCGGGCCGGTCGTGGTGGCGCCAGCTTGGGTGCCTGCGGCGAGGGTTTCGGGAAGATGTTCGCTCATGGTGTGGTGTCTCCGGTCTTCGATCAAAACGGAACCAAATGTTCCGAAAAGTGTTCGTGGATCGAAATGTAGGATGAGACTAAGCGATGGTCAATAAGAAAATCCGATAAACGGAATGCTGTGTACCTAAAAACGGTAGTAAATACCCTTTAAAGTGACGTAAATTCAACCTGCGCGCCCATGTGGACCCACAGTTGGTCCCCGCTGGCTCTAACCCGGCGGCGGGCCGCTTTCTACCATACGGTTACACCTTGCCCAGCGCTGCTTGCCAAAGCGCCTGGTGCACGCCGCGACGACTCGCCAAAGCGCAGAGCGCCGCTAAGAAAGGAGAGGACGCAAAGACGTCCCAACCAGACGGAGACACTGGCATGCCTCATGCTTATCACCTCTTCCTCCTCGAGCAGGCACCGCCCTGGTGCCGGGCTTTCCCTGCCGGCGGTCTTCGCCACAGCACACCACACCGTTCATCTTGAGGAGGTTCATCATGCGTTGGTTCAAGCAGCTTGCAGCAAGCGTGGTACTGGCGGCCGTCGTCGCCCCGGGCGCCTACGCGCAGACCAAGGAAGTTGTCATCGCCTACCAGGATATGGTGGTGCCATGGCGCTATGCGCAGGACATGAAGGAAGTCGAGAAGCAGACCGGCTACAAGGTCTCGTTCCGCCAGTTCGGCGGCGGTGGCGACGTGATCCGCGCCATGGCGTCGGGCCAGATCGCCATCGGCGAAGCCGGTACCTCGCCGATTGCCTCGGCGTTGTCGCAGGGGCTGGACGTGGAGCTGTTCTGGATCCTTGACGATATCAACGCGGCCGAGGCCATGGTGGCGCGCAACGGCAGCAATATCAACAGCGTGGCAGACCTCAAAGGCAAGCGGGTGGGCGTGCCTTTTGTCTCCACCACGCACTACCACACGCTGGTGGCGCTGGAGCAGGCCAAGATCAATCCCAAGGACGTCAAGATCATGAACATGCGGCCGCCCGAAGTGGCCGCGGCCTGGGAGCGCGGCGACATCGACGCCACCTTTATCTGGGACCCGGTGCTGGCCAAGCTCAAGCAAACGGGCAAGGTCCTGGTGACCTCCGGCAAGATCGCCGCCGAGACCGGCAAGGCCACCTTCGACGGCATGATCGCCAACAAGAAGTTCGCGCGGGAGAACCCCGAGTTCATGGTCAAGTTCGTCAAGATCCTGGCCGCCGCGGATGACAAGTATCGCCAGGACAAGGCGGCGTGGACCCCGGAGTCGCCGATGGTGAAGGCGGTGGCCAAGGTCTCGGGCGCCAAGCCCGAGGCGGTGCCGGCCAGCATGGCGCTGTACGGTTTCCCCACGCTGGAGGAGCAAGCCTCGCCCCGCTGGCTGGGCGGCGGCGCGGCCAAGGCGCTGCAATCGGCGGCGCAATTCCTGAAGGAGCAGGGCACGATCCAGACCGTGTTGCCGGACTACGGCTCGGGTGTGAATGCGGAGTGGGTGAAGCGCGCCCTCGCCACCAGGACGCCGGCCTGATTTGCCGGTGCCGCGCGGCGGGCGACGCTGGCCGCGCGGCCTTGAATCCTCTTTTCAGGAAGTTTGCAGCTATGGCCAAACTCGAAATCGACAACCTGAGCGTTAACTACGGCGGCCGCGGTGGCGCCGATACGCTGGCCCTGTCGCAAGTCAATCTCACCATGGAGCGCGGCGATTTCGTGGTCGCGCTCGGTGCTTCCGGGTGCGGCAAGACGACCTTGCTCTCGTGCATCGCCGGTTTCATGCAACCCTCGGAAGGCGAGATCCGCCTCGATGGCAAATCCGTGCACGGCCCGGGTGCCGAGCGCGGTGTCGTGTTCCAAAAGCATGCATTGATGCCCTGGCTCAATGTGCTGGACAACGTGGCGCTGGGCCTGAGGCTGCGCGGCGTGCCGCGCGCCGAGCGCCTGCGCATCGCCCAGGAGAAGCTGGCGCTGGTCGGCCTGGAGAAAGTGGCGGCCAAGCCGGTCTACCAGCTCTCTGGCGGCATGCAGCAGCGCGTTGGCATTGCCCGTACGCTTGCCAACGATCCGGCGGTGATGCTGATGGATGAGCCGCTCGGCGCGCTCGACGCGCTCACGCGCGAGACGATCCAGGCGCTGATCCTCAAGCTGTGGGCGGCGGAGCAGAAGATCGTGTTCTTCATCACCCACAGCGTGGAGGAAGCGCTGTTCCTGGCAACGCGGCTGATCGTGATGACGCCCTCGCCGGGCCGCATCGCGCATACCTATGAGCTCCCCTTCGCCCGACGCTTCATTGCCTGCGGCAACGCCCGCGAGGTCAAGGCCGATCCGGAGTTCATCCGGTACCGCGAAGAAATCGTCAACCTGATCCATGCCACGCCCTGAGGAGTCCGACATGTCTGCTTCTGCTCAAAGACTCGAGCCCGCGCCGGGCACCGCCGCCGTGGCCGCCAAGCCGCCCGCGCGCCGCATGAAGGCCGTCTCCGGCTACCGCTTGCCGGGCGAAGGTTCCAGTTCACGCATCTCCACCATCACCGTGGTGTCGCTGCTGGCGCTATGGTGGATCGCCAGCCACCTGCGTTGGCTGCCGCCGCTGTTCCTGCCCACGCCGGAAGCCATCATCAACGCGTTTATCGATGCCTGGAACGGCAATGTGCAAGGCGGCCTGCCGCTGACCGAGCACTTTCGCGCCAGCATGGTGCGCGTGTTTGGCGCCTTTGCGCTGGCCACCGTCACGGCGGTGCCGATCGGCGTGATGATGGGTGTGTCGCGCATTGCGCGCGGCGTCTTTGATCCGCCGATCGAGTTCTATCGCCCGCTGCCGCCGCTGGCCTACCTGCCGCTGATCGTGATCTGGTTCGGCATCGATGAAACGTCCAAGATCCTGCTGATCTTCCTGGCTTGCTTCGCGCCGCTGGCGATGTCCGCGCAGGCCGGCGTGCGCTCGGTCACCATCGAGCAGATCAACGCGGCGTATTCGATGGGCGCCAACCGCTGGCAGGTGATCCGCCATGTCGTGATCCCCGCCGCGCTGCCGGACATCCTGACCGGCATGCGGATTGCCATCGGCTTTGGCTGGACCACGCTGGTTGCGGCGGAGATGGTGGCTGCCACCTCGGGCCTGGGGCAGATGGTGCTCAACGCGTCGAACTTCCTGCGCACGGATGTGGTGATCATGGGCATCGGGCTGATTGGCCTGATTGCCTATACCTTTGACCTTCTGATGCGCAAGACGGAGAAGTGGCTGGTGCCCTGGAAGGGGAGGATGTAAAGCCTGTGGCCGGCCGGGCGGCGGCACGCGCCGCCCGGCTCCTGCCGCTTTAGCCGTGCCCGCAACCCGATCGGCCGGTCACGCGGCCAGCTGGAACGCGCGCTCTGCGATACCAGCGACACCGGGGCGAATAGCGAATACCCCGCCGGCCAGTGGCTGCTCGGCTTGCACCGACGCATCAGCCGGGCGAATCGACGTGACGAACAAGGTCTTCATGTCGGCGCCGCCAAAGGCGCACATCGCCGGCTTTTTCACGGGAAGCGCGATGCTGCGGTCCAGGCGCCCCTCTGGCGTAAAGCGGTGCACGACCCCTGCGTCATTCCCGCAGATCCAGTAGCAGCCATCGACGTCTACCGCAGCGCCGTCCGGGCGCCCCGGATATTGCCGCATGTCGATCCACAGGCGCCGCCGGTTGGCCACGCCGTGCGCGACATCGTAGTCGAACGCCCAGATCGCCTGCGCATCAGGATGCGAGTCCGACAGGTACATCGTCCGTCCGTCGGGCGACCATGCCATCCCGTTGGGAACGATCAGTCCCTCGATCTGCTGCTGCAGGCCACGCGCGTCGAAGCGATACACCGAGCCAATCGATTGCGCCGGATGCATGTCGAGGTGCATGGTGCCCGCCCAGAACCGGCCTTGCCGATCACACCGGCCGTCGTTGAATCGCATGGATGGGGCAGGGTGAGCGACGCTGGCGAGCCTGCGGCCGGCCATGCTGCCATCGGGCTGTGGCTGCAGGTGGAACAGGCCGCTCTGCATGCCGGCGACAAAGCCACCGGCGCTTGCGGGGGCGATGCACCCTGCCATTTCGGGCAATCGCCAGGTACGGATTGCCGCGTTAGCGGAGCGCCATTCGAACAGCGTCCGGGCGGGGATGTCCGACCAGTACAGGCATTGCGTCTGCGTATCCCAGAACGGGCTTTCGCCGACCGCATTGCGGACGTCGGCAATCAGGTCGATGGATGAGTCAGTGATCATGATCTATCGGCTTGAACATCATGGCCGGAGCGGCTTCTTGATTTTAGTATGCGCCTCAGGCTGCTCTTTGTGTTACGTTGTCATACAACATATTATAAGGAGATCCGAGAGTCAGTGCGAGAGATTTTCGGGTGCCTTGGATTTAACAGAGTGTTAACCCTGGATATCTGATATCTCGCTTGTTTTGAAGTCACCTAAGTCATAGGATGACGTATGAGTTTGGCGCCGAAACAGGTCACGCGAAACCGCACCTTCCAGATAGGACCCACCGTATGAAAGCCAACATCCTGCAGCTGAACCCGATCCTCATCCCTGCCATCAACGACAAGCTGGATTCGCTCTACACCATGCACCGCTTGTTCGAGCAAACCGACAAGGATGCCTATCTGCGCGAGCACGGGCCCACGATCCGCGCGGTCATCACCGGCGGCCACACCGGCATTACCAAGGCGATGATGGCGCAACTGCCCGCGCTTGCGGTGGTGGCGGTCAACGGTGTCGGCACCGACGCGGTCGACCTCGAATATGCCCGCGCGCGCGGCCTGCCGGTGACCGGGACGTTCGGGGCGCTGACCGAGGACGTCGCGGATCTCGCCGTGGGCCTGTTGATCGCCACGTGCCGTGGCATCTGCCCGGGCGACCGGCTTATCCGCGCCGGCGACTGGGTCCGCCATCCGCAGCCAAGCGCTATCCCGCTGGCCCGCCGCGTCAGCGGCATGCGCGTGGGCATCGTCGGCATGGGCCGCGTGGGCCGGGCCATCGCGGCGCGCATGACGGCGTTCGGTTGCCCCGTCGCCTACACCGACCTCAAGGCGATGGATGACGTTCCCCACACTTTCGTGCCCGACCTCGTGGCACTGGCCTGCCAGAGCGATGCGCTGATTCTTGCCGCCGCCGCGGACAAGGCGGAGGGCATCGTCAATGCCGAGGTGCTCGACGCGCTTGGCAAGGATGGCTACCTGATCAACATCGCGCGCGGCCGGCTGGTCAAGGAAGACGACCTGGTCGCGGCGCTGACATCCGGGCGCATCGCCGGCGCCGGGCTGGATGTCTTCGTCGATGAGCCGAACGTGCCGCAAGCCCTGTTCGCGCTGGACAACGTCACGCTGCAGGCGCACCGCGCCAGCGCCACGCACCAGACGCGGGCCGCCATGGGGGAGATGGTCCTGGCAAGCATTGCCCAGGCGCTGGCCGGGCAACGGCCCGAGTTCAGCCTCACGACCTGAGCGCTGGCAGCCCCGTTACTTCGCCCGGAAGTTGAGAATCAGAATGAGAGGAGACAAGATGCAGATCCAATATCTGGCGGCAATGGCCGTGAGCGTGACCGTGCTGGCGTCCGGCATGGCCGGCGCGCAGTCCTATCCGGCCAAGCCGGTCACCATCGTGATCGGTTCCAGCCCCGGCAGCACCACGGATGGCCTGGCCCGCGCAATGGGTGCCCAGATCACCAAAGAGACGGGCCAGCCGGTCATCGTCGACAGCCGCCCGGGCGCATTTGGCGGCATCGCGGCGCAGCTCGTCGCGCGCTCGGCGCCCGATGGCTACACCCTGTTCATGACCACCAACACCACGCAGGCGGCCAATCCACACCTGGTGAAGAACCTGCCCTACAACCCCATCAAGGACTTTGCGCCGATCGGCCAGGTGGTCCAGGGCTACATGGTGATGGTGGTGAACCCCAACGTGAAGGCCGCGAACGTGCCCGAGTTCATCGCCCTGGCCAAGAAGGAGCCGGGCAAGCTGACCTTCGGCTCCGGCTCATCATCGGCGCGGGTCGCCACCGAGCAATTCCAGCACATGACCGGGACGAAACTCACGTACGTTCCCTACAAGGCCAATCCGGCCGCCGTGATCGACCTTGTGGCCGGACAGACCGACGTGATGATCGTCGACCTGACCACCAGCCTGCCGCAGGTCAAGGCCGGCAAGCTGCGCGCGCTCGGCGTCAGCAGCCCGCAGCGCTCGCCGCTGCTGCCCAACGTGCCGACCATCGCGGAGCAAGGCGTGAAGGGCTATGAGTCCGGTTACTGGAACGGGCTGTACGCCCCGGCAGGCACGCCGGCGCCGATCATCAACCGGCTCAATGCGCTGATGCGCAATGCCATGGCGACCGAATCCATCCGCCATTTCGTGACGGAGAATGGCATGGAGGTCAAGGTGTCGTCGCCGGAGGAGCTGGCTAAATTCCAGCTTGCCGAGCTCGCTCGCTGGGGCGCGATCATCAAGACGGCAGGCATCCAGCCTGAATAGCGGCGACGCGCAGGGGCTGGATGCAAAACGGGCGCTCAGAACGTAGCGGCCAGCTCCCTCGCCGTTTCCTGCAGGCGCGGCACGAACTCCAGCGAGCGTGACAATGGCGAGCGTGCCGTAGGCGCATGCACCGCCAGCGCCGCCACCACCTGCCCGCGCTCGTCGCGCACCGGCACGGCCACGCAGGAGATCCCCGCCACGAACTCTTCGTTGTCCACGCCAAGCTGCTTGTGCGCGCTGCGGTCCAGCTCGGCTTCAAGCAATTCCACATTGGTGACCGTGTTGGGCGTAAAGCGCTCCAGCGGCAGCTGCCGCACCAGGGCGGCGCGCTGCTCGCGCGGCAGCAGCGATAGCAGCAGCTTGCCGCTGGCCGAGCAGTGCAGCGGCACGCGCGAGCCCGGCTTCAGGTCCAGCCGCAGCGGCCAAGGCGCTTCCATGCGGTCCAGGTACAGCACCGAGGTTTCGTGCAGCATGGTCAGGTTGACCGTTTCGCCGATGTCCGCCACCAGCCGCGCCAGGATGGCATGGCGCAACTGCCGCGTACCCGAATGCGTGACGATGGCCACGCCAAGGCGCGACAGGCGCGGCCCCACGGCATAGGCATTGCGCGCGCCCGGCTCGCGGATCACCAGGCCGCCGGCCTCCAGCGCGCCAAGCATGCGGTGCAGCGAAGCCTTGGGCGCTTCGAAACCCTGCATGATTTCCGCCAGCGACAAGGGGCGGTCGGCCGCAACCAGGAATTCGAGCAGGGCGAAGGCGCGCAGCGTGGGGGTGTCGCGGTCCGCCGCTGCCGCGTCGGCAGCCATGCTCGTGACCGGCGCCGCGGCGTCAGGTTCTTCCAGGCGCAGGGACGCCTTCGCGCGCGCGGGTTTTGCCAGCTTGTTCTTGGGGGCCTCGGAAGGCGCTTTTTTGGGTGCCGCTACTGTTGCCGATTTCAATTCGGACTCCGTTCCGGAAAACGAGACGATTTGATTGTACTTCCGGAGCGGTATTCGCCACTAGCGGCGTATCAGGGCGTAATCCAGTTTTGCCCCGGTGGCTTGCACTTAAGGTCAAAGGCAACGGCAGTTTCACCACCCCTGCGGGGCGGCGACCTACTTTCTTGTCTTGCCAAGAAAGTAGGCAAAGAAGGCGCGCCGG
>NZ_JBXAHA010000048.1:0-6035 GCF_058794615.1 Cupriavidus sp. GW823-FHT07A04
TGGGCCTGGGGAAAAAATTTATCGAGCCGAAAAAGACGCGCCAGCAAGCGGTTCGGGGCAGCCTGGATCTGATGGGTGGCGGCCAACACAACAGACACCATGTGTTTGCTCGCTGGCGACAAGCGTCCGCCTCATGCGGCGCGCACGGCCGGAGCGATGAAGACATGGGGGAGATGTGCTACGAGCGCCGCCTGGAAAGCGCGCAATGAGATCCGCAGCGAAGCGCGAGCAGCACGCGTCATGCGGCGCAGCGAAAACAGCGCGAACCCGAATGAACGACCGGGGTTACTTCACGTAGATCGTGATCTTCTTGGAGTAGATCGGCGGGTTGTGCGGAATGTGCTTGTCGTCGGCCATCAGCAGTTGCAAGGTATGTTTGCCCGGCGGCAGCTCGATCGTGGTCTCGGTCTCGCCGGCGCCGAAATGCAGATGGTTGCGGTCGTTCGGGATTTCCTTGTCCATGGGCGGCAGGTCGGTATCGATCAGCAGATGGTGATGGCCGCTGTTCGGAAACTTCACGCCGCGCGGCGCCACGCCCATGCCGCGCAGCCCGAACCACACCTTGATCGGCTTGCCCGCCGGCAAGACCTGGTTGTTGTTGGGAAAGCCGATATACAGGTAGGCATGGGCGGGCGCGGGCGTGGCGTCCGCGCTTGCGCCGCTCGGCGTGCCACCGATCAGAAGCAGGCTGGCGGCGAGCGCAGCAGCCGGAACGAGCTTACGCATGGACTGTCTCCCGTATCGTGCCGCCGGCCCGGCGGCCCGGGGCCTTATCGAACGGTGATGGTGATCTTCTTGGAGTAGATCGGCGGGTCGTGGGGCTTGTGATCCTTGTCGCCGAGCAGCAACTGCAAGGTGTGCTTGCCCGGCGGCAACTCGATCCGCGCCTCGGTCTCGCCGGCGCCGAAGTGCAGGTGGTTCCGGTCATTCGGAATCTCCTTGTCCATCGGCGGCAGGTCCGTGTCAATCAACAGGTGGTGGTGGCCGACGTTGGCCATGTCGACGCCCTTGGGGGCGATCCCCATATTGCGCAGGCCCATGCGCACCCAGAATTTTCCGCCATCGATCACGGCGCCGTCGGGCGGCCAGATGATGTAGACCTCGGCATTGGGTGGGGACGTCGTGGACAACGAGATCGAAGGTAACGGAGTCAGCAGCGACGCTGCCAATGTGCCGAGCACGGTTCGCCTGTGCATACGTTAGCCCTCCCGAACAGCTTGTCTCAAACGCGGTGAATTCTTGCTATTGGTGCTTGGCTTTTGGCTGATTCGTTGATTGGCTTCAGGCCGGCGCGCTGCATTTCGTCATCCAATTTCGTCATTCAGCTTAGAACGGAAAACAGCAAAAAGATACTTGGCGATACCCTGCGCCGCGCCGGCGCCGCGCGGTTGTGAGCTTGCTACGCCACCCGGCGTTGCGAAGCACCTCCGGATTCACAATCGCTGTGCTATGGTTGATTGAGCCAGCCCAGTGCCGCTAGCGCTGCATCACGTCAGCGCAAAGGACAAGGCAGGCCGGCCAGGTGATGGCCGGGCATCATCGCTCTCGCGTGCCGCGTCACGCCGTTGGCACGCGGACCGCCGATGCACTTCGGCGCCGTACGAACAAGGCCTGCATATGTGGCGAAAATTCCTTGTCGTGTGCCTGCTCGGGTTGGCTGCGGTCGTGCGCGCCGAAGCCGGTATCGACACGCCAACCCTCCCCCCCGAGGCAAGGCACCCGGCCGCCGCCCCCGCGAGCGCTCCGGGCAGGCGCCTCGCCCTGGTCATCGGCAACGGCGCCTATGTGGACGAGCCGCTGCCCAACGCCGCCAATGACGCCCGGGCAATGCGCCGCACCTTGGCCGCGCTCGGCTTCGACGTCATGCTCCGCGAGAACCTGGACCGGGAAGGCATGGCGCGCGCGCTTGCCGAATTCCAGCAGCGCCTGCAGGCCGGCGGCACGGGGTTGTTCTATTTCGCGGGGCACGGCATCGAGGTCGCGGACACCCCGGTGATGATTCCCGTCGATGCCGGCAGCCGTACACCTGGCCACTTGCTCACCGCGGGCACCGCGCTTGACGCCGTACTGGCCAGCATGTCGGCGCCAAGGCCGGACATGCTTAACGTGGTGATCCTCGATAGCTGCCTGGACAACCCCTATCGCGGCAGTGCCGTCAAGCCGCCCGCCGCCCCCGCCAACACGCTGATTGCCTATGCCACGGCCCCCGGCGCCGTGGCAGCCGAGGGCGCGCGGCACGGCGCGTTCACCGGCGCCCTGCTGCGCACGATGCGCATACCCGGCCTTGATGCCGAGGCCGCCCTGCGCCGGGCCGGCGAAATGGTGAGCCAGCACACCGGGCGGCGGCAGCAACCGTGGCTATCATCGTCGTTATCCGCCCCGCTCCGATTCGCGGCGAACGCCGCGGCCACCGGCGAAAACGACAACGACACGGACACCGTCAACGACAAGGACAACGCACCCTTCACGCTCGCGCACAGGCAAGCCCATCCGCTGATCCTTGCGCAGCATCGCGGCATTCTTCCCAAGGACAGCGACGAGCAGTACGAGCTCAGCTTCTGGGACTCCATCAAGAACAGCAATTTCGCAAGTGACTACGAGGCCTACCTTAAGGCCTATCCGAACGGCCGCTTCGCGCCGCTGGCGCGCGCCAGGATCGAGCGGCTGCGCGCGGCCGGGCCGCCTGCCGAGCGTGCTCGCACGCCAGGCGCCTCATCCGGGCAAGCCACCGCGCAAGGCACCGTCACGCCGCCGCCAGCACGCGCCCAGTCCGGCAAGGTGCAGGCGCCGCCTGCCGCGCCATCACCAACCGCGCCTGCCGCATCCACTCCACCCGCCCCGGCCGCAAGCGCGCCTGCACCCGCCACGCAACGAGCTGCCGCGGCCGGCGCCGTGACAGTCGAGATCAAGCCGGGCGAGGTCAAGGACTGCCCGGCCTGTCCCGTGCTGCACAGCCTGCCGGCGGGCAGCTTCACTATGGGCAGCAACGGCGGTGACCCGACCGAGAAGCCGCCGCATCACGTCACCATCGGCCAGCCCTTCGCGATCGGCAAGTACGAAGTCACGGTGGAACAATGGGGCGCCTGCGCTGATGCGGGGGCATGCCAGCGCATCGCCACTGTCGCCAACGCACCCAGGAACGCCCCCGTGCGCGATGTGAGCTGGGACGATGCCCAGCAGTACGTCGCCTGGCTGAGCAAGGTCAGCGGCAAGCACTACCGCCTGCCGACCGAAGCCGAGTGGGAGTACGCCGCCCGGGGCGGCACCACGACGCTCTACTGGTGGGGCGACCAGATGCGCAAAGGCACGGCCAACTGCAAGGACTGCGGCGAACCGTGGAATGCCGACGCGCCCGCCAACGTCGGCTCCTTTGCCGCCAATGGCTACGGCCTCCACGACATGAACGGCAGCGTGTGGGAATGGGTCGCCGACTGCTGGCATATCTCCTACAAAAACGCGCCTGCCGACGGACGCGCCTGGGACGAGCCCGGCTGCGGCGTGCGCGTGATCCGCGGCGGCTCATGGCATGAAGGCGCGAGCTATATGCTCTCCTCCACCCGCTTCAAGTACAGCGCGAGCGTACGCCAGTCGCAAAACGGCTTTCGCGTCGTGCGGGACCTGAAGTAGCCGCTGCCAATGGCGCCTTGCCTGGCTAGCGCGGGTTGGTGGATATCTGCACCATGTCGGCACCGATGTGGCTTTCTCCGTGCTTCGCCGCCATCGGACCCAGCTGCCTGTCGAGCGCGCGCAGGTAGTCCTGCCTGGGCTCCGACTCGGGGCGCAGCGCGTCGAACAGCGGCGCAGGCGTGGTGATCAGCACGATCAGCTCCGTGCCGAACGGCTTCGAGATCACCCAGTCCCCGAGGCTGCCCACGGCAGCGGTGTAGCTGGCGGGTGCCTGGTTGGCCTTGGCGCGCTGGCTTGGCACCATATGCACGACCTTGCCATCGGCCATGTAGTAGTCGACGTAGACATAGGTGTCGTAAGGCGGCGTGGTGATATCCACGATCAGTGGCGTTCCCTCCGTGAGTTGCGCGCCGGGCGCCCGGGTACGGATCGTGGTCAGCGCGGTTGCGCTGCGGCGCCCCGACCAGTATGGCGAGATCAGCTTGACCACGTCGCACTTGTCATCGCCCAGCGTCTGCACGTCCAGGTTTAGCGTCTGCACGCCGGGCACCGCGCCCAGTTCGTCTTTCAGGCGCTTGATGCCAAAGCGCTCCGCCACGTAGCCACGCACCTGCAGTACATGGTCCTGCCCGGTGGCCGACAGCAGCGAGCAAGGCGCGCGTGCCAGCACCGGCGCCACGGCCTGCATGGAGAGCGTGCGCTCGGGCCGGGCTTCCTCGCTCGGTTGCGCCGGCGGCGGCGAGCCCGGCGCGGCGGATGGCGTCACTGCGGCTTGGGGAGTGGCGGATACCACCGCGCTTGACGCGGATTGCGCCGCAGGTTGCTGTCCCTCCTGCGCGGTGCGCGCGCGCCACACGTAGTAACCCAGCCCGCCCGCCAGCAGCACACCGGCCACCGACGCAGCGCCAAGCTTGGCCATTGGCATGCCACCGTGGCGCTCGGTGCCCATGTCGGCCAGGAAACGCGCCACGGTAGGCGTGCGCGTCGCGCGATCGAAAGACAGCGCCGCGCGCAGTGCACGCCACTGCCCGCGGCTTAGCACCTTGGGGCGCTGTGGCTTGAGGCCGGCGCCGCGCGCCTGGTTGGCCGACAGCCGCTCATAGGGGTGCCTGCCGGTCAGCAGTTCATAGGTCACGCAGGCCAGCGCGTAGATGTCGTCGCGCGGATCCGGCTCGCGATGCTCGAACATCTCGGGGCTGGCATAAGCGGGGGTCATGCCGCCGAGCGTGCCGGGGTCGAACACGGTCGGGTCCGCGTCGTCCGCCGGTTGCTGGAAGACGCGCGCGATGCCGAAATCGATCACCTTCACTTCGCCGCTATCGGTGAGGAAGACATTGGCGGGCTTGAAGTCGCAGTGGACGAAGCCGCGCTCGTGCGCATAGGACAAGGCCCGGCCCATGCCGGTGATGATCGGCAGCGCCTTGGTGTAAGGCATGCCGGCAAAGTCTGGCGCGCGCAAGACACGATTGAGCGACTTGCCCGACAGGTACTCCATGGTCAGGTAGACCACCGAGCCATCGCGGTCGAAGTCATAGACCGTCACGATATTGCGGTGCGCCAGCGTCTGCGCCTTGCGCGCCTCGCGCTGCAGCGCGATCAGCGATTTCGGATGACCCCGGAACTGCACATTGAGGACCTTGATGGCGATGTACGGCTTGCGGTCCGAGGCCTCGAGCTTGCGCAGGTCGAGCGCCTTGTAGACCGTCCCCATGCCGCCCACGCCCAGGCACTCCTCCAGCACGAAGCGGCCATTCAAGGTATCGCCCACCCCTTTGGTCTGCTCCGCCCCGGCAATCGCCTGATCGCTCGCGGGCGCTTGCGATGGCAGGGAAGGCGCGGACGCCATGCCAGCGTGGCCAGTCTGCACGCGGGTTTCCTCGCCGCCATCCTCGAACTGGGTTGCCCCGCGGCGCTCGATGCGCCGCAACACCTCTTCATAAACGCCAGGCGGCAGCGGGAAGCGGGTGTTCTCCTCGCTGAGCATGTCCGCTAGCTGCGTGGCGCTTGCCTGGTCCGCGGCCAAGGTGCTGTCAATGCGGGCCAACAGTTCGTCGTGCGACAGACCACCGCTTTGGAAGGTACGTATCAGGTCTGGAATGCTAGGCATCGATGCAGCCACGACGTGATTGCGCGAAGTTGCGCATTGAGCGCCCACTCGCCCGTCTACAGCGAGTACCTGCCCACGATGGATACTAGTGCGCACTCACGCCAATCGCAAACCCCTCGTGCTTTGCATCAACGCCGGCAAGCCAAGCCAGCGGCACGATGGCGCCGCAAGAGCCACTACCTGTCGCACATGCGCGAACACCCGGTGTTGCTGTGTTGGCCGCCACCCATCAGATCCAGGCCACCCCGGACCGCTTGCTGGCACGTCTTTTCCGGCTCGATGAATTTTTTCCCCAAGCCCC
>NZ_JBXAHA010000049.1:0-5715 GCF_058794615.1 Cupriavidus sp. GW823-FHT07A04
GCCAGTTCCGCCACTCCGATCCCGCCTGGCGCCATGACTGCCTCAGGCTCCTTCGCCTTGAACACCCTGTTCGTCAGGAGCGCTAACCATTGCGCCGCTGACAGCGGCGTCTGCCCTTGTTCCAGCCTCAGTTTAGCGGATCCGCTCGGAGTTCTTCCGAATAGACCTGTTTTGCCTTCTTCAGCACTGACACTTCCCGACTAGATCACCATCTAGAAATCAGGGGTGTCCAGTGCATTCAGGCTACCTCATGGTTCATCATCTAACGGCTGGCCCCAGGTTAAGTCAGCTAGGCCAAATAGGCATTTGACTTGTATCCGCACGGCACTGAGACTACATCCATTGTGAGGAGGAAACCATGACACAGGCACAGATCGACAACGTAACGGCTCCGCTTTCTACCTTCGCTTCGGCATTGCGGTATGAAGATCTGCCGTCTGATGTGGTGCATCAGGCGTCACGCTTTCTCTTGGACGCGGTGGGATGCGCAATGGGAGCGTGGCGGGAAGACCGGCGTAAGGCAGTCCTTGCGCAGCGCATCGTCGAGGATTTCGGCTCAACGGGGAATGCAAGCCTCATAGGTGGCGGTCGATCCCATCCGGCCATTGTTGCGCTCGGTAATGGAATGCTCATTAACGCGACTGACAACGACGACACGCACAAGCGCGCGCTGGCTCATATCGGTTCGGTGGTGGTTCCGGCGGCGCTGGCGATGACTGAGGAGATGCGTGGCGATGGGCGTGATCTCGTCACCGCCCTGGTTGCCGGTTACGAGGTCACTGCTCGCGTCGGGATGGCAGTGATGCCTACGCACTATCGTTTCTGGCATTCCACTGCGACAAACGGAACGTTTGGCGCTGCCGCCGCCGCTGGACGAGCCTTGAAACTGGATCCATCGCAGATGAGGACCGCATTTGGTCTTGCCGGCACGCAGGCTGCAGGGCTGAATACTTTCTTTGAAAGTGGAGACGACTCTAAGAGTCTTCACCCTGGTAAGGCTGGCTTCAATGGCGTACTTGCGGCACGAATGGCGTACCTGGGAGTTACGAGTCCGCCTGACATATTCGGTCATCCCAAGGGATATCTTGCCGCATATAGCCTCGAACCCCGTATGCAAATGCTGTCGAGAGGACTCGGAACGGAGTGGATGATCCTCGATAACGGATTCAAGTTTTTTCCGTCGATTCTCGCGAGCCATTCTCCAATCGGCGCGACACTTGGCATTACGGCAGAGCACGCACTGGACCCAGCTCACATCGCCAGGGTGACAGTGCGCACCTATGCGACGGTAAAATCTCACTTCTCCAGCAAGCTGGTGGACACCACGATGGCTGCACGGCTATCCGTTCCCTACTGTGTGGCGATTGCACTCGTGGACCGCCAAGTCACCCAGAGCCAGTTCCAACCGGAGCGGTTCCAGGATCCGCGAGTTCGCAGTGTCATGGATAAGGTGGAGATCATTGCTGACGAGGAGCTAACGAAGCTCTATCCAGAGAAATTTCCGGCTCAGGTGGAAGTAACAATGGACGATGGCGTCGTCTTTCGAGGCGAAATGTATTACCCGAAGGGAGATCCCAGCAATCCGCTCAGCGATGAAGAGGTACGTGCCAAGTTCCGCGCTAATGCCGCGGGCGTTGTTGAAGACCCTGAAATACTGATTGCAATGATTGAAGAGTTGTCCGAACTGAAGGACATCGCAGTCCTGGGTGAGTTACTGCGCGCCCAGCATTGAACGGATCGGCACGAGTATTTGGGAGACATCACATGTGTGACTGCAATTTGCCGCGCGGCTACGGGTGGAAGGGGTGGCAGGAGTTCCCCGATGGCAATGCATATATGGCTACTGGAAGCTGGCTCGATCTTTCGCATCCACTTAGCAGCGAGACGCCACGAGTCCCATCCTTTCCGAAGCCTGTCTTTGAGCGGATCCGCAGTTTGCCAACGGATGTGATAAACGTCAGTCGCATGGATATGATTGTCCATATCGGAACACATGTTGACTCACCACGTCACTTCTTCCTGGATGCGCCGGCGCTTGAGAACGTGCCACTGGATCGTCTCAGTGGGCTCGGCATCGTATGGTTTGTGGATCTCGGCGATGGTAACCTCATCGAGCCGCACCACCTTGCTGGACTCGAAGGACGACTACGACCTGGCCACATTCTGCTTTTGGACACTGGTTGGCATAGGCTAGCAGGTACTGCAAAATATGACGACGAGCATCCGTCCCTAAGTCTTGACGCTGCGGACTGGATGATTGCGCACGGCGTCAAGATGCTCGGTCTCGATGTTCCCACCCCCGAATTACCTTTTGCGAGACGGGAGCCGGGTTTTGATTTTCCAGTCCACAGGCGGCTACTTTCGCACGGCATACTGATTGCGGAGCACCTCACGAATCTCTCGGCTCTTCATGACAAAGAGATGGAGATCTTCTGCGCAGCACTTAGCATTGTTGGAGGTGATGGGTCACCGGCCAGAATAGTAGCGCGAGAGATTCATCAACGTATTCCAGAAATTATTCCCGAATAATGTTTGCATGATAATCGCTATTATTCGGATTGTAAATTTACTGAATAGACTCTCGCATGAATTAATATCTCATCGAGTGTTTAAATGAACCAATAGATAAAATGAACAAAGCCAAAGATTCGGCAGCGATTCAGATGGAAGATCCGCACGTTGCAGTTGGGGGGGGCTCAAATCCAGCCTTGCGCGGTATGCGAGTCATAGACCTCACACAGTTCGAGGCAGGCACGTCGGTAACGCAGGCGCTCGCTTGGCTTGGGGCCGACGTGATCAAAATAGAGAATCCCGTCGGCGGTGAGCAAGGTCGAGGGGCTTCCACGGACAAGCCAGGATTTGACTCATACTATTTCATGTTGCTCAATGCAAATAAGCGCAGCGTAACACTGAATCTAAAAAGTGAGGAAGGAAGAAAGATTCTGCTGGATCTGGTGCGCGACGCTGACGTCTTCATTGAGAATTTTGCTCCCGGAGCGATTGAGCGACTTGGATTCTCTTATGAAGTTTTATCTCAGATCAACCCAAGACTCATCTACGCTCAAATTAAAGGTTTCGCTCCGGACAGCCCGTTCGCGTCCTATCTGGCGTTCGACATGATTGGACAAGCAGCCGGCGGCATCATGAGTATCACGGGAGAGGCGGGTGGACGTCCCTTGAAGCCGGGACCAACACTCGGCGATACGGGCACTGGCTTGCACTGTGCCATTGGGGTCCTTGCAGCACTCTACCAACGCGAACACACAGGCCGTGGGCAGCTAGTCCAGGTTGCTATGCAAGATGCAATGATCAACTTCTGCCGCATTGCATACGCTGCCCAATCGTTACAGGGAAAGGCGTGCGAGCGGAACGGCAACCAGGTCGTGCTTGGCACTACCGCTCCGAGCGAGGTCTATCCCTGCAAGGGTGGTGGGCCCAACGACTACTGTTACATCTATAGTTCTCGTGCTGGCAATATGCACTGGCACCGCCTCTTGGAGGTGATTGGTAGAGAGGAGCTGAAGGCGGATCCCCGCTTCGCCACACCTCAGGGCCGTGCCAACCATGTTAAGGAAATCGACGCCATCGTCTCCCCGTGGGTAGCTCAGCATTCCAAGCACGATGTGATGCGCCTGCTGGGCGATGCTGGCGTTCCGGCTGGAGCGGTATTTGACACGATGGAGCTGTCGGAGGATATAAACCTGCGAGATCGCGAGATTTTCGTGACTGTTAAGCATCACCAGCGCGGCGATTTTGTAATGCCTGGGTGGCCGGTCAAGATGTCGGACAGTTACGTGAAGGTCCAAGCGTCGCCGGCGCTGGGCGAGCACACGGCAGAGGTCTGTCGAGAACTGCTCGGCTTGCCCGAAGAAGAAATTGAACGCCTTCGTGCACAAGGCGCGATCTAAACGGCAAAGCACTTATTTTGAGAGATCAGAAATCATGAATATCACCGGCTCCGAGCTCGTTGCCAAAGCCCTGCGGCGGCATGGATTTGACGCTTTCTTTTTTATCATGGGTGAGCCTATGTATGGCGTCGAGAGGAGTTGTATCAAGGAAGGTCTAAGGCCAATTGATGTACGGCACGAGCAAGCGGGCGCCATGGCCGCTCATGCATACTCTCGTCTGCTCAATCGGCCTGGCCTCTGCATGGCTGCGTCGGGGCCAGGCACCACCAATTTGGTGACCGGGCTCGCTCATTCGCTGGTGGATTGTGTGCCGGTGGTGGCGCTAGGGGGATCCAGCCCTATCGGTGGCGCTGGACGGGGCGTGTTTCAGGAGTTCGATCAGCTCTCCCTCATGAAACCGTGTACCAAGTGGGCCGCACGGGTTTATGAGACCGAACGGATCCCTGAACTGATCGACATGGCGGTGCGCCAAGCCATGGCTGGTACGCGAGGCCCTGTCTACCTCGATCTCCCCGGCGACGTGCTCTACCGCGAGGTAGACGAGGCAGCTGTGCGCTGGCCAAATCCCTGGACTCCTGAGACAGAGGTGCGCAGTAGCGCGGATACGGATGCGATCCAAAGCGCCGTCGAGATGTTGAAGTCAGCGCAGCGGCCAGTACTCATCTCAGGCAGCGGTGTGCTTTGGGCCGATGCATCGCAGGAATTGCAGGCTTTTGTTCGTCAGACGGGGATCCCTTTCTATACTACCCCGCAAGGACGGGGTGTGGTACCCGAGGATGATCCGCTGTTCTACGCTGGGTCCCGCTCGCTGGCATTCAGGGAGGCCGATGTTTTCGTCGTCGTTGGCACGCGGATGAACTATGTAATCAATCATGCGGCACCACCGCGCTTCAACGCGAACGCCAAGCTTATCCGTATCGAGGTCGACCCTCAGGAGCTGGCGCGTAGCACACGACTCGATCTCGGGTTGCTGGGGGATGCCAAGATTGTGCTGCGCCAGCTCACGGACGCTACACGGGGAACGGTGAATGCGGATCAATTCTCCGCATGGCGAAACAAGCTCGACGACGACAATCGGACACGCATTGCCAAGCAGGAGACTTCGCTCGCCGACGCGTCAGTCCCAATTCATCCCCTGCGCTTGTGCAAGGAGATCAGGGACATCGTTCGCCGCGAAGACATTCTGGTGGTTGACGGTCAGGAGATCCTTAACTTTGGTCGGCAAGCGATTCCTACCTATACGGCCGGTCACCGGCTGAACTCCGGTACATTCGGCACAATGGGCGTCGGTATGCCATTCGGCATTGGGGCCAAGGTCGCCAAGCCAGGCAACCGCGTGGTGGTCCTGCATGGTGATGGCTCCTTCGGTCTCAATGCGATGGAGTTCGACACGGCGGTTCGCCACAACCTCCCCATGCTCGTCGTCATCAGCTTGAACGGAGGCTGGACCGCCGATCCGAAGCAGGAGAAGCCGGGGCGCGATCTCGGATATACGCGTTTCGATCAGATGGCGATTGCGCTGGGTGGACACGGAGAGTATGTCGAGGATCCGACAGAACTCGCGGCCGCATTGCAACGCGCGCTTGAGGCGGTTGATCGTGGACAGCCGGCGCTCGTCAACGTGAAGACGGATTGGCGCGCGCGGGCCGGAGCGGCAGCGTTCACCGCATATTCCACTTGATTGCTCCCGGCGCCGAGCTGCGGACTATGGTAGTTCGGTGCTGGAAGACCAATGTTCATTCGGGTCACCGCGTGACCCGAGGAGGCTGTTGCCGTCTGCAGACAGAGTTTCTATCGGCTGGCCCGA
>NZ_JBXAHA010000050.1:0-3284 GCF_058794615.1 Cupriavidus sp. GW823-FHT07A04
CAATGTTCATTCGGGTCACCGCGTGACCCGAGGAGGCTGTTGCCGTCTGCAGACAGAGTTTCTATCGGCTGGCCCGAACATCTCGAACCTTCTCTTCATGCTCCCTTCCGGCTAAAAATCGGAGGCGTAGCGGTCAATGACTGGGAGCCGACCTTACGCGCTCCCCGGACTTTCCCCAAAGCCATGAGTACTCAGAAACCCACCATCATCTATACCCTGACCGACGAGGCCCCGCTGCTGGCGACCAGCGCCTTCTTGCCCATCATCCGCACCTTTACAGGGCTGGCGGGTATCGACGTCACTACCAGCGATATCTCGGTGGCAGGGCGCATCCTGGGCGAGTTCCCGGAATTCCTGACGAAAGAGCAGCGCATCCCCGACAATCTGGCCGAGCTGGGCCGCCTGACCCTGCTGCCGGACACCAACATCATCAAACTGCCCAACATCAGCGCTTCGGTGCCCCAGCTGGTGGGCGCCATCAAGGAACTCCAGGCCAAGGGCTGCAAGGTCCCGGACTATCCGGAAGACCCCAAGACCGATGAAGAGAACGCCATCCGCCAACGCTATTCCAAGTGCCTGGGCAGCGCCGTGAACCCGGTCCTGCGCGAAGGCAATTCAGACCGCCGCGCGCCCGCCGCCGTGAAGAACTATGCCCGCAAGAACCCGCACAGCATGGGTGAGTGGAGCATGGCTTCGCGCACCCACGTGGCGCACATGAAGCACGGCGACTTCTACCACGGCGAGAAGTCCATGACCCTGGACCGCGCCCGCGACGTCAAGATGGAGCTGGTCACCAAGAGCGGCAAGACCATCGTGCTCAAGCCGAAGGTGTCGCTGGTGGATGGCGAGATCATCGACAGCATGTTCATGAGCAAGAAGGCGCTGTGCGACTTCTACGAAGAGCAGATGGAAGACGCGCGCAAGACCGGCGTCATGCTGTCGCTACACGTGAAAGCCACGATGATGAAGGTCTCGCACCCGATCGTGTTCGGCCACGCCGTCAAGATCTTCTACAAGAAGGCGTTCGCCAAGCACGGCGCGCTGTTCGATGAACTGGGCGTGAACGTCAACAACGGCCTGGTCAACCTGTACGACAAGCTGGAAAGCCTGCCGAGCTCGAAGCGCGAAGAAGTCATCCGCGACATGCACGCCTGTCACGAACATCGCCCGGAACTGGCGATGGTGGACTCGGCCAAGGGCATCTCCAACCTGCACGCCCCCAACGACGTGATCGTGGACGCTTCGATGCCGGCCATGATCCGCATCGGCGGCAAGATGTGGGGCGCCGACGGCCGTCCGAAGGACACCAAGGCCGTGATTCCGGAAAGCACGTTCGCCCGCATCTACCAAGAGATCATCAACTTCTGCAAGACCAACGGCAACTTCGACCCGGTCACCATGGGCACCGTGCCCAACGTCGGCCTGATGGCTCAGCAAGCCGAGGAATACGGCTCGCATGACAAGACCTTTGAAGTGCCCGAAGCTGGCGAGGCCCGCATCGTCGACCTTGCCACCGGCGAAGTGCTGCTGGTGCAGAACGTGGAAGAAGGCGACATCTGGCGCATGTGCCAGGTCAAGGACGCGCCGATCCGCGACTGGGTCAAGCTGGCCGTCACCCGCGCCCGCAATTCCGGCATGCCGACCATTTTCTGGCTGGACCCGTACCGCCCGCACGAAGCCGAAGTCATCAAGAAGGTCGAGACCTACCTGAAGGACCACGACACCACCGGCCTGGACATCCAGATCATGTCGCAGGTGCGCGCCATGCGTTACACGCTCGAACGTGTCATCCGCGGCCTGGACACCATCTCGGTGACCGGCAACATCCTGCGCGACTACCTGACCGACCTGTTCCCAATCATGGAACTGGGCGCCAGCGCCAAGATGCTGTCGATCGTCCCGCTGATGGCGGGCGGCGGCTTATATGAGACCGGCGCGGGCGGTTCGGCGCCCAAGCACGTCAGGCAACTGCTGGAAGAGAACCACCTGCGCTGGGACTCGCTGGGTGAATTCCTGGCGCTGGCGGTTTCGCTGGAAGAGCTCGGCATCAAGACCAACAACGCCAAGGCCAAGATCCTGGCGAAGACGCTGGATGCCGCCACGGGCAAGCTGCTCGACAACGACAAGAACCCGTCGCCGAAGACCGGCCAGCTGGACAACCGCGGCAGCCAGTTCTACCTGGCCATGTACTGGGCCCAGGAACTGGCGGCGCAGACCGAGGACGCCGACCTGACTGCGCGCTTCGCGCCGCTAGCGAAGACGCTGACCGAGAACGAACAGGCCATCGTGGCTGAGTTGTCGGCCGTGCAGGGCAAGGAAGCCGACATCGGCGGCTACTATATGCCGGACGCTGCGAAGCTGGATAAGGTGATGCGCCCGAGCCAGACGCTGAACGCCGCGCTGGCGGCAGTGGGCACCTGAAAGAGCGGGGCTGCCGCCTGATTGCGGCAGCTAGTGGAAAAGCCGCCGGGGCATTGTGCCCCGGCGGCTTTTTTCTTGAGGGTGCTGAGATCCGCGGCGACAGCGCTGCTGGGCTCGGGCCGGCTCTTCCCGGACATCCGCCTCTGCAACGCACCTCCTGCGTCCTATGCAGGGCAAGACGAGCGGTCATCCGTGCGGGCGATCGGAATGACTGCCGTTGGCGCACAGGCTCTCGATATTCAGCTCGTACAGCGCGCGCCCGAACTGCGTATGGTCTCGCCCTGTGGTGACGCCTTTGGCATTGACCCGGAAGATGCTGGCCTTGTCGCTGTAGAAGGCCACCGGCTTGCCATGGCGCTCGATGTAAGCACGCGTCGCGGCAAAATACACCGGGCCCGCTCCTCGAACCACGCGTGCTCGCTGCCATCGATCTGCACCAGTTCACCCAGGCAGGCACGCCGATTCCTTGGCTGGTGGACCTTCGGTGGCCGCAGCTTCCTGGGGACCCAGAAGCCGGCGTCGATCATGATCCGCCGCACCGTCTCCTTGGCCAGCGCGATGCCATGGCGCTCGCGCAACTTCTCGCAGGCCAGCGTGGGGCCGTAATCGGCGTAGTGCTGCTGGATTAGCGCGCGTGCCTGCGCTTCGAGCATCCGTGGCAGCTGGCGATGGCCTGGCTGCCCACGCTGGCGCGACAGCAAGCCCATCGGGCCATCGGCTCGCCAGCGCTGGACCAGCCGCCGGACTTGCCGCGCGGTCAAATCCAGGCGCTCTGCGGCGCGCCATTGCGCCAGCAGGCCCTCGGCCGTTGCCTGAATGACCTTGAAGCGGTCAACTTCACGCAGACTCATGGTGATCAACCC
>NZ_JBXAHA010000051.1:0-3258 GCF_058794615.1 Cupriavidus sp. GW823-FHT07A04
CTGACGATCTGCCCGGCATTGGTGAGCGTGCCGCCGGTGGCCAGGGTCAGGTCGCCGGATTTCTGGATCGTGCCGGTATTGGTGATGCCCTGGCTGGCATTGAGCACCACGTTGCCGCCCGGCACGTTCCACGTGCCGGTGTTGTTGATGGCCAGCGCGGCGAGGGTCAGGGTGGCGTTGGCGTTCAGCGTGCCGGCGGTGGCCGCCGATGGGTCGAACACCTGGTTCGGCGTATTCACGCTCAGGTTGTTGCCCGCCAGGATCTGGCCCGCCGCATTGTTGAAGCTCCCGCTGCCGCCGGTGATGCTCAGCGTCAGGTCGCCTGTCGTGGGCGCGTGTCCGGTGAGGTCGCCGGCGAAGAGGGTGCCGCCCTGGTTGCTGGCGAGCGCGCCGCTGGTGACGGCGAGATGCTTGGCGCCCGCGATCAGGCCCTGGGCGTTGTCCAGGGCATTCGCCACCGTGACGTTGACGGTCTGGCCGCCGACGGTGCCGCGGTTGATCAGGGTGGAGGCCGTCAGGCTGACCTGGTTGCCTGCGAGCGTCCCGGCGTTGCTCACGGCGCCGCCGTTGACCGTGAGCTGCTGCGTGGCGATCGTCGCCCCGCTGTTGGCAATGGACTGACCGCCCAGCGTCATGTTGGCGGCCGTGGTGTCGCCGGTCAGGGCGAGGCTGCGCGTGGCGGCCGCATCGAGCGTGCCGGTGACGGCATTGCCCCCGGTTGTGCCGGAACCCGCCACCGAGCCGACCTGGATATCCGTGCCGCGCAGGGTGGCGTTGCCGCCCACCCAGGTGAGCTGACCCGCCTTGAGCGTCTGCCCGGCCGTGGCCGCCAGATCGCGGCCGGTCAGCACGCTGCCGCCCAGGGTGAGGTTTTGTCCCGCATTCACGGTGGCGCTGCCCACACTGGAGAGTGTGCCGCTCACGGTGGCCGATCCCGCCGCAGCCTGGATCGTGGCGTTGCCGCCGCTGGCCACGCTGCCGGCCACGTTGGCGTTCTGCCCCGCCGCGATAGCGGCGTCGCCATCGCTGGTCAGCGCGCCGTTGATCGCGGCGCTGCCGGCGGTGGCGGTAATGGTGGCCTTGCCCGCGCTCTGGGCCTGGCCGCCCACCGTGACGTTCTGCGCGGCGGTGAGCGAGAGGCTGGCATTGCTGCCGATCTGCCCGCTGGTAGTGATGCTCCCGCTGCGGGCGGTGACGCCAACCGGGCCGGTGGCGAGCACCTGGCCGCCGAGATTGGCATCGGTGCCCGCGGTGACGGCAAGCGTGCCGGGCGACACGACGTTGCCGGTGGTGGTGACGTTGCCGGTGACGCCGGTGAGCGACACATTGCCGCCGGTGCTGCCCGCCATGCCGTTGATGGTGAGATGGCGTTGGGTGGACAGGTCCAGATCGGCCGCCGAGACCGCGCTGCCGTCGATGGTGGTGTCGCGCGCCGCGTTGAGCTGGATCGTGCCCGGCGCGCTGACATCGCCGCGCAAATGGATATCGCCACGGCCATCGTTGCCCGCCGCCGAGATGGCGATCTGCGATCCACGGACCGCGCCGCCCACATCCACGCTGCCGCCGGCGGCCAGGGTCACGGCGTTCTGCGCCTGGATGCCACCGGCACCGTGGATCGAGCCACCCGCCGACACCGCCACGGCCTTGCCCGCGTTCAGCGTGCCGCCCAGTGTGGCGTCCTGCCCGGCGTTGAGGGTGTATCCGGCCTCGCTGTGGCCATTGCCCGACGCCACCACGGCGCCGGCGGCATTGAGCGCGACCGCCTGCTTGGCGTAGGTGCTGCCAACCTTCAGGTTGCCGGCGGAGTCCAGCGTCAGGTTGCTGGCCGACGCCGCGAGATTGCCATCGGCGCGCACGCCCAGGCCCGCGGCGGTGCTCACGATATGGATCTGCCCGGCGGTCATGGCACCGAACGCGGTGGCGTCGATCGCCAGGCCGCTGGCGGCACTGGTGTTGCTGGCCGCGTTGTTCGCGCCCGTGGCCGTGGTGGCAAAGGCGCCGCCGGAGGGCGTAGCGGTGGGCGTAGCGGAGGGAGTCGCGGCGGGCGTGACCAACTGGCGCCCGGCCACCAGGTTGATCTGGTTGCCCGCATAAAGCGCCGCATCGACGCCGATCGACTCGGCGATCAGGTTGATATTGCCGACCGTGCCCTCGATGCCCACGCCGTTGGGGTTCCCCGGCGACGGGTTGGCGATCTGTACGCGCCCGCCCTGCACGAGGAAGCCGGCGGCCGTGGCGGCATCGAAGCTGGTGGCTGCCCCGGTGCCCGACAGGAACTGCGGCACGCCGGTGGTGAGCGTGACCTGCGTGGTGTTGGTGAAGCTCGCACCACGGGTATAGACCCCGCCGGGCGCGGCGATCACAACCCCGGCCGGGGCGCCGAACACTTCGATGGTGCCGTTGACCTGGGCGGGCGTCTGGCTGGTGACCTGGTTGATGATCAGGCCAGCCGGGCCAGAGGTGGCCAGGTTGCCGTTGGCGCCAACCTGGCCGCCGAGGAACGTGCCGCCGCCGGTGGTGCTGTTATTGAGGATCAGGCCGATCGGATCGACTATGAATGCGCGGTACTGGTTGAGCGAGATACCCGCCGCGTTGGGCGTGGTGATGCCCACCACGGGCACGCCGCCCGCCGGCGCACCCGGTCCACTGGTGGTGCCAATCGACGGGGTGAAACGCACCGGCGCGTTCGGGTCGGTGACCGGCGCGGCATGGGCCGCCGCAGGACCAAAGCTGACCGTCACCGGCAGGTGCGCGACTGCCCAGCGCATCAGGCTTTGCCGCGCGGCGCCGGACTGGATCGCAAGACTAGCCGGATCCGAGGCGCCCGCCGCCAACGCCCCTGCCGCCTGCCGGGCTTGCTGCAAGGACATCTGCAGCGGCGCAATCCAGGTCGTGATGGCCACCACGCCAGCCAGCGCACGCACCCACCAGCGGCGACGGCCACGCTCGGCCATGGAGAGGCCGAGCGACGGATCGGGTTGTGCTTTGTCCTGAGGCAGTGCGGCTTGTTTCACGCGGTACATGGTGCTTCCTGGCAATGCGTCGAGCGGGATGTCTTGGGGCGGGTCGCGTAGGCGGGCGGCAGCTTGCCGCCGGCGGGCCTTGCGGGCCGCCTTACTGCGTGATCTTTGCCTTGCCCAGCAACTGCGTGACCAGCGTGGTCGTGGCCCGCTCAAGTTCTTGCGCCTGCAACGCTTGCTGGATGCCGGGCTTGACGGTGTCATAGGCCGGGACACGGGTCGCGCGCACTTCGTCAAC
>NZ_JBXAHA010000052.1:0-2606 GCF_058794615.1 Cupriavidus sp. GW823-FHT07A04
TCCATCGGGAACTGGTCGGTACGGTCGATCTCGGCCGCGCGCGGCGCCAGTTCGGCCTGCGCCCAGTTGCGCACGGTGTCGCGCAGCATCTCGATGTCTTCGCCCAAGTCGAATTTCAGGCCTGGCAGCTCGGTCGTTGCGATCATGGCGGTCTCCTGATGGAATCGGTCTTGTTGTTTTGTTTGCTTTGTCGTTTGTGGTCAAACGTGGTCCAGCGTGCGCACCACGCACAAGGTCATCAGCATGGTGGCCACCGCCTTGCGCACGCCGGCGGTCTCGCTATACACGTCGCCCTGCGCCACGATCAAGGTACGGCCGGGCTTGAGCACGCGGCCCACCGCCACCAGCCGCTCGCCCTGGGCGGGTGAGAGCAGATTGATCTTGTACTCGGCGGTCAGCCCGGCCTCGCCGTCCCCCACCATCGACAGTGCGGCGTAGCCGCACGCGCTATCGGCCAGCGCGCCGACGGCGCCACCGTGGAAGAAGCCGTGCTGCTGGGTCACGCCCTCGGACCACGGCATAGCGATCTCCACCTCGCCCCACATGACCCGCGTCAGCGCCGCGCCGAAGGTGGTCATCAGGCCCTGGCGGGAGAAGCTGGCGGCAATGGCATCCGCGCGCTCGGCGGACAACGGCGTGGCATCGACAGCTTGAGGCATGGGCTTTCCTTGTTTGAGAAGCTATTCTATTGACGTTTACGTAAACGTCAATCAAATCAAATACGGCAGCTGTAATAATGCCTCATCAGGCACTTTTCACGACGGTCGGTGGCACTTCGCACGCATGTGTCGCCAGCAACGCCCGGCACTGCCGCTCGTGTTGATCGATCTCGGCAAGCTGCGCCTGCAGGTCCTCGAGCTGGCGCTCCAGTGTGCCGCGGTGATGCGCCAGCGAATGCAGGAAGCGCTCCAGCTGCGGTGCGGTGTCTCGCGGCGATTCATACAAGTCGAGAATCTCGCGGATTTCGTTGAGCGTCAGCCCAAGTCGCTTGCCCCGCACGGTGAGCTTCAGGCGCGTGCGCTCGCGCCCGTTATAGACGCGCTTGCGCCCGGTCGGCCCTTCGCGCTCCGGTGACAGCAAGCCCTGGTCCTCGTAGAAACGGATCGCACGCGGCGTCACGTCGAACTCGCGGGCGAGATCGGTGATGGTGTAGGTTGGCGTGGCTGGCGAGTCTGGCATGGTGGCCCGGTAAAAAAGTGAACGGTCGTTCGGTATGGAATGAAGTTTTCGCTTAAGATGGAAAAAGCCCGCTCCTATTGACGTTAACGTTAGCGTCAAGCAAGGCTGCTGGCAACCGCGATATGCAACCGTGACAACGAGAAAGCCCGCCTGCGCGCGGCACCGCGCGCACAGGGCTTCAGACCCGAGAGACTCCTCATGAACGCACTCGAACACGAACTCCAATACCCGTTTGGCGAAACCCTGCCCGAAGGCGGCGCGCGGCAGCAGGTGGCGCCCGGCGTCTACTGGCTGCGCATGCCGCTGCCCTTCGCGCTGGACCACATCAACCTGTGGCTGGTGCGCGACCGCCTTGAAGGCCGCGACGGCTGGACCATTATCGATTGCGGCGTCACCAACGACACCATCAAGGCGCACTGGGAAACCGTATTCGCCAACGAGCTCGACGGCCTGCCCGTGCTGCGCGTGCTGGCCACCCACTGCCACCCCGACCACATCGGGCTGGCGCACTGGCTGTGCAAGCGCTGGGACGCCCGCCTGTGGATGAGCCTGGGCGACTACATGAACGCCCGCGTGATGGGCGGCGGCAGCGGCGTCGGCTCCAACGCCGGCGGCGACTTCGCGGCCAGCCACTTCGCCCGCCACGGCCTGACGGACCCCGACAGCCTGGAAAAGCTGCGCGCACGCAAGAGCTACTACCCGTCGCTGGTGCCCGACCTACCCACCCAGTACCGCCGCATGATGGACGGCGATACCGTGCATATCGGCACCGACCCGGCCAGGTCCGGCTGGCGAGTGATCACTGGCTTCGGGCACGCGCCCGAGCACGTAGCGCTCTACAACGCCGCCTTGAATGTGCTGATTTCCGGCGACATGGTGCTCCCGCGCATCTCCACCAATGTCAGCGTGTTCGACATGGAGCCGGAAGCCAATCCGCTCAAGCTATACCTGGACTCCCTGGGCAAGTACGAGCCGCTGCCCGAGGACGTGCTGATCCTGCCGTCGCACGGGCGGCCGTTCCGGAACCTGCATACCCGGATCCGCCAGTTGCGCGAACACCATGTGGAGCGGCTTGCCGAGACGCGGGTGGCCTGTGAGGAGAAGGCCTGCAATGCGCATGACATCGTTGGCGTGATTTTCAACCGGCAGTTTGATATTCACCAGATGACGTTTGCCATGGGCGAGGCGCTGGCGCACTTGCATGTGTTGTGGCATGCGGGGGAGGTGAGGCGGGAGGTTGGGGAGGATGGGATTGTTAGGTTTCGGGTTTAAGGGTACTGGTGGGTGTAGCCCTTGTTGTTGCTGCGGCGGCTGAAACCGCAACCGCAAAAACAACTTCAAATTCAATGACTTAACGTCAACTTCAACTGCAGTTTCACCACCCCTGCGGGGCGGCGACCTACTTTTTTGTCTTGCCAAAAAAGTAG
>NZ_JBXAHA010000053.1:0-1638 GCF_058794615.1 Cupriavidus sp. GW823-FHT07A04
TGGGGCGAGCGGCCTAGTGCTGCGAAGCAATTGGAAGTGGTTCCAAGAAAAGCCTCTAAGCTTCAGTCATACGAGACCGTACCGCAAACCGACACAGGTGGGCGAGATGAGTATTCTAAGGCGCTTGAGAGAACTCGGGAGAAGGAACTCGGCAAATTGGTACCGTAACTTCGGGATAAGGTACGCCCTTGTAGCTTGACTGGCCTGCGCCAGGAGGGTGAAGGGGTTGCAATAAAATGGTGGCTGCGACTGTTTAATAAAAACACAGCACTCTGCAAACACGAAAGTGGACGTATAGGGTGTGACGCCTGCCCGGTGCCGGAAGATTAAATGATGGGGTGCAAGCTCTTGATTGAAGTCCCGGTAAACGGCGGCCGTAACTATAACGGTCCTAAGGTAGCGAAATTCCTTGTCGGGTAAGTTCCGACCTGCACGAATGGCGTAACGATGGCCACACTGTCTCCTCCCGAGACTCAGCGAAGTTGAAGTGTTTGTGATGATGCAATCTCCCCGCGGCTAGACGGAAAGACCCCATGAACCTTTACTGTAGCTTTGCATTGGACTTTGAACCGATCTGTGTAGGATAGGTGGGAGGCTTTGAAGCGTGGACGCTAGTCTGCGTGGAGCCGTCCTTGAAATACCACCCTGGTTTGTTTGAGGTTCTAACCTTGGTCCGTGAATCCGGATCGGGGACAGTGCATGGTAGGCAGTTTGACTGGGGCGGTCTCCTCCCAAAGTGTAACGGAGGAGTTCGAAGGTACGCTTGGTACGGTCGGACATCGTACCTAAAGTGCAATGGCAAAAGCGTGCTTAACTGCGAGACCGACAAGTCGAGCAGGTGCGAAAGCAGGACATAGTGATCCGGTGGTTCTGAATGGAAGGGCCATCGCTCAACGGATAAAAGGTACTCTGGGGATAACAGGCTGATACCGCCCAAGAGTTCATATCGACGGCGGTGTTTGGCACCTCGATGTCGGCTCATCTCATCCTGGGGCTGTAGCCGGTCCCAAGGGTATGGCTGTTCGCCATTTAAAGAGGTACGTGAGCTGGGTTTAAAACGTCGTGAGACAGTTTGGTCCCTATCTGCCGTGGGCGTTGGAATCTTGACGGGGGCTGCTCCTAGTACGAGAGGACCGGAGTGGACGTACCGCTGGTGTACCTGTTGTCTCGCCAGAGGCATCGCAGGGTAGCTATGTACGGAAGAGATAACCGCTGAAAGCATCTAAGCGGGAAACTCGCCTGAAGATGAGGATTCCCTGGAGCCTTGAGCTCCTTGAAGGGTCGTTCGAGACCAGGACGTTGATAGGCTGGGTGTGGAAGCGCAGTAATGCGTTAAGCTAACCAGTACTAATTGCCCGTAAGGCTTGATCCTATAACCAGTGTGTTTCTACCTGGTGTGAGTGTCGCGTGCCGCTGCAGCAGTAACAAGGCAGCTTGGCCGATACGCACAACCCCTACTACATCCCTATTCGCTGCGTTGAGCATCCCTCAGCGCGGCCACCGTTTATGCCTGGTGACCATAGCGAGTTGGAACCACCCCTTCCCATCCCGAACAGGACCGTGAAACGACTCCACGCCGATGATAGTGCGGATACCCGTGTGAAAGTAGGTAATCGCCAGGCTCTCCCTTGAAACCCC
>NZ_JBXAHA010000054.1:0-1604 GCF_058794615.1 Cupriavidus sp. GW823-FHT07A04
TGTCTAGGCGGTTTTTAAATGTCGGCGGGCTGGCTATTTAGAAATGTCAGTGCGGTCGTGCTTTTTGTGGTTTACCCGTAACGCGGTCAAGCTGGCCGGAAGGGGAGAGGCCAGCACAGGGTGGGGCGGTGGAACCGGCGATGGCGCGCTCCAGATCCAGCCGATTGATCAGCCGCTGGCGCTTGGTGTTCAGCGCAGGCTGGTGTGGCCGCGGGGGCTCGCCCGACAGCGTGCGCGATGGCCCCGCGGTTTGCCGGCTGTCACGCAACGCCTGGACCTTGGCCGCAATGGCCAGCACGTGCCCCAGCCGCTTGTGCTCCACGATCGCGCCCTGGTCGATCTCGGCCAGCCGGTCATAGGTGGTGTAGGGCAGGGCAGCGCCATCGGCCCACAACTCGATCCGGCCGTCCGGATACTCGGCCACCTCGATGTAGCGGTGGATCAGCCGCCGGTGCTCGGGCCGATCCTCGAGCAGGTACATCACCTTGTCGTACTGCAGCGTCAGGCTCTGCGACACCTTGCGCCATTCGCGCCAGGTAAAGATCCGCGTCAGATCCTCGTCGGTACGCAGCGGCCGGTGGGCATCGAAGTCGCTGCGCGGCGGCTTGGCGAAGCGCGCATTGAAGTCGGTGATAAAGGCCGGCGCAAAGGCATTGGCGGCTGGCATGGTGTTGATGCCGCGCAGCCGCAGTTCCTTGACCAGGCGGTCCTGCAAAGTGCCATTCATCCGCTCCACACGGCCCTTGGCCGGGCTGGAATTGGCGCACAGGATGTCGATGTTCAGCTCGAACAGGGCCCGCCCAAACTGCGTGTAGCCGCGCCCTTCGGCCGATTCCTGGCGATTAACCCGGAAGATGCCCGCCTTGTCGCTGTAGAACGCCATCGGCTTGCCATGACGCTCGACATAGGCCCGCGTCGCCTCGAAATACGCCGGCGTCGATTCGGTCGGCACGAACAACAGCTGCATCAGCTGGCTGGTGGCGTCGTCGACGTAGACCAGCAGCGTGCAGGCCGGCGCCCGCTCCTCGAACCAGGCATGGTCGCTGCCATCGATCTGCACCAACTCACCCAGGCAGGCACGCCGATTCCTTGGCTGGTGGACCTTCGGTGGCCGCAGCTTCCTCGGGACCCAGAAGCCGGCGTCGATCATGATCCGGCGCACGGTCTCCTTGGCCAGCACGATGCCATGGCGCTCGCGCAGCTTCTCGCAAGCCAGGGTCGGGCCGAAGTCGGCATAGGTGTCGCGGATCAGCCCGCGGACGCGCGATTCGAGCCCAGGAGGCAACTGCCGGTTGCTCTCGTGACCGCGCTTACGCGAACCTAGACCGCTTGGACCGTCTTCGCGATACCGGATCACCAGGCGTTCCACCTGGCGCCGGGACAGTCCCAGCTTCTCGGCCGCGCGCCAAACCATCAGACCGTGCTCAACGACAGCCTGAATCACCTTGAACCGGTCCAGTTCACGCATCGACATGGTCACCATCTCGGGCTTCGGCATGGCTGGACTCCGATCCAAGCGGATAGAGCGCCAGCATGCTCGCGTTAGCTCATGGGTACGACATTTCTATTTGGCTCAAGTACGACATTACTATTTAGCCCTGACA
>NZ_JBXAHA010000055.1:0-1079 GCF_058794615.1 Cupriavidus sp. GW823-FHT07A04
ACCGGCACGATCCAGAAATCCGGCGACCTGACCCTGGCCACCGGCGGCACGCTCACCAATGCCGGGCAGATCGTCAGCGGCAGCCATCTCTCGCTGCTCGCTGGCGCCTTGACGAACACCGGCACCCTGCACGCCAACGGCAATCTGGCGCTGGGCGGCAACGTGGCCAACCAGGGCACCGCCGAGGCCCTGGGCAACCTGACCGTCACCGGCGGCGACTACGACAACCGTGGCGGCACCAGCCAGGCCGGCGGCGACATCAAGGTCGATATCTCCGGCACCCTCAACAACATCGGCAGCGTGATCGGCGCCAAGGGCAACTTGCATATCGCCGCGGGCGCGGTCATCAATGACCGCACCGCGCCGGTGGATGCGGGCAGCTCCTTCACCAAGGTGGTCAACGACAGTCTGCTCAACGCGACCATCATCGGCAGCTATTCGCCGTGGTTGCCAGGGGGATCCTGCGACAGCTGCCCTGCCTATGCACCAGGCGCAATATCCAACATCACGCTGGCCGACGTCAGGCGCAATCCCGATGATTCCGTACTGCTGGTTCGCGGTGCGGAGATCATTCCCTCGAACGGGGACCAGCAGTACGGACAAGACCTGTGGCACCTGATCCCGGCCGCCCCGGGTGCGGCTAGGGTGCCGCCCTTCCTGCTGACGCCCGAAAGCACCCTCAATATTGGCGTACCCACCGTCGACCATACGGTGGTGCGCCAGGCCGACGGGACCGCCGGCCAGATCATCAGCGGCGGGAACCTCGACATCGGCACGGCCTCGCTCTCGAACAAGGGCGGCATTATTTCGGCGGGCAGGAACGTAACGCTCAACGTTGGCAGCCTGGACAACAGCCGTTCTGCAACGCTGGTCAACAGTACCGGGGATGCGGTGAACCAGGGCGAGCTCTCGGCCTTCATGGCGCAGCTCGCGGCACTCACAACGGGCAATACCGACGTCCACGGACCGGGGCCGCTGGTCTACGGCGTGCCGCCGAGCATGAGTGCCTGCGACAGCTGCTTCGCGCCGCCGCCATGGTCGCCGGTCGCGCAAGGCAAGACTGCCACTGGCGCGGCTGC
>NZ_JBXAHA010000057.1:0-1027 GCF_058794615.1 Cupriavidus sp. GW823-FHT07A04
ATGTTCTTCACATAGTCAGCGTGGCCCGGGCAGTCAACGTGTGCGTAGTGGCGGTTAGCCGTTTCGTACTCGACGTGTGCGGTGTTGATGGTAATACCGCGTGCCTTTTCTTCCGGCGCTGCGTCGATTTCGTCGTACTTCTTGGCCGAACCGCCAAACTTGGCTGCCAGCACCGTAGCAATTGCTGCCGTCAGGGTGGTCTTACCATGGTCAACGTGACCGATCGTACCAACGTTCACGTGCGGTTTAGTCCGCGAGAACTTTTCCTTTGCCATTTCGCGACTCCTGTGTCGGTAGCGATATTGCTAGTGCGGTATTTGGTGCCCATGGGCAGGATCGAACTGCCGACCTCTCCCTTACCAAGGGAGTGCTCTACCACTGAGCCACATGGGCGAAACTTGAATGCTGCTTTTTAGAACTGCAAGAACCCGGGCAATCTGGAGCGGGTGAAGGGAATCGAACCCTCGTCGTAAGCTTGGAAGGCTTCTGCTCTACCATTGAGCTACACCCGCCGGGTTACCACGCTTTCTGCTTCACCGACACCTGCCGGGTACTCACTACTGCTTTGCAATTCTTGGTGGAGAGGGTTGGATTCGAACCAACGTAGGCGTAAGCCAACAGATTTACAGTCTGCCCCCTTTAGCCACTCGGGCACCTCTCCGCAGTGAACTTCTGATTATGGTGTAACTTTCCTTGGCTGTCAAGCACTTTCCGTACTATGCAAAGTAGGGAAGGACAGACTTCGGAGCGTTGACCTGGCACCAGCTAAGCTGCCCGATCGCACCATCATCGTCGGCGTTCAATAAAGAACACCTTCACCCTATAGGGGCTCGCCAGAGGCTCTAAAACGGCGTCTGGCGGCCTCTCGGGCCTTGCTTTGACGTCGATTTCGGCCAACTGGCTCGCCAGGCTGGCGGCTTGGACGCTGCTAGAGCCTGATCGCGCAAAACCGCAGCCGCAAAAGCAAAACCCCCCAGTACTTTCGTACTGGGGGGTTTCAAGGGAGAGCCTGGCGATTACCTACTTT
>NZ_JBXAHA010000058.1:0-1025 GCF_058794615.1 Cupriavidus sp. GW823-FHT07A04
ATGGGTCATCCCTGACTGAATACATAGGTCAGGGAAGCGAACGCGGCGAACTGAAACATCTAAGTAGCTGCAGGAACAGAAATCAACCGAGATTCCCAGAGTAGTGGCGAACGAAATGGGAAGAGCCTTGTACTCTTTAGCAGCATTGTTAGCAGAACGGGATGGAAAGCCCGGCCATAGCAGGTGATAGCCCTGTATGCGAAAACAGCGTTGTGGAACTAGGTGTACGACAAGTAGGGCGGGACACGTGAAATCCTGTCTGAAGATGGGGGGACCATCCTCCAAGGCTAAATACTCGTGATCGACCGATAGTGAACCAGTACCGTGAGGGAAAGGCGAAAAGAACCCCGGGAGGGGAGTGAAATAGATCCTGAAACCGCATGCATACAAACAGTCGGAGCCTGGAAACGGGTGACGGCGTACCTTTTGTATAATGGGTCAGCGACTTACATTCAGTGGCAAGCTTAACCGATTAGGGAAGGCGTAGCGAAAGCGAGTCCGAATAGGGCGTTCAGTCGCTGGGTGTAGACCCGAAACCAGACGATCTATCCATGGCCAGGTTGAAGGTGCGGTAACACGTACTGGAGGACCGAACCCACTAACGTTGAAAAGTTAGGGGATGAGCTGTGGATAGGGGTGAAAGGCTAAACAAGTCTGGAAATAGCTGGTTCTCTCCGAAAACTATTTAGGTAGTGCCTCGTGTCTCACCTTCGGGGGTAGAGCACTGTCATGGTTGGGGGGTCTATTGCTGATTACCCCGCCATAGCAAACTCCGAATACCGAAGAGTGCAATCACGGGAGACAGACATCGGGTGCTAACGTCCGGTGTCAAGAGGGAAACAACCCAGACCGCCAGCTAAGGTCCCTAAGATTGGCTAAGTGGGAAACGAAGTGGGAAGGCTAAAACAGTCAGGAGGTTGGCTTAGAAGCAGCCATCCTTTAAAGAAAGCGTAATAGCTCACTGATCGAGTCGTCCTGCGCGGAAGATGTAACGGGGCTAAGCCAGTCACCGAAGCTGCGGATGC
>NZ_JBXAHA010000059.1:0-1004 GCF_058794615.1 Cupriavidus sp. GW823-FHT07A04
GGCTACGACATCCTCGACATCGCCGAGACCTGCGAATTCGAGGAAATCGCCCACCTGCTGGTGCACGGCAAGCTCCCCACCCGCGCCGAACTGGCTGCCTACAAGGCCAAGCTCAAGGCCCTGCGCGGCCTGCCCGCCAACGTCAAGGCCGCCCTCGAATGGGTGCCCGCCAGCGCCCACCCGATGGACGTGATGCGCACCGGCGTGTCCGTGCTCGGCACCGTGCTGCCGGAAAAGGACGACCACAACACCCCCGGCGCGCGCGACATCGCCGACCGCCTGATGGCCAGCCTGGGCTCCATGCTGCTGTACTGGTACCACTACAGCCATAACGGCCGGCGCATCGAAGTCGAGACCGACGACGACACCATCGGCGCGCACTTCCTGCACCTGCTGCACGGCCAGAAGCCGTCCACACTGTGGGAGCGCGCCATGCAGACCTCGCTCAACCTGTACGCCGAGCACGAGTTCAACGCCTCCACCTTCGCCGGCCGCGTGATCGCCGGCACGGGCTCGGACATGTACTCGTCGATCTGCGGCGCCATCGGCGCGCTGCGCGGCCCCAAGCACGGCGGCGCCAACGAAGTGGCGTTCGAGATCCAGAAGCGCTACGACAGCCCGGACGAGGCGCATATCGACATCTCGCGCCGCGTGGAGAACAAGGAAGTGGTGATCGGCTTCGGCCACCCGGTGTACACCACCGGCGACCCGCGCAACCAGGTGATCAAGGAAGTGGCGCGGCGCCTGTCCAAGGATGCCGGCTCGATGAAGATGTTCGACATCGCCGAGCGCCTGGAAACCACCATGTGGGACGCCAAGAAGATGTTCCCCAACCTGGACTGGTTCAGCGCGGTGAGCTATCACATGATGGGCGTGCCCACCGCCATGTTCACCCCGCTGTTCGTGATCGCGCGCACCTCGGGCTGGGCTGCGCATATCATCGAGCAACGCATCGACAACAAGATCATCCGCCCCAGCGCCAACTACACCGGGCCGGAAAACCT
>NZ_JBXAHA010000060.1:0-875 GCF_058794615.1 Cupriavidus sp. GW823-FHT07A04
CACGTCGAGTACGAAACGGCTAACCGCCACTACGCACACGTTGACTGCCCGGGCCACGCTGACTATGTGAAGAACATGATCACGGGCGCCGCACAGATGGACGGCGCGATCCTGGTGTGCTCGGCCGCTGACGGCCCCATGCCCCAGACCCGCGAACACATCCTGCTGGCCCGCCAGGTTGGCGTGCCTTACATCATCGTGTTCCTGAACAAGTGCGACATGGTCGACGACGCCGAGCTGCTCGAGCTGGTCGAAATGGAAGTGCGCGAGCTCTTGTCCAAGTACGAATTCCCCGGCGACGACACCCCGATCATCAAGGGTTCGGCCAAGCTGGCACTGGAAGGCGACAAGGGCGAACTGGGCGAGCAAGCCATTCTGGCCCTGGCCGAACAGCTGGACAGCTACATCCCGACGCCGGAACGTGCCATCGACGGTACCTTCCTGATGCCGGTGGAAGACGTGTTCTCGATCTCGGGCCGTGGCACGGTTGTGACCGGTCGTATCGAGCGCGGCATCATCAAGGTTGGTGAAGAAATCGAAATCGTTGGTATCAAGCCGACGGTCAAGACCATCTGCACCGGCGTGGAAATGTTCCGCAAGCTGCTGGACCAAGGTCAAGCAGGCGACAACGTGGGTCTGCTGCTGCGCGGCACGAAGCGCGAAGACGTCGAGCGCGGCCAAGTGCTGTGCAAGCCGGGTTCGATCAAGCCGCACACGCACTTCACCGGCGAGGTCTACATCTTGTCGAAGGACGAAGGCGGCCGCCACACCCCGTTCTTCAACAACTACCGCCCGCAGTTCTACTTCCGTACGACCGACGTGACTGGCTCGATCGAGCTGCCGAAGGACAAGGAAATGGTCATGCCGGGTGACAA
>NZ_JBXAHA010000061.1:0-820 GCF_058794615.1 Cupriavidus sp. GW823-FHT07A04
GTTCCTGCAGCTACTTAGATGTTTCAGTTCGCCGCGTTCGCTTCCCTGACCTATGTATTCAGTCAGGGATGACCCATACGGGCCGGGTTTCCCCATTCGGACATCTCCGGATCAAAGCTTGTTTGCCAGCTCCCCGAAGCTTTTCGCAGGCTACCGCGTCCTTCATCGCCTGTGATCGCCAAGGCATCCACCACATGCACTTGTTCGCTTGACCCTATAACGAGTGTGTCTCAAACTTGCGTTCAAGCCGTGCTCGCTACAGGATGAGTTCTCGCATTTGTGCCGTATTCCAAGTCATCTTTCGATCACTTAAATACATTTCGGTTGATACAATCACAACCCGGTATCGTGTTTTACTTCAGCGTCTCATCAACGCTCACGACACCTTTACTACATCCCATATTGTTAAAGAACAGCCGCGCGAGACTTCGTCTCGCAACGTCTTGGCCAAGGCCAAAGGCAAACGCTCAATCCTAAGCGCTTGCCTTTGACGACCAATCCAAGGTGCACACTGAAGTGCGAGGTAATTGGTGGAGGATGACGGGATCGAACCGACGACCCCCTGCTTGCAAAGCAGGTGCTCTCCCAGCTGAGCTAATCCCCCAATTTACTTCTGTCCGGAGGTTCAGCTTCGAACCACCATCCGTAACTTGGTGGGTCTGGTAGGACTTGAACCTACGACCCCCGCCTTATCAAGACGGTGCTCTAACCACCTGAGCTACAGACCCTTGGCTGTAACAGCAAACAAACCGATAAGTGTGAACGCTCGACTTAAGATGCACGCTCTTGAAAGGAGGTGATCCAGCCGCACCTTCCGATA
>NZ_JBXAHA010000062.1:0-701 GCF_058794615.1 Cupriavidus sp. GW823-FHT07A04
CCGGAGAGCACGGCGCGCTCATAGTCCAGGCCGCTCATCAGCACCTTGGCGCCCAGGTTCTCGCCGCCGAGGATGTTCTCCACCGGCACTTCCACGTCCTGGAACACCAGCTCGCCCGTGTGCGAGCCGCGCATGCCGAGCTTGTCCAGCTTCTGCGCCACCGAGAAACCCTTCATGCCCTTCTCGACGATAAAGGCGGTCATGCCGCGCGCGCCAAGGTCCGGCTCGGTCTTGGCGTAGACCACCAGCACATCGCAATCCGGGCCGTTGGTGATCCACATCTTGGTGCCGTTGAGCACGTAGTGGTCGCCCTTGAAGTCGGCGCGCAGCTTCATGCTCACCACGTCGGAGCCGGCGTTGGGCTCGCTCATGGCCAGCGCGCCGATCCAGTCGCCGCAGACCAGCTTGGGCAGGTACTTGGCCTTTTGCGCGGCGGTGCCGTTGCGGTGGATCTGGTTGACGCACAGGTTGGAGTGCGCGCCGTACGACAAGCCGACCGATGCCGAGGCGCGGCTGATTTCTTCCATGGCGATCATGTGGGCCAGGTAGCCCATGTTGGCGCCGCCGTATTCCTCCGCCACCGTGATGCCGAGCACGCCGAGGTCGCCCATCTTCTTCCAGGCGTCCATCGGGAACTGGTCGGTACGGTCGATCTCGGCCGCGCGCGGCGCCAGTTCGGCCTGCGCCCAGTTGCGCACGGT
>NZ_JBXAHA010000063.1:0-689 GCF_058794615.1 Cupriavidus sp. GW823-FHT07A04
CAGCGGCGGCAACAGCAGGTTTTCCTCGCACGACAGGCTGGCGAAGATGCCCCGCTCTTCCGGGCAATAGCCGATGCCGCAGTGCGCGATCTTGTGCGTCGGCATGCCGATGGTCTCGGTGCCGTTGACGCGGATCGAGCCCTTGCGCTGGCCGGTCAGGCCCATGATGGCGCGCAACGTGGTGGTGCGCCCGGCGCCGTTGCGCCCCAGCAGCGTCACCACCTCGCCGGCATTCACGGTCAGGTCCACGCCATGCAGGATGTGCGATTCGCCATACCAGGCGTGCAGGTCCTTGATTTCTAGTGCGGGCGTTGTGCTCATCCTGGCTCCTCAGTGCGCGCCCTGCAGTTCAGCCTCGACGGTGCCCATATAGGCCTCCATCACGCGCGGGTCTTTCGATACCTCGGCGTACGGCCCTTCGGCCAGGATCGCGCCGCGCTGCAATACCGTGATCTTGTCGGCAATCGACGAGACCACGTTCATGTTGTGCTCCACCATCAGGATGGTGCGCCCCACCGCCACCTTGCGGATCAGCTCGGTCACGCGCGCCACGTCTTCGTGGCCCATGCCCTGGGTCGGCTCGTCCAGCAGCATCATCTCGGGCTCCATCGCCAGCGTGGTGGCGATCTCGAGCGCGCGCTTGCGGCCGTACGGCAGGTTGACCGTCACCGTCTGCGCCACATCGGTCA
>NZ_JBXAHA010000064.1:0-665 GCF_058794615.1 Cupriavidus sp. GW823-FHT07A04
TGCATCTGCCCCCGTCACTCCACGACGGCGATGAAATCACGGCGCTGCCGTAGCAAACCAGCGTCGTGCATCTGCCCTCGTCACGGATGCATCGGACTTCAGCGAGGGTCGATGCATCGCTGGGCTAAATCCAGCGCTGCCGTAGCACCCCTCTCCCGCACGGCGGGAGAGGGGTTGGGGGAGAGGGCGGGCGTGCGCAAGAGCGACGCATTTCACGCTGCGCGAGCGCCCGCCCTCTCCCCCGTCCCCTCTCCCATTTCATGGGAGAGGGGAGCAAACCAGCGTTGTGCATCTGCCCCCGTCACTCCACGACGGCGATGAAATCACGGCGCTGCCGTAGCAAACCAGCGTCGTGCATCTGCCCCCGTCACGGATGCATCGAACTTCAGCGGGGGTCGATGCATCGCTGGGCTAAATCCAGCGCCGCCGTAGCTCCCCTCTCCCACGCGGCGCAAGTGCTGTTGTGGGAGAGGGCAGGCCTGCGCAAGACCGGGACGTATCACCTTGGGCAAGCGCCCGCCCTCTCCCCCGCCCCTCTCCCATTTCATGGGAGAGGGGAGCAAACCAGCGTTGTGCACCTGTCCCGTCATACATCGGACTTCAGCGATGGGGCAACGCATCGCTGAGCTAAATCCAGCGCTGCCGTAGAGCAAACCAGCGTTGTG
>NZ_JBXAHA010000065.1:0-626 GCF_058794615.1 Cupriavidus sp. GW823-FHT07A04
TGCGCCTGCAACGCTTGCTGGATGCCGGGCTTGACGGTGTCATAGGCCGGGACACGGGTCGCGCGCACTTCGTCAACCTTGACCAGGAAGCGGCGGTTGTTCCAGGCCACGGGGGTGGCGCTCACCGCGCCAGCGGGCAGGGTGGACAGCGCCTGCGCAAGCGGCAAGGGCAGGTTCTGGGTCTGGCCTTCCTGCGCCGGCACCTTGAAGCTGAGCCAATCCATCGCGCCACCACTGGCCCTGGACGGCGCGAGGCTGACCTGCTGCGCCACCTTGGCGAAGTCCTCGCCGGCCTGGATGCGCGCGAGCGCGGCGGCGGCCGCGGCATCGTCGGCGAGCTCGATCAGGCGGCCCTTGTATTCCTTGTCGCCCAGGCTTGCCACGATGGCGTTGTAGCGCGCGCGCACCTGCTCCTCGGTGACCGGCGCGGGCTTGATATGGTCCTTGAGCCAGGCCTGGGTCAGGATGGCGTCCTTCGCCTCGCGCAGGGCCTGCTGCACATCGGGCCGCGCTTCCAGCCCCTTGGCCTTGGCCGCCTCCTGGCGAAACAGCTCGCGCGCGATCAGCTGCTGCTTGATGGCGTTGCGTGTTGCGTCGTTGTCGGGGAGTTGTGCCTGCTGCATGGC